>CAXBMX010000001.1:0-283221 GCA_963977055.1 uncultured Verrucomicrobiales bacterium
CGGGGACTGAACCGCCATCAGCCAATTCGATTTTGCCGATTCCGAGTGGCGACTTTTAGTGGCGACTTTTAGGGGTCAGCCAGCTTTTAGGGGTCTTTTAGGAGTGGTATGAACCGGACACATAGGTAACAAACGAACCGGGGACATGGGTAACACTTAGACCGGACACATAGGTTACACTTTCTTAGGTAGTTTTAGGGGTCAGCCAGTAGGTAGTTTTAGTAGTTTTAGGGGTCAGCCAGCATTTCTTGACTAATGCCATTTTCTTATCTATCACCATTCCATGCCGAGAGCGCCGAGAATTGAGTTTGAAAATGCTTGTTACCATATCATGGCGCGGGGTAACCGGAGAGAACCGATCGTCTTTGATGATGCTGATCGAAAGCTTTTCGTAAAAACCTTATCAGAAGCGGCGGTCCGCTACCGGTGGGAGATCTTTGCCTGGGTTCTTCTCGACAATCACTATCACTTCGTCTTACGGACACCGGAGGGAAACCTCGTCGATGGAATGCAGTGGTTTCAAAACACCTACACACGGAGGTTGAATTCCCGCCACCAACTATGGGGACATTTATTCGGGGGCCGCTATCGCTCAATTTTGATTGAGAATCAGGACGCTGGAGGAAAGCTCTGGCGCGACTATTTGAGAACGGCGATCGACTATGTTCACCTCAATCCCGGGAGAGCAGGATTGCTGGATGACGTCGAACGCAGCTGCGCAGACTATGAATGGAGCAGTCTGGGGCAAGGGTATCGTCTTCCGCCCACGAAGCGTCCCAAGTGGCTCATGGTCGTTGAAGGCCTTGATTTATACGGTGAAAAGGATACCGCAAAGGGCCGTCGCGAACTGATTTCACGCTATGATAAGTGGATCGCTGATGAAGCTGGGATCGTTCACGAAATAGATGGAGGCACTTTTGAATCCCGAGTTAGGCGCGGATGGTATTGGGGGAGCGAAACGTTTAAAGAGAAAATGTTATCACTTCTCGATGTCGAAGATCCCCGTGAATGTCGAAGTTTTGAGAGCTCTGAGACGTTCAAGGATTGGAATATCAAACGAGCCAAAGGAATTCTAAAAGCAGGAGAAGCACATTTCGGAAGACCACTCGAACAGCTGATTGAGAATTGCTACAACGATTGGACGCGAACCTCAATCGCCTGGGCGGTGTGGAGTGAAACGTCCGTTTCGCACGCCTGGCTTGCTGAACACTTGAATATGAAGTCAGCAGCAAACTCAAGCCAGCAGATTCGCCGTTTCGCACAGGCGGATGAGAAAGTGCTGCCCGCAAAAATCCGGAAATGGAAAAAATCAAGAAATGCTGGCTGACCCCTAATTCTACTGACTGACCCCTAATTCTAGAAATGCTGGCTGACCCCTAATTCTCACTGTGACCCCTAATTCTATTGCCTAATTCTAATTTTGGGCTGACCCCTAATTTTGCTAATTTGTTATGGCTCACCCCTAATTCAGTTAACTCTAAAACTCGCCTGACCCGACTGATAGGAATTTGCTTTTTGAGTGAGGTGGTCGTGGCAATTGAGCATCGCGAGGGGCCAGTGAAAAAAGGTTACTATTGATAATCTTGCTCCATCAGGCTTTTCATCACACTTTCCTGCCATTCGCGCAATTGTCTGGATAGCCGCTCGACGATGTCAGGGTGCGTATCCGCAAGATTGTTCGTCTCACCGATATCTTTCTTCAGGTCAAAAAGTTCGACTCCCGTGCCCTTGTCCCCATTGAGCACCAGCTTGAAGTTATCGGTCAGGATCGCCCGCTCTCCGCTAAAGTCGCTCTCGGTGACTCCCGGATGATGGTCGTTCCGAAAATTGCGCGTGAAGAGACCTCCCATTTGTTTGGCTAACGGGGTGGTGCCTTTCTGAAGCTCGGGATCAAGGTAAGGCTTACCGGTCTCGTTCCTCCCGCTCACTGGGAAATTCCAAAACTCGATGGCTTCGCCGCGTTCTTTCATTTCCCCCGTCAGAAGCGGCACCAGATTGATCCCATCCAATGGAACCTCAGGCGTTTCGACGCCTGCCAGTGCGCACACCGTTGGTAGCATATCGGAAGTGACTGCATTCACCGTTGAGACACGCGGAACCGGAATCCCGGCCGGCCACTCAATCACTCCGGGAACTCGAATACCGTTCTCGTACACTTTTCCTTTAAGCCCGCGAAATTGGGACTCCCGCAATCCACTGGGCGGAATCCCATTGTCTCCGCAATACCAGAGTAGGGTATTGTCCCTTAGATCGAGCGTCTTGAGTGCGTTGCGGAGTTTGCCGATAGATCGATCCATTGCCGTGATCTCAGCATACCGTTCGATCAGGACATCCCGCAGAGGACGTTTCACTCGCAATCCCGTTTCATTGGAAGTTAGGCTCACTTTTACTTCGCTATATTTCTCCGGCAAATCCCGATACAGCGCGAGGTCCGTTTCCATCCCGCTGTAGGGTTCGTGTGGTGAGCCAAACCAGATAACCGTGAAGAACGGTTCCTCAGCTTTTTTCTTCCTCTCGATATAGTTGATCGCTTCATCGATGATAATTTCCGAACTCTCACCGTAGAACTTTTGAGGAGTCCCACCGTCTCGCGAAAATACAGGATCCAGCTCAAAGAAGTTGTCGTGAGACAGCCATTCATCAAAACCCATTGCGCCCGGGCTGGTGGGAGAGGATTTCTTGACTGGCCCGACATGCCACTTTCCAAAATGGGAGGTGGCATACCCCGCCTTTTTCAGAAGGTGAGCAACGGTTACTTCCTCAGGTCGAATCGAGTATCCCGGTCGAAAAATTCCATAGCGATTAGGGTGCCGCCCTGTCAGGACGCTGCCCCTTGTGGGAGAGCAACTCGGCTGAGCATAAAAATTGTCGAGGCGCAGTCCTGACGCCGCCATTTCATCGAGGTAGGGCGTTTTGACATAAGGGTGATCATTGTAGCCGACCTCTTCCCAGCCATGATCGTCTCCCATGAGTAGGATGATATTTGGACGGGACGGTTCATCTCCAGTTGGTTCTGCCGCTGCCGTGCGAGCGAGGAGAAGAAGGGAAAATGCGACTGTGATGAAAATCGTGTTTTTCATGATATAGGAAAGCTGTTGTCGTCTAAGACTACGGAAGGGTCCTCAACATTTCGACCGGCGGGATAAAGGTTTCTTTTCGGCAACCAGGGTCAGGCAACCAGGGTCAGGCAATCTGTCTACGGACTTGAGCGCGCTAAATAGTCAGTAAATGTTGCTTGACCCGAATGGCACTGCACCCCTTCAATCCCAGCCAGCCCTCATGAGCTTCGTAGCTTAGGCGAAGAATGGTTCGTAGCGTGCAGCGCGAAGAACGGGGTAGGACCGACGCACCGATAAGAACTCCTTGAAAAAGCAAATTCCTGTCAGTAAGGATGGTGCCGTAGTGGGCCTCGCGGCAGATTAGGATGAAAAACGAATCAGATTGACTCAATATTCACAAATGAACAAAACATTCACTTTCATCATCGGCCTGCTATTCAGTGTTGCCGGTTCGCTTCAGGCCGCTGAAAAAGCGACTCCCAACTTCGTAGTCTTCGTGGCCGATGACATGGGCTGGGGCGATTCGGCGACCTACGGTCACCCCCTAATCAAGACTCCCAATCTCGACAAGTTGGCATCGCAGGGAGTGAAGTTCACCCAGTGCTATTCCGCCTGCGGCGTTTGCTCCCCCTCTCGCGCGGCCATCCTGACAGGTCGCACCCCCTACCGAAATGGAGTCTGGCGCCATCTTTCCGGAATTCACGAGGCCCATCTGCGAGCCAGTGAAATCACCTATCCGGAGCTTCTCAAGGGGATTGGCTATGAGACCTGTCACGTCGGCAAGTGGCATCTCAATTCAAAACAACAATTCAATACTCCTGATTTTCCTCAACCTGGAGATCATGGCTACGACTACTGGATGTATAGCCACAACAACGCCAGCCCAAGCCATAAAAACCCTGACAATTTTGTTCGCAACGGAGAACCTGTTGGAGAATTGAAGGGCTATTCCGCTCAACTCGTTGCCGCCGAAGCCGCTCATTGGCTGGAGGACATCCATGACCCGGCGAAACCTTTTGCGCTCTCCGTGTGGGTCCACGAACCGCACTCGCCGATTGCGACCAATCCCAAATTTTCCGATCTCTATTCCGGGCACGAGAACAGTAAATATATGGGCAACATCACGCAGATGGACCACGCTCTCGGGCAAGTGATGGAGGCGCTTGAAAAGGCGGGAGTCAGCGACAATACTCTGTTGTTTTTCACCTCTGACAACGGACCCGTCCCGAGTTACGGGGGCACCGCAGGAGGCTTGCGAGGCAATAAGCGCAGCAGTCACGAAGGGGGTATTCGCGTTCCGGGAGTCGCGCGCTGGCCGGGACACATCGAAGCAGGGACAGTCAGTGATATCCCGGTGATCGGCTCCGATGTCTTTGCCACCATTCTGGATATTGTCGGAATCCCTCTTCCTGATGATCGCACCATCGACGGAACCAGCATGCTCCCGGCGTTTGCCGGGAAACCCGTTGCTCGAAAGGTCCCGCTATTCTGGCGAACCCATGTTTCCCAGGTTGGCGAACGATCAGCTCTCCGCATCGGTGATTGGAAGATTGTTAGTAACGATGAGATGACCAAGTTCATGCTTTTCGAAATTCAAAAAGACTGGAAAGAAGAAAATGATCTCGCCACCGCGATGCCCGAGAAGACTGAAGAGATGAAGAAAGCGCTCTTCCAGGTATGGAAAGAGATCGAAGCCGAAGGTCCCAAGGAGTGGTGGCTGGGTGAGCGAAACAAGCCAATGAAAGGCGCTACATTAAACTACTAATTTCGTCCGATCCACCGCCACAATCCAATCTTCAATTCGATACTCATCATGAAATATCTTAGTCTCTATCTACTAGCTTCTACGCTCTTTATTGGTAAGTTAGAAAGTTCACCCCTTGCGGGAACAAGGCCCAATATTGCACCCCCTCAATCCCAGCAGGACCGATGCGCCGATAAAAATCCTTGAAAAAGCAAATTCCTTTCAGTCTCTGAAAATACTGGCAGGAGACCGAAAGCCTTACATGCTACCACTTCATTATGACTGACCTCAACTATTCGAAGCTCGGCGTGCGACGCCTGATACGGCTCAAGGGAGCATCGCCCGCTATGGCAGCGATCGCACTCCTGGTCTGCAGTTTTCTTTCCCTCAAAGCTGAGGAGCAAAGACTCCCGGGAAGTCACGGCACGGTCAACCTTCCTGAAGGATACGAATATGTTCCTCAGCAAGGGATTGACTCGATTGTTGGGCTCTTCCAAAGAAAAGAAGCGATGGTGAGTTTTGATTTAGGGCCGATGGCAGGCGTCTATGCCGACACGACGCGGCTGCGTTTCAAAGGGGATGAGACGGTAACTGTCATTCGGAATCGTGGGGCGAAAATTGATGGACGAAAAGTCGAAATTTTTGTCTATTCTCGGGGCGGTGCGAATCGCGCCATCGTTAGCTATCCCAACACACTGGCCAATTTTTTCTGCGAGTATCAAAATGAGGGTGATCTTGTTGATTTCCTGCTTTTAGCGCTATCTTACAAGCCCGCACCAAAGCAGGCTGAGCCGGATGAACAGAGTATTCCAGCGCCAGCTCCCAGCACCGCTCCGTAATGCGATGGTTTTGCACCCCCTCAAGCCCTTCGTAGCGTGCAGCGCGAAGAACGGGGCTGGGCCGACGCACTGACAAGAACTCCCTGAAAAAGCAAATTCCTGTCAGTCAGTAACAATCTCAGCGGCGTCCGAATACGATTTGATGCGGTTTTTGATCGGAGACAGGAACGTTGTAAGTATGCGACCATGTTCCCTTGGCAGGGTCGTAATCGGTCTGCCAGAAATCATTCCCGTGGACACTCTGATTTACAAGCTTCCCGTCGATGGTGAGCGCGTAGCCACGATGAGAGCTGAGGTTTGAGAAAGTCAGTGGCACATAGCCCAGTCCACCGGTCAAAGTGAGCTCTGCGATGTCGGATTCTGTCTCAATGTCGATATCGGGAAAACGATGAGCGAGTTTGCCCTTCGTCACTTCGACTGCCCTTGCATTCTCCTTTGCCTCACGATGGATCATTTTCCATGTGTCCTCATGTTTTGTCAGGGCGCTGCGGAGATTCTGATTCGGGCCGTAGTAGTCTTTTGCAAATTGGGGGATGATAATGTGCTCAATCGTGGCCTCGACGAAGTCGCCCGGTTCGAGTCTTGTCACACTCGGAGGAGGTACGAAATCGATCGTTGACGTCAGGTGCGAACGAAGGTCGATCCCGCGCTCAGCAATCCATGGCGAGGCATCCTTACCTCCGAGCCGTGCTTTCCACTCTCTGACAACAACACCACGATTGGCAATCGCACCCGTTTTGACATTCTTCCGAGGAACTGCCTCGTGCAATGAGATCCAAGGGTTCCTACCGGCGCCTTCTTTTGGCTCATTGCGATAGGCGTTCTCGCCCCACTTCGCTGACCATTCCTCTTTAAGTCCGTTTTGATCGCCATAGGCGAATTTCCTTTCGCCCGTTGAACTGTAGGTGTCGGCCCCAATTTGGAAGATCACGAAACGAGAGAAATCGGTAGTTGCGTTTACATCCATACGGATGCGGTAAGTGCCTCGAACGAGATCGTCGGTACGGCATAGGCTAACTGTAGTTCGGTGATCAATCGTTTCCCCGAGGAGTCCCGAATAGGTGGCTTCGGTAAGGCAGGGGCCCTGACGATGATACATTGTTTGCATCGAAGCGTGTGGCACGCGTAATCCATCAGCATTGAAGAGCCGGAAAATATCGCCTCCCCCGACGTTGTTCGTCCAGCTCCATTGTGGATCTCGGCCCATCGAAGTCACCAAGAGCGGGCGCACATCGGTGATCGTGCAGTTGGCCTGAATTTGTTCAGGGTCGTAGCAAATGCTCTCACCCCAAGATCCGAGTGCGCTTTGATCCCATCGTTGGTTTCCTCCCCAGCCAATCAGGCTTAGTTGCGCATGAGAAGCTGCGGGAGCGCCGCCCCAATGGCCGTAGGCGATCGTAAGCTCAAGTTCGATTGCTGTTTTGGCGGGCAGGGAAACCTGGCTGATACCGTGGAACCATTGGCCCGAGTAAACACCGCCTTCCGGTTCATTGTGCCAGTTTTTACTTAGCTGAACAGGGATGCCAGTGGGGTTTCCATCCTTGTCTCGAAGAACCGCGGAGATACCGGTGATTGGTGAGCCGATCCGTTGCCGAAATCCCCGGGGGGACTTTTCAAACATGAGCCTTGCGATCTCGTCGGTGTTGCCGGGATTTTTCAGAGTCAACCTGATGCGTTCTATGGCATCGTTTGACGGGGACGAAACGCCTTTTGGGAGGATCGGCTCGATTCCGTCTAGATTGATTCTGTGCCAGCCCAGTCCACGATCAAATTGCACGGGACGCGCTTCGTTTTTCGCAATTTCGGTGGCTTCAACCGTGATTGAGGGATTCTCATTTGCCTTGGAAAATGTCACTGGATCAATCGAAAGCGATACTTGCTGCATCTCATCTGACCAGACCTTCCCTGGAAGCAGTTTCCAATCTTGTGATAGTTTCTTCCCCGAAGTGGTGAGCGATACTTGCATGGATGCTTCTTTCCATTCCTCCGGCAGTTGGCTCATTGAGGCGCTATGTTCCTGGCTGAATCGCCACTCTTCAACTGGCTTCAGACCAGGGCGTTCCTGCTCGGGCTTGTTGTAGTGTAGGCGAAGCTCATTGACGGTGAGAGCACGATCATAGTAACGGACTTCGTCAATCACCCCTTGGAATCGATAACCATCTCCATAACCGTCACCGCGCCCCCCGAAAGTGATAGGTAGTGCCTTCGTCAACTTGGTTTTTTCTATCGCCATCGCCGCTGCGACCATACCGTTCGCGTAGAGTTGGAGATTTTTTCCATCGTAACTCATCGCGAGGTGGTTCCATGAATTCAGAGTCAGTGGGCTGCTGGATTCCGGTCGAAGAGTGTGGGCATTGTCAATGCCACCTCCGAGGTTCATTCGCACTTCTGGTGTCGCACCACTTCGAAGGATGATTCCAAAATTGCCATCGGCGAGCTCATTGCGGCCCCGACATATGAGCCAAGGGGGCATCTTGCCTGCTTGGAAATCGGCTGGAATGAACGTCCAAAACGTCAGTGTGAACGCCGGTGTATCAAGTGCTGGTTCGGCAGGAATCACAAAGGTGTTTTCTCCATCAAAGCCGAAACCTCCTCTTACTCGGCCAAAGGAAGCCTCTCCCGGGACGATGGGCCTGATGCCGGGGCGGCCGGCAAGGATAAGCGATAGTCGGTCTGACCATGCCGCCGTCTCCAGTCTCATTTCGCTATTTAGCGTTGTTCCCTCCTTTGATCGGAAGACAAGATCTGTGACATCCCCGCGTTGAAAAAAATGACCTGATTCGACGAGTCGTGGTCCTGTGAAACGAGTCCACTCTTCCGCTTTCTCGCAGAGATAAGTGACTCCATTCACCGTCATCTGAAGATCAAGATCAGCGGGCGGCAAATCGTAGAGCCCACTGTCGTCGGTCACTGGCGCAAGCGTTCCGAAATGCGGTATCTCAAGCGATTCCGTATCAAGCACGAAGCCGAAATTTCCAGTTCGAATGCAACGGTGCCAACGCGCTTGAGGAATGATCTCTGGGAATCCATCCCGCCACCATATCGAAGTTCGATCAGTGGAGAGAGGCATCGCTTGAGGCAGCGCAGGGCCCGATTGTGAAAAGGCCTGAGAAGCAAGGGCCGTTACAAGTGCCAGGAGACTCCCGGGAGAAATTGCATTCATGAAAAGGGCGACCAACTGGCTACGCTAGTGTTCTGATAAAAGTCAGGACTGAATCTCAATTCGCTTCCACAGCGACTGCCGTCTCGGAGAACTGAACCTTCTTGCGATCGACCTTTGGATAGCTCACGAGAAAGCCGTTTTCATCGATCAAATTAATGTAAACGTGCGTCGTTCCCTCCGGGATAGAAGCTCGGACTTTGGTATCAGTAATCAGAGGGACCTCAGTTCTGAACCACTCTTCATAGCGATCACCACCGTTGAGCGTGTAGATAAGGTCCGCATGGACCACCTTGGCACCCTTTGTCTCGTAGGTGAAGTCGACACCTCCTTCCCGTTGAATATGCCTCAAAATCGCAGGCACTTTTTCCTTGTTTGGGAGGGAGGCGATCGTGTCTGGATTGTAGGCGGGGTAACTTGCCTTCATCTCCTCAAGCTCTTGGGTAAGGAGCACGTCCATTTCTTGCGCTTTTGCCGGCATTACTGCGGTAAGGCTCTTCGCCTCTTCGATGTCCACTCGCTTCTGTTTTCCGTCCTCTGTTTGGTAGAGTTGAAAAAGCTCGAGTTTCTTGGTTTCAGGGTTTGCCGCGTAGTCGTAGTTCCGAACCAGTTTAAAGTCACCCACTCGAATCGTGCTCTCGAGCGCATTACCATGGGGGAAGTGCCACACCATTGTGTCTCGAATTGCTCCGTCAGAATGCCTCACAAGGGAAGGGTTTGTAGGATCTTCTTTCAAGAGAGGCGTGAGATCGCAGCCATCCAGCGGCTTATGCGCTGGTTTTAGAATGCCTGCCATTGATAGAATAGTGGGATAGAAATCAAGTCCGTTCGCCATCACATCGGTTTGGATGCCCCCTTCGATTCCAGGGCCGGCGATAATGAGAGGAACTCGCGTGCCTCCTTCCATCGCAGATATTTTGCCGCGGGCGAGAGGATGATTGTCGGTGTAGCGTTCTTTCGAGCTGCCTTCCATTCCTCCGTTGTCAGAAGTGAAAATCACGTAAGTGTTTTCACTCAGTTTGTGGCCAGGCCATCGGGGATCTTCGGTTTCCTCAAGGTAGTTGAAAATCGTTCCCAAGTAGTAATCCAGCTCTTCAACCATTGCGGCAAAGAAAGGATTGAGTTGGCCGGGCGTTTCCTTTCCGGGCGTATTGGCAGGATCGGTTCCAATCTTTTCTGCATACTTCTTCAGAAGTGCTTCTGATCGGGTTTGAATCGGGGCGTGCACGAGCCATGTCGCGTAGTAGAGAAAAAAAGGTTTGTCTCCGTTCTCCTTTATAAAAGTAAGTGCATCCTCATTGGTCTGGTGAAATGGGTAGCCATTCTCATCGAGGCGAAAGGGATCGTCGCGCGCGTCCGTCGCAAAGCCACTGAGTCGATCTTTCATCCCAGAGCGGGCGCCACGTTCGGCCTCGGTAAATTGAAATCCGACATCTTCCGGCTGAGGAAAAGCATGATGGTCGATCGCGACGTGCCATTTCCCCGAGTGACCGGTCGTGTATCCATTCTGCCCGAGGATCTTTGCGATGGTCAGTTCATCAGCCGGCATGCGACCACTGTACCAGGGATCCATCATACGCATGTGCTTGCTCAGTGGTGCAGGCGGCGCACCGCCGACGACATGTGTCTTTTGGGCGCGGGCCGGATGGTTTCCGCTAAGGATCGCACAGCGCGAAGGCGCACAGGTCGGGGCAGGAGAATAGGCCTGCCAGAACATCACACCCTTTTTCGAAAAAGCATCGATGTTCGGCGTATCGGCCGGAGAGGGATCATCGATGTCGTAGCATTTTACGTCCTGCCAACCGAGATCATCAGTGAGAAGTAGGACAATGTTAGGTTTCTCGGGGCGATCGTCTGCGAACGCAGCGAGGGGACCGGAAAGGAGCATTAAAAACAGGATTGATTTGATCGCGTGTCTCATAAAAGTGATAGGTCTGTGCGCTTTGCTGCTATTGGTAAATAAGGAGGCACTTTACGAATGCTGCTCTGATAGATCCATATCATATTAGGCAAAAGATCTCTGCGATGTTATTGAATTGATTTCCTTCGAGATCATTATTTGTCCTACTCCTCCCGTTCTACCGACTCATCTACGGCAGTGTCGAAAGCCGCATTGGCGTCGATTTCGGCCCCCCCCCTGTTTCAGGTAGGCCCGGGGCCGTTGTTCGAAGGTGCCTCCGACCCAGCGAATCGAATTAAACTTGGGAACTTTTCCCTGCCATTCCGTTTTGCATTTGTCAGGACGTTCTTTCTGACCGGGAGGGAGGATTAGGCTGGTTGCGAAGTCATAGTTCTCCAGCGCTTCACCTCCCTTTATCTGGAACCTAGATACGGCGAGTTGGATCGAGTGCTGACCGGCCGTTTTCAAGCTGACAAGCGCAGCATAGCGGCGAGACTTTCTCCCTGTGTAGCCGCGCCATTGATTGCACCCCCTCAACCAACGCACCGATAAGAACTCCTTGAAAAAGCAAATTCCTTTCAGTAATAATAGACTCCGACTATGCCTCGCTACCTTCTGTCCCTGGATCAGGGAACGACAAGTTCACGTGCTATCGTGTTTGGCGACAGCGGAGAACTAGTTGGTGTCGCTCAGGAAGAGTTTGAGCAACTATTTCCGGAACCCGGCTGGGTCGAGCACGATCCAAACGCCATCTGGGACACCCAACTCAAAGTGGCTCGCGCTGCCATTACCGAAGCCGGCCTGGCAGCGACTGACATGGCGGCCATCGGCATCACGAACCAACGCGAAACAACGGTGCTCTGGGATAGAGCAACAGGTGAGCCGGTCGGGAATGCCATCGTCTGGCAGGATCGACGCACGGCAGACTTCTGTCAGGAGCTGGTGAAGGCAGGCCATGCCGAAAAGATTCAAGAAACCACCGGTCTCGTCGTCGACGCCTACTTCTCCGGCTCGAAGTTGCGTTGGATGTTGGATCACATCGAAGGTGCCCGGGAGCGCGCTGAAGCCGGCGAGCTGGCTTTCGGAACCATTGACACCTGGCTGGTTTGGAAATTGACCAATGGCAATCTCCATATCACCGACGCGACCAACGCGTCGCGGACCATGCTCTGTGATATTCACCAAGTCGCTTGGAGCGACGACATGCTGGAGTTGCTCGACATACCGAAGTCGGTGCTGCCCGAAATTCGTTCGAGCAGCGAAGTTTACGGCGAAACGGATCCCGAGATCTTCGGTGAAGCGATTCCTATTGCAGGGATTGCAGGTGATCAACACGCCGCCCTTTTTGGTCAGGCCTGCCATTCTGCCGGCATGGCGAAAAACACCTACGGCACAGGGTGCTTCATGCTGATGAACACCGGCACCGAACCGATCGTCTCTCAGAATCGATTGCTCACCACGATCGCCTGGCAAATTGATGGGGTCACCGAATACGCACTCGAGGGCAGCGTCTTTATCGGAGGGGCCGTGGTTCAGTGGTTAAGAGATCAGTTAGGCATCATTCGTGACGCGTCCGAAGTCGAAGCGCTCGCCAGAGAAGTCGAAGACAGCGGCGGTGTCTATTTTGTTCCTGCCTTCGCCGGACTGGGTGCCCCGCATTGGGACGGCTTTGCCCGTGGCACGATCACTGGCCTGACCCGGGGATCCAACAAGGCTCACATCGCCAGGGCCGCGCTCGAGGGCATTGCCTATCAAACCAACGACGTGATGGATGCGATGGCGAGTGACGCCGGAATCGAACTGAAAGAGCTACGCGTCGATGGTGGCGCGTCGAAGAATGATCTGCTGATGCAAATTCAGGCCGATGTTCTGGGTGTCCCGGTAATTCGTTCTCAAGTCCCCGAAACAACAGCCCTGGGGGCCGCTTATCTCGCAGGCCTGGCAGTTGGGGTCTGGAACAACAAAGAAGAAATCGCCTCCAAATGGACCGCTTCCGGTCGATTTGCCCCCGGAGATCAAGAGGCTGCTCTGCAGGCAAATCACACCCATTGGCAAAAAGCGGTCGAGCGAACCATTCTCTAAAATAGTCTGGCAAGCACCCGTGTCTATCGAGAGACTGACGCAGTGAGCCCTTGCAATTCTGCAGTTCTTGAGAAATCTTGCCACTTTTCTAATTTCATGCGCAGTCTCCTCAGATCCAAAATCCATTTGGCTACCGTCACGGAAGCCAACGTGGATTACGTGGGCAGCATCACGATCGACAAAAACCTGATCGATGCGGTAGGTCTCTGGATTGGCGAGAAAGTCCTCGTCGTGAGCGCGACGACAGGTGCCCGCCTCGAAACTTATGTCATCGAGGGTGAAGCCGGCACCGGCGTGATTGGAATCAATGGCGCCGCCGCCCACCTCATCAACGCTGGCGAGAAAGTCATCATCATGGGCTTCGAATTGACAGAGAAGCCAGTTAAGCCACTCGTCATTCTCTGCGATAAAGAGAACGGCATAGCGGAATTCCTCAGCGAAAAAGAAGGAATGCTGCTGGCCGAAGGGTGAGCGAAAACCGCACGTTTCTCCGCGGTCGCGCAGGAGCCTATCCGTATTTTCTCTTCGCCCTTCGCCCTTCGCACCTACGGATTCGCCCAAGCCCTCACCACCGCCTCTAGTCCTTTGACGGCATCTTCCAACTTGTCGAAATCCACTTTATCGATCGTATCCGTTGGTTTGTGATAGTGGGCATAGCGATAGGGCGCCGTATCAGTCACCATAATCGCAGGATAGCCGGCCTGCCAGAATGACCAATGGTCAGACCAGGCAACGCCTGGAACCGTCTCTGGATATCCTCCCGCGAGCGCCGGGATTCCGGATGCTGACATAAAAGCTGACCGAGCTGAATCAGCCAAAAACTGCGAAGACGAATTACCAACGAACGCGAGGAAGTTTCCAACCGTGGGGAACTCCCCTTCCAATCCTTCGGGAATTTTCTGGCTGCTTGGAGCATTCGTGTAGCAGCCAATGGTCTCGAGGCTGATCATCGCAACGATGTTCTCATCACGCTCTCGACAGCCTCTGGCATGCACAAGACTGCCCATGGACTCAGTATGAAAGTAAGGCGGTTCCTCGTTCACAAACGCAACAAAACGAACCGTTCGCTCCTGCTGTTCACCCGCCAGGGCCTGAGCCAGCGAAAGCAGCGCCACCACGCCGGTGCCATTGTCATTGGCTCCCGGGCAACCGGTCACCGTGTCGTAATGAGCTCCCACCACTACAATTTCATCGCGGCGTGAAAGCCCCGGTAGCTCAGCGATCAAATTCCTCACCGAAAGGCTCTCACCCGATTCCGTTTCCACCACGTAGTTTTCAGGCCTAACCGAATACCCCAGATTGCGTCCACCCAAGGTTGAGTGAATCCAAATGGCAGCTTGCTCCAGCTTTTCTGGCTTACCCACATTGCGCTCGCCGATTTGCTCGCAAAGAATAGTGAGGTATCGCTCCAAGTCAGCTCGGTTGACTGGCTGCTGCTTGAGACGAGCAGCCTCCAGCCTGATTGATTCGTTAGGATCCATGGGCTCGTCCGCCTTCTTCAGATGACTGCCAATCATCGACAGAACACCGAGGAGCATGATACCAGCAGGCATCGCGACAAGAATAAATCGCAGTTTTGCTCCTTCTTTCATCGTTGCTTGTCCTTCCACAAGCCAGCAACCGCGTCGGCTGCATTTCGATGTGCGCCTCCGCTTCCGAGACTTTCGACCACTTCCGCCAAACGGCGCTGGAGAGATTCTCTGACCGCGGCGTCATCCAGCAGCCGACTGAGTTCCTGCGCGATGCCATCTGGCGTTGCTTTTCCCTGCAAGAGCTCAGAAACCACTTCACTTCCTGCGAGGACATTGACGATACCGAGAAAGCGGACCGACATCAGTCTCCGAGCCACCTGAGCGGTCAGCCAAGCCACTTTGTAGGTCAAACAGTAGGGTAGCTGCAGGCACGCTGCCTCCAGCGTGGCTGTCCCCGAAGCCACCACCCCCACCTGAGCTCGCTGCATGATCTCGTGACTCGTATGCTCACCAACGGCCACTGCTTCGCTCAGGCCACGTTCAGCAACCATCTCCCGGAGTCGTTCCATCAATACCGGAGTCGCTCCTGAAGTCGCAAATCGAAGATCCGGGTTCCGTTTCAACAATATCTCAGCAGCGCCCAACATCGGAGGAAACAACTTCTCAACCTCGCGCTCCCTCGAACCGGGCAGCAAAGCGACCAGGCCGTCCTCCCTCTCGATGCCACCTTCCCGAAGCTTCGCCATTTCATCCACCAAGGGATGGCCAGCAAAGATAGTCGGCAGTCCAGACTCCTCATAGAGAGCTTTCTCGAAAGGAAAGATACAGATCATGAGATCGAGTAACTTCGCCATCGTCTTAATCCGGCCTCGCTTCCAGGCCCAAACCTGCGGACTGATGTAATAAATCAACTTTCCGCGGTAGCCCTTGTCTCGAAGACCTTTGGCCAATCTCAGGTTAAATCCGGGGTAATCGACCAGAATGACTCCATCCGGATTGGAACTCATGATACGCCCAGTGGTTTGATCCAGCTTCCGGCGAAAGTAGCTGTATTTCTTCAGAACCTCCCAGAGCCCAAGCACTGCGGCATCGTCGAGCCAGTTTTCAATTAACTCGGACTGGGACGCCATCAGAGGCCCACCGAGACCTGCAACGCTCCACTCACCCGTATCCGCCAAGGCAGACAGCAACGCACTACCGTGTGTGTCACCACTAATCTCTCCAGATACTATAAAAAGTGATTTCAACTCGTTAATATTAAATGAACTATAACAGAACCGTTAACCTATTTTATCTCCACCGATGAAGGAGGCGGAAAATCGTATCCCCACGCATCGAAAGAGAACTTCCACCGCTCTTTGACCTGTTCGGCCTCACTGGAATCGATCGTATGCACATTTCGCTTATAGCCATCCAATCCACCCAGATACTCACCGATATGAGTCAAGCCAATCGCTTTGCTATCGAGGCCGAGGGTATCGTAGATACGCCCGATTTCGCCAAGCGGATCCGCCGTGACTGCCTCATAGGTCGTTTCCACGAGCTGATTGGCGGGCAACTGCAAACGATCACGATCCTCCAAATAGCGTCGCATCAACTTCTCATAGGTCTCCAAGGTGTAGCCCGGCAGGTCAGCGTGCTGAAAGTCCTGCCACGCAAAGGCATTAAAAACCCGGGGGAAATGGCTCCGAGTTGAGCAGTAAACTTCCCAGGGATTCCTCACCATGTGAACAAACTTGGCGTCAGGATACATCTGAAGAATCATCTCCATTCGCGTCGTGGACGGAGGGTTTTTGAAAAGCAGCTGCCGCCCCTGTTTCACGTAGTTCACCTTCCTGATCAGATTTTTGTAGTTTCGGCGAAATCGCTCCACCTCAGCCGAGTCACATCCGTCGAAGAACAAGGCCCTGTCTCGCTGCTCCTCCATCTTGCTAGGGAAGTAGTAGACTCCGTAGTAGCCAATTGGATTCAGATTACCCAGGGCCATTTCCTCTTCCTGAGGCTCATCCAGGGTCAGCCGAACCTTGTCGAACCCGCGATCCTCGGGCAAGGCCCGGTCGATCAGCTTACGGGCGATCCGAACCTTGGGCCCGAGCATGTCTTGCGGCATCGCCGTTTCGGAAAATTTGAGATATCCAAATTGAGGATCCCGACTCATCAAATTGTGCAAATGAGTCGTCCCGCTTCGCCAGTGACCGATCAGAAAGACCGGCGGTTTCTCCATCGTCTGGCGATTGATGGCGCCGGCATATTTCACTTTTTCAATGGCCACCAAAGGCAGGCGCAGAAATTGCCCGATCCAGGCAATCAATCGCTGATATCGGGTCCTCGGATCCAATCCAGGAGTGAACAAAGCATGCCGCAGGAAGACCCGCAGTCGTGCCCCCGCAAAGGGGTGAAGACCGGGTGCTTTTTGAGTTGCAGCCGTTTTCAGTGTCCACTTTTCTCCCATAACTAGTTCGCCGCGATCTTAGACGGAGAAAACAGTCTCCGCTAATCGAAATTGCACTACGAAGTGATTCAAATCGGAAGCCGAAGTGATTCAAATCGGAAGCAAAATTTGAAATAGGGTTTCAAATGAACACTTGATCTTTGTGTGAGAATCAAGTATTCGAATGATCACGATGACTTCCAAAGAAGCGTTTCTGGCTCTTAATTTGCTTCCAGGCATCGGCCCCATCAGGGTCCGTCGGCTATTGGACCAGTTTGAATCTCCTGAAGCGATTCTAGCGTCCACCAGCGCCGCCCTTCAGCGCGTGAACGGTATCGGATCGGAAATGGCAGGGACGATTCTCGACTGGGAGAATCAGATCGACCTGCCCGAGGAACAGCGCCGCATTGCCGATCACGGCATTTCTCTCCTGACCCTTGATGATGAAAATTATCCCACTGCCCTGCGTGAGATTCATGACCCTCCATTCCTTCTTTACGTAAAAGGCGAAATCCGCCCTACCGATCACGCCGCGCTTGGAGTCGTCGGGTCGCGACGAATGACCCACTACGGCAAAGATCAGGCCCACAAGCTCAGTTTCCAGCTGGCCAGGGCCGGCTTTTGCATCGTCAGTGGGCTGGCCCGTGGCATCGATACGGCCGCCCACGAGGCCGCGATAGCAGCTGGCGGCAGAACCATCGCGGTTCTCGGATCTGGGATTGGGAATATCTACCCACCGGAAAATGACGTTCTCGCCGAAAGAATCACCGAAAATGGAGCCGTCATTTCCGAATTTCCTGTCCTCTACGTACCAGACAAGCAGTCCTTTCCGCTCAGAAACCGAATCGTATCCGGCCTGTCACAAGGGCTACTCGTCGTTGAAGCGCCTGCCCGGAGCGGCTCTTTGATCACGGCAAACCAGTCCCTGGAACAGGGCCGAACTGTTTTTGCTGTCCCAGGACCCATCGATCGGCCCAGCTCTGAAGGGTGTAATCGACTCATCCAACAGGGAGCAACTCTCGTTTGCTCAGCAAAAGACGTCATTGATGAGCTGAGCTCAGACCTTAATTCACTCGACTTGGACTTTTCGTCAGCCCCATCGAAAGAGACAGTTCAACCAAGCCGTAATGTCTCCATTTCTGAGGAAGAAGCCCAAATTCTCGCGGAATTGGAAAAAGGGGAACAAACAATTGATACTATTTCAGAAACACTCGAAATGGCCGTCGGAACCGTTAGTGCATGCCTTCTGCAGCTCGAAATGAAGCACCTCGTGAAGCAACTTCCCGGTAAATACTTCATTAAACTGATTTGACGGATCGCATATATCGGGGCACTCCCTTTCCGGTAACATTCCTACTTTCCTCTCCAGCACCATGTCGAAATCATTAATCATCGCCGAGAAACCCAGTGTCGCGAACGACCTCGCTAGAGTCTTGGGCAAAGACCCTGCGATCGGATCGTTCGACAAAAAGGACGACTTCTTCGAAAACGATCGCTTCGTTATCTCATCCGCCGTCGGTCACCTCGTTCAGACGCAACTTCCCATGACGGAGGAGGGAAAAACGCTTCCCTGGAAGTTCGAATGCCTGCCAGTGCTACCAGAGGAATTCACGCTCGAACCGAGTGAACAGAAAGGCGCCAAAGGCCGCCTCAATCTGCTGAAGCGCCTCATGAAGCGCAAGGATGTCACCGAGCTGATCAATGCTTGTGATGCCGGCCGCGAAGGAGAACTCATTTTCCGCTATATCGTGCAGTTCGCAGGTGTCGTAAAGCCGACCCAGCGCCTCTGGATGCAGTCCATGACTGATGGAGCGATAAAATTAGCCTTCGCAGACCTTCGCAGCGACGAAGAGATGAAGCCACTATCCGACGCTGCCTATTGCCGCTCGGAGTCGGACTGGCTTATCGGTATCAATTCCACTCGTGCCATGACTGCTTTCAACAGCAAGTTCGGAGGTTTCAACAAAACACCAGTAGGCCGAGTTCAGACTCCAACCCTTGCCCTTCTCGCTGAGAGAGAGCACGAAATCGAAAAGTTTGTCAGCGAAGACTACTTCGAGGTTCACGGCACTTTCGGTGTTTCCGCAGGAACCTACCTCGGTCGATGGGTAGACGAATCATTCAAAAAGTCGGAGGACAAGCCCCACGCCCGGGCAGAAAGAATGTGGGACAAGGCCACGGCTGAGGCCATCGTCGAACGCTGCCATGGCAAGGATGCCATCGTCGAAGAAAAGAAAAAGCCATCGAAACAGACTTCTCCTCAGCTTTACGACCTCACCAGCCTTCAGCGTGAAGCCAACGGGCGGTTCGGTTTTTCTGCACGCAGAACGCTGCAACTGGCTCAGTCACTCTACGAGCGCCACAAGGCCCTCACCTACCCGAGAACCGATTCTCGATTTCTTCCAGATGACTACGTCAGCACGACTATCGAAACACTGACCAAAATCTCGAAAGCTTCAGGCTATACCATATCCGACATGCCCGAACATGCGGCGACCGCTCTGGAGAAAGACTGGATCAAAGGCTCTAACAAACGCATCTTCAACGGAGCAAAAGTGAGCGATCACTTTGCTATCATTCCTACTGGCCAGATTCCAGCCAGCCTCGACGAAGCCGAGCAAAAGCTCTACGACATGGTTTCTCGACGGTTTATCGCCGCCTTCTACCCCTCCGCCGAATTCGAAAATACCACTCGGGTTTCGCGTATCGGAGAAGATGCATTCAAGAGCGACGGCAAGATTCTTATTGCCGCAGGATGGCTCGCTGTTTACGGCAAAAAAGTCGGTGGATCGGACAAACCCATCCAGGAGGAAGAAGGAGGTAGCCGGAAATCGGCCAGCGCTGACAAACAGATTGTGGCAGTCCAGCCCGGAGAAACCGCATTGGCGAAGCCAGTCGAAATGGCTGAAAAGGCGACACGCCCACCAGCTCGTTACAACGAGAGCACCCTTCTCTCCGCCATGGAGACAGCGGGAAAACGCGTCGACGATGAAGATCTCCGCGAAGCGATGTCGGAGCGCGGGCTCGGCACTCCAGCCACTCGAGCATCCACCATCGAAGGACTCATCAATGACAAATACATCACTCGTGATGGCCGTGACATCATCGTGACGACTCGGGGAACTCGTCTGATTGATCAACTTCACAACATGGAGATCGGTATCCTCACTTCGCCAGAAATGACGGGCGAATGGGAATACAAGCTCAAGCAGATGGAACAAGGCAATCTTGACCGTCCAGCCTTCATGTCCGAGATCAAGAATTTGACTGGCAATGTGGTGGAAACCGCCAAGGAATATGCTCGCACCGCTCTTGAAAGAGAATGGCCTGAGTTCCCCGCCCCCTGCCCTGTTTGCGGTGCAGCGACACTGGGCCAGGACGACGGTCGCTACAAATGTAAGCAGCCTGATTGCAAGTTTGCCCTGCCCAAAGTGGTCGCGAGCCGCCCACTGACCGACGCAGAAGCCCAGACATTGCTCACCACAAAACTCGTGGGACCTCTGACCGGCTTCGTGAATCGCTTCAAGCAACCCTTTGATGCCGCTATCGAGCTTCAGGAAGACAAGAAGGCTGGATTGAAGGCGTCTTTCGTATTCGAAAAAACTCCCGAACAGGAAGAAGAAGCGGAATCGATCAAAGAGGAAAACATTCTCTGCTCCTGCCCCCTCTGCGACAAAGGAAACATTTATGTGACCCCGACCAGTTACATCTGTGACCGCCGGATCTCAGGCGATGGATGCAAAGCGCGCCTCTCCAGAGAAATGTGCAAATACGAAATCCCTCGTGATCAGGCAATCAAGTATTTCACCGAAGGCAAAACTGACGTCATCGAAGACTGGATCAGCAAGAAGGGTCGCCCCTTCAAGGCTGCCATCACCTGCAACACCAAAGGTAAGCGCATGTTAGGCTGGGAATTCCCTCCAAGAGAGCCAGCTAAGAAGAAAACAGCTGCGAAAAAAGCCACCGCCAAAAAAGCGACAACCAAGAAGGCCGCGACGAAGAAAACGGCCAAGAAGAAGTGATCGAAACGGCGCGACAGCTTGTGCCACACACAAGTTGTATCGCAAGGTTCTGGTGAACGTAGCCAATCGGCTACGCTTTCCCTCTCAGCTTTTCCTCTAAGGCGTCTTTGACGACTTCGGGAACGAAGGAGTCTATGTCGCCCGCAAAGTGAGCCACCTCTTTTACAATTCGAGAGCTTAGGTAAATATTTTCCTGACTCGGCATCAGGAAGACCGTTTCAAAAGAGTCGTCCAGACTCCGATTCATCAGAGCCATCTGAAATTCGTATTCAAAATCCGAAACCGCTCGCAATCCTCGAAGGACCACATTGGCATCCGTCTCTTTGACGTAGTCCACCAGCAGGCCCTCAAACGAAGCCACTTCAACTCGGGCAAGATGACTTGAGGCTTTCCTGATGAGTTCGACCCGTTCATCCATCGAGAACAAACCTTCTTTTGAATGGTTCACGGCCACAGAGACAATCACTCTGTCCCACAATTTGGCGGCCCTCTCGATGACGTCGAGGTGACCGTTGTGAATCGGATCAAAACTTCCGGGATATATCGCGGTTTTCATAAATAGCGCCGTAACTACAAAGCCTTGCACAGGATTGTGCACCTATAACTCGAATTTTTTCAAAGACATTTCGTTCAATCTGGCTATTATTCGCCTCATGACATTCGGCAAAGGTTGGATTTTTAGCGGATTGGTTTACCTCAGCTTGACCGTAGTTTCTTGCGGTCCGGGCACGAAAGAAGCCGGAAATCCCGCAGACGGAGCTGTCGTCGGCGATGGCATGGTCGACACTTCGGGATTTCTTCAGACTGACTTCGACCCTATCAACAAGTGGTTCGATGAGCGATTCGATGTGGAATACAAACACATGACACCCGAACTGATTTTCGATCAGGTCCCCCTCAACGGGATCTACTATCAAACCAACAATCTGCCAGAAAAGGGCGAGCCGTTTAATTTCTCCAGCGATGATGTTTCGCGTCGAGAACTACTCAAAAAGGTCTCTGAACATTGGAAACTGAAGATGAGCCTATCGACGGATGACGCAGGGAATCCAAATGCGGTGGTCGTCAACGGGTAGACGGTGATTGCGTATCGGCCTGGTGAACCAGTACCACCTCAACAGTGAAACTGGAGGAATGGTATAAGCCATTTTTCCTGTCCAGATTGGACGGTTTACCCAGTATCGCTCAATCCTCCCCCTCAGAATACACCTCGCGAATGACTTCTCCGAGGATTCTGAAGCCATCATCCACGATTTCTTCTGACTGAGTAAAGCTCACCCGGATACACTGGCGACTGTGCGCCCACTCCGTCGTATCCAGTCCGAAAAAGAAGTATTCACCCGACACGACGAGGAGCCCCGCTTCTTTGAGTCGGCGATACAGTTCACGACAACTGATCGGTAAGTCTTCGAACCAAAACCAGAGGAAGAAAGCCCCTTCGCTTTCGTGAACTCGCCACGGAACCTCTGCCGGCAAACATTGTTCGGCCAACTCCAAAGCATGATCCGAGCGTCTTTGGTAATACGGTCTCACCACATTGTCGGCAAGTTGCTGAATCTCGCCTGATTCAATCATGGGTCGCGCCAGCGCCTGACCAACGTTGTTATTAGCAAGCCCCACGATCGCTGTCATCGACCGAATCTCATCGATAATCTCTTCTCTCGCCACCACGATACCGGTTCGGGTACCGGGCAGCCCCAGTTTACTCAGGCTCAATGTCAGGATGATATTTTCATCCCAAACCGGCGTTGCTTCACGAAAAACCACCCCTGGAAAAGGCAATCCGTAGGCATTGTCAATGATCAGAGGTATACCTTGAGCCGCAGCCAACTCCCTTAGCTTTGCGATTTCGTTGTCGGTAAGGACGTTGCTACTGGGGTTGGTGGGGCGAGATACGGCGATCGCTCCATGGCTATCATTGAGATCCAGATTTTCAAAATCGATACGGTATTTGAAGCGTCGTTCGCCCGTCATTTCGATCAAAGGCTTCCGACTGTCAAACAGGCCCGTTCCTGAAATCCCCTGATCGCCGTAGCCGATATACTCAGGAACGATCGGAAGAAGGATTCGTTTTTCGCCTCCGTCCGCCATCCGGCCCGCGAAGCGATTCAAGAGAAAGAAAAACGCTGTCTGCCCCCCATTCGTAATCGCGATATTCTTTCTCGTGAGATCCCAGCCGTAGTGCTCTTTCAAGAAACCGGCAACCGCCTCCCGAAAAGCCGGGCTGCCGGCCGGCTGATCATAATCAGCGAGAACCCGGTCGAACTCGCCACCCTCATCGTCCAGCAATTCCTGCATTCTCTCCCGCCAGAGCTTTTGCATCTCTGGAATGTGCCCGGGATTTCCACCTCCCATCATTCGCAGCCGATCTTTACCCAGAGTTAGGGCCTCGCCGAGATCGTCCATCAATTCGGTGATCCCCGAATGATCAGTCAATTTTTTACCAAAGACAGACTTTGGATACGAATTCGATGGATGGTCAGTATCAGGCGGGCACATAACAACGAGTCCTATTTGCACTTATTGCGCTAATCTGGCAAGCTCACACACTGACATTATTTGCCCCGCCCCCACTGATCAACGCACTATCTTCACCTCCTGTCTGTCTCACCATCGCCGGATCCGACTCCTCGGCAGGTGCGGGAGTGCAAGCCGACCTGAAGACCTTTGCCGCGCATCAAGTCTATGGAGTCAATGCCATCACCGCGATCGTCGCTGAGGCTCCTGGCTCAGTGAGCCGTGTCGAAGCCGTCGACCCAACCCTCTTAACGGCTCAAATCAACAGGGTTGAATCGTCATTTCCCATCGCCGCGATCAAAACAGGCATGCTGGCCAATTCAGACAATGTGCGTGTCGTAGTGGAATTCATGCAGTCAAAATCAGACACCCCTCTGATTATTGATCCAGTGATCAGAGCGAGCGCCGGATCAGAGCTGCTTTCGCCTGAAGGCCTGAAATTGCTACAGTCCGATTTGATTCCGTTAGCAACATTGATTACCCCGAATTTACCTGAGGCGGAACTCTTGCTGGGATGCCCTATCTTATCTCGCGACGATACCCGGGAGGCCCCCCGCAGGCTCTTTGAGCAATACGGCTGTGATGTATTAGTCAAAGGCGGACACGATCTATCTGGAAAGGAGATCGTCGACTTTGCGTGGATCAGCGGCAACAACATCGAGTTCCCGCACCCGCGATTGAACATCCCTGACGTGCATGGAACCGGCTGCACGTTGTCGGCAGCCATTACGGCCCAACTGGCGAAGGGCACGCCGCTAGGTTCCGCAGTAGGCCGCTCCATCAAATATCTGACCGCCTGCTTGGAACAGCATTTACAATGGCCCGAATCAGGAAACAGCGAATCATTGAACCATTTCCCGAATACCTTAGATTGAATTCGATCATGACCCTGAGAATACTGCTCACTTTGCTTTTCTTTCCCTGCCTTTTGTTCGCGATCGATGACGTCGCAGCGACAAAAGAATCGCCCGCAAATCCCCCTTCGGATAATCCGCAGCGACTTCGTTCTCTGATTGACACCCTCGGTCAATCCAACCTGCAGGAAGCCTTTCGCCTACTCACCAGTGATTACATCAACCACGAACAGCTCGATGAACTCGAAGTGAATCGTGCCGCCCTTCAGGGGATGCTGAATCGCCTCGACTTTGGCGCGATGTTACTCACCGAAAAGGAACTCGAAGCACGCAATTCGCCCTTTCAGTTCTATCACACCAAAATCACCGATATTACCGCCTACCTGCGATTCGGAAAATATAGCCGGAACGGGATCAACAACCTCGACAAAGCTCTGGCCGAATTTTCGTCCGATAAAAAGCTACTCAATCTGATTGTTGATCTCAGGTCTCCCCAGGCACAGGGGGATTTTTCGATCGCCTCGGAAATCCTCAGTAGGTTTCGCCCGCCCAATGAACTCTTGTTCAAGATTCGACGGCCCGGTAACGACCGCCCTACCCTCTTTGTCTCCAAATCCACCACGAATGGATGGAACAAAAATCTCATTCTGCTGGTCGACTCGGACACCGGAAACGTTGGAGAGATCATTGCGGCAGTTTTGAGAAGAGAAACTGGCTGCATCATCATGGGTCAAGCGACTCCAGGCCTCACCGTAGAATATCGAGATGTTCCGATCGGACAAAACAAAATACTTCGCTATGCCATCGCGGAAGTGGTGCTGGAAGATGAAACGTCCATTTTCCAAATTGGAATCATTCCTGACATTGAAACATCATCCAACCCCGAAGCAAAACGGACAATCTTTAGGGCCACAGACAAAGGCAAAGATCTAACCGACTTTCTTTTTCAGAAACAACGACCGCGCCTGAACGAGGCCGCTCTCGTCGCCGGCACTGATCCCGAAATTGATTATTATCTATTGCGGAGCAGCAACCAGCCCACTCCCTGGGATACTCCTCCCGTAATTGACCGAGTTCTCCAACAAGCCGTCGACCTATTGAATGCCAGTCATTTCCTGGAAGATGACGGCAAAACAAATCGCTGATGCGCGATCCTCGAATAGAGCTCAACAATCTTGAAGCCGAAGGACTGCGCCGGACGCTGCGCCAATTGGCATCTCCTCAAGGTACGGAAATCGCTCTCAGCAGCGGCAAAAAACTGATTAACTTCTCGTCGAACGACTACCTCGGCCTCGCAAATTCAGAGGAAGTCAAAAACGCTTTTTGCCAGAACATCGAAATCCACGGGGCGGGATCGGGTGCCTCTCGCCTCGTTTGCGGCACCCTGCGTGCCCACACCGAACTGGAGCAAAAGCTGGCATCACTGAAACGCACCGAAGCCTGCCTCACCTTCAGTTCCGGTTTCGCCACTGCCACCGGTGCGCTTCCGGCGCTTTGCGGCAAAGGCGACGTCATCATTCTCGACAAACTTTGTCATGCGTCGCTCATTGACGGAGCCCGACTCAGCGGCGCGACCATGCGTATCTTTCCTCACAATGACCTCGAGAAATTGAGCAGTCATCTCAGTTGGGCGATCGAACATACCTCCGACGATAGTCGCATTATCATCGTGACTGAGTCCATCTTCAGCATGGACGGCGATCGTGCGCCACTGGAGGAAATATGTCGGATCACGACTCCATCACCTGCCATGCTACTGGTGGATGAAGCCCATGCCTTCGGAGTTTGTGGCCCACAAGGACGAGGCCTTGCAGCAGAACTCAGCTTGGAATCTGAAGTCGACTTGCAGATGGGCACTTTTAGCAAAGCGCTAGGCCTGTCTGGTGGCTACCTTTGCGCTTCCCAGGACATCGTGGATCTACTCATCAACCGAGCCCGGAGCTTCATCTACTCAACAAGCCCCTCTCCTGCCCTTGCTGCTACAATCGCTGATACCCTCGATCTTGCCGCCGGCCCTCGAGGCGACCAACTCCGTGACGCGCTGTGGACCAATATCCGGCAATTCTCGGAGCAGCCTGAAAGTGCCATCATTCCCTACATCATCGGCGACAACGAAGCAGCACTCGCCGCCTCGTCTGACCTTCATTCCCGTGGATTCCTGGTACCCGCCATTCGGTATCCAACCGTGCCGCGCGGAACCGCTCGACTCAGAGTTACTCTCTCTGCAAACCACACCTCAAAGCAAATCCAATCTCTGAAAGCGGCGATAAAAGCCTCCCCTTCCTCACCCTGATTCCCCCACCATGAAAATCCTCGCCAGCCTCATTACCTCTCTCGCAATTGCCTCAATTGCCTACTCCGAACCGCTCGAACCCCAAGCACTATGGCCCGAAGGTGTCCCCGGTGAATCGGAACTCGAGCTGCCTGAAGAGTCAGTCATTCTTAAGGGTGATCATCAAATTGAAATCATGTCGCACGTCAGCACGCCGACCCTGACATGGTACCCTGCCAAGAATGGGAACGGCGCTTCAGTCATCGTTTGTCCCGGTGGCGCCTACAACATTCTGGCCTATTCCCACGAAGGAAAAGACGTTTGCGAATGGCTCAACTCGATTGGTATTTCGGCAGGACTTTTGAAATATCGGGTTCCTCGACGTGATAACCTGGCCAAACACCACGCCCCCCTCCAAGACGTACACCGCGCCATCGGCATCATTCGCACCAATGCTGAAACCTGGAAGATCGATCCCAACCGGGTCGGCATTTTGGGATTCTCCGCCGGCGGCCACCTCTCTTCCATGGCACTGACCTCCGACGGAACCCGGACCTACGAACCCGACCCGAAATACGACACCCCAAATTGCATTCCCAATTTCGCACTTCTCATCTATGCCGCTTATCAGCTCGACGAAACAAACCCTGACAAACTTGCCCCTGAAATCCAGGTAACCGAGAACACGCCACCCGCTTTCCTGGTCGTGGCTCATGGCGATAAAAGGTGGGCCGAAGGCAGTGCCCGATTTTATATCGAAATGAAGCGTAAAGACCGTGACTGTGAGCTTCATATATTCGGCAAAGGCGGACACGGGTTTGGCTACGACAAAACCGAAGAAGAAATCCGTCAGTGGCCCATCCTTGCCGAAAAATGGATGGCCGCGATGGGACTCACAACCGAGTGAGCAAACACTCAGTGAAAGCTATACCAGCCAACCGCGGCTGAAGTGACGCACAAGTTAAACAGTGAGTGCGCTATCACGCCTGGCCAGAGGGATCCACTGCGCTGATACATCCAGCAAAACACCAGTCCCAAGGACGTGGTTGAGAGAAAACCAACCAAACTATACCCGTGCAAAAATCCGAAAAGAACTGAGGACAATATCGCTGCGGCGATCGCGCCGCAGGGTCCCCGAAGGATTGAGAAGAGGAAACCCCGCATCAGCAGTTCCTCGCAAATGGGAGCGACCACCACCGAGGCTATCACAACCCAAAGAACCGCCAGATCACGGTCCAGGTAATCCGAATTGACTACGTCTCCAATCGACATCGATACGCTTCCGACCAGCGAAATGCCAAAGGCCACCAACATCGCCAGGCCAAGACCGATCACCCCAAAAGACAACAGTTGCCGTCCCGACCATTCTGGACGGCGAAGCCCAAAAAGTCTCAATGTCGCAGGGATTCCAGGTGTGAGCACCGGAATCAGGAAAAGGAGAGGCACCACCTGAATCGCCAGCCCGCCGACGATCAGGCCTTCATCGTAAAACCCGATGAAAAACAGGGGCCAAGACAAGATGAATACAGCAATCAAGGCCGCGAACTCGGCGATGAAGAATATCTTGAGCGCCCTCTTCCATTCCCATTCTGCAAAAAAAAGTCGTTCCGCAGGCTGGCGCGGCAGCTGAAACCGCTTCAGCGCCCACAAAATCCATTTAATCACCACCCAGAGGAGAATCGTGTAGCCAAGTAGCTCGGCAAAAATACCGCGATTTACCATATTCCGCCCCCGATCATCCATCCACTCCCCGATCACTCCATCCTGTCGGTTATCCTGGGCCAGGAAATACCATTCCGGCAATTCCGATTCACCGCGATGATACCGAGTTTTCGCCCACTCAACCAAAGGTTCCCCTGGTTCTTCCCCGGCCAACATCAGTCGAACTAACCGGCGCTGATTGAAGACAACTTCGTCATCGGCTTCGATGCCGGCGAGTGCCTGATCCGCGCGAACTTGATCTCCTACCGCTAGAAATAGAACGGACCACTTTGGCAGAGCTGCATCTGGTATCCCATCGACCTCCCTTGCTTCATCAAAGACCTCAGCCGCATCTTCAGAAATCTGTTCATCCGTCAGATGAAAACTCTTTTGCAGCCACAGGGGATAATTCTGATTCACTCGCAACCAGAACACTCCGCCCTCGGCAACCCGTCCAAAACCAAACGCCCTCCCTATTTCGCGCTGTTGAGATGAAGGATATCCCGCACCAAAAAAGACTGAAATCCAGAGCAACCCAAGCAATACCGGGGTGACCAGCAAAACAGGGCGATAGTTTCTTCGGCGAAAGCGAATCATGAAAGCGAATATCCAGCATGTTCCGCTGATTCCTTCATGAATTCAAGAAGTGCCTCATTTTCACTTTCACTGAAAACAGCTTGGCTTATCAGTGCCCTATTGCTGCATCCTCGCACCCCCATTGATTCCCATGAAAGACTTCGACATCTCCTCCATCGACTTTAATAAAATCCTCATCGAACACATTATCCCCTTGGGAACTAAATTGGCTTTCGCTTTGCTGATATTGGTAGCAGGATTGGTCGTCTCGAAGTGCCTTGTTAAACTGGTAGGCAAAGCGCTAAAGAAGTCTTCAGTTGATGAAATGTTGGAAAGTTTCATCTCCAATATTTTGAGATGGGTCCTGCTTCTCATTGTTCTAATCGCTGCCCTCAATCAACTCGGCGTTGATACCACTTCTTTTATCGCTTTACTCGGTGCCGCCGGTCTTGCCGTTGGACTTGCGCTGAAAGATTCACTGCAGAATTTTGCCTCCGGCGTCATGCTCATCATCTTTCGACCATTTCAGGTTGGTGATTTCATCGAAGCAGGCGGCGCAGAAGGCGTTGTCGAGGAAGTTCGGATCTTCAGCACACAGATTCGAACTCCTGATAACCGGGAGGTCATCGTGCCCAACGGAGATATTTTCAGCGGAGCGATCACCAACAACAACGCCCGTGATACGAGAAGAATCGATCTCGTCATCGGTATCGGTTACGACGACGACCTTCGTCAGGCCAAAAAGGTACTAGAGGAAATCGTTAGCAAAGAAGAACGAGTGCTTTCAGACCCCGCCCCGCTCGTCGCTGTTGGAGAGTTAGGCGGATCCAGTGTCGACATCCTCGTTCGCCCCTGGGTAAAGACGTCTGACTACTTCTCGACCAAGTGCGAGCTCACAGAGCAAATCAAGCTGGCCCTCGACGACGCAGGCATCTCCATCCCCTACCCTCAGATGGATGTGCACCTTGGTCAGTCGGCCCCGAGCGGTTTGAGTGCCGCACTCAAGTTGGGCTAACGCCGCTATCGGCCACCGAGCCACCCATTTGCGCTCACGACTGTTTGCCAAAAGTATGTTCGTTGAAACGAGCGAGTTGGAATTTCGTTTGGCAAGGCGTGAGAAAAGAGCGGAGCGGGCTCCGAGACTGCCGAGCAACGCTGCGAGGCGGAATTCTGGCCGGTTGAAAAAGTGGCTCCGAGTGAAGCGAACTGAAATGAACGACAAAAGACCAATCGATTTGCGGACAGGCTTTTGGCAAACAGTCTAGCCAAAAGCGCGAATGAACCCGACTTCCAGAGCAAGCGCCTCGAACACATTCGTATTCAGGTTCGCTCGCAGCGTCTCGACCGCTTTGACGCGCTCATTAATCTGATCCGTCGTAAGTGAATCAGCCAGTAGACGCGTGCCCTCTTCAAAACTGGGCAGATCGAGATGAGTGACTCCATTCTGAAGCCTGATCGCGTCGCCGAACCACATCATCAGATAGTCGATCAACAGATTCCGCTGTTGCAAATACTCTGCCTCAGTCAGCGCCTTGTAATACTCCTCTCGACGCTTGAGGTAGTCTCCCTCCGTGGTTTGGCGATAGTGAGCCACCTCTGCCTTTAGAGCCTCACCGTTCCGCTTGGCAATGTCTGCCTTCTCCGCTTTCAGAATCGTGGCAAAACGAGCCATCAGCCCCAAAGCTCCAGACACGCCCCGGTTTTTGTTCACCGTGTGTTGCCGTAGCGCATTGAGAAACTCCGATGCGGCACCACTGAGTTCAGCTGGTCCTGATTTCCCGGACAAGTTGATTCGGATGCAACGGGATAAAATCGTCTCGAGCAACATCTCAGGACGCGAGCTCAACAAGAGCAGTCGACACGAAGCAGGTGGTTCTTCCAGAGTCTTCAAGAAAGCGTTTTCCGCCTCCGGCCCCATCCTGTCAGCATCTTTGACCACCGCAAACTTGGTCACTCCGGTCGGAGCAGCCATCTGCAGGGTATGTTCGACCGACCGAATCGCACTAACTGTAATTCTCCGCGACTTGGATTCAGGCCCGATCACTGTGTTGGTACTGGATCGCATCGCTTCCAGTGATCCCGCGCTCTTCCCTGGCTCCGGCGGATTCACCATTTCAATCATCTTGATGGCAAAATTTTCCTTCCCACTGCCCGTCGGCCCCGTGATGAGATAAGCATGAGCGAGCCGACCATTGCTTTTTGCCAGCTCAATCAATTCGACTGCCTTTTCGTATCGAAAACTCATTTCACTAAATTGCCAGCCGATCACTGAAGACAGATTCTATCCTCGCAGACACCTCATCCATCGTCGCCGAGGCGTCAATCACCGCGATCCGCTCGGGATATTCGGCCGCTAGGTCCAGATAGCCCTGACGCACCATATTGAAAAACTCCAGAGGCTGCGATTCCATCCGGTCATGGACGCCTTCACTCGCGGCAACTGCCCTGGCGTGCCCGATTTTCACATCAAGATCGAGCAGCAGAGTAAGATCCGGAATCACCTGTCCCACTGCGAATGAGTTAATTTGCTTCACCGCATCGACCCTGAGACCTCTACCGACTCCTTGGTACACCGTCGTCGAATCATAAAATCTGTCGGCAACGACCCAGGTGCCAGCGTCCAACGCTGGCTCGACCACACGGCGAACCAGTTGAGCTCGGCTGGCGGCAAAGAGCAAAAGCTCACTTTCATCCGTCAAATCAGCCCCCTCAGGGGCGAATTGCAGTAAATCACGAATCTTTTCGCCAATGAGGGTACCGCCAGGCTCGCGAGTCAGCAGAACCTTCAGGCCCTTGCTTTCAAGCATTTTGACGAATCGTTTGATCTGAGTGGACTTCCCACAGCCTTCAGATCCTTCAAATGTGATAAATTTACCGCGTTGCATCGGAGTCGAATTCATCTATGAATGCCTGACAGAGAATTGTCTAATCCAAAATTAATCTCTTTACCCAAATCAACCATGTCCAACCCAGCAGAAATCACTTTCGGCAACCGTGACGACAAAAAACTCGTCGAAACCGGTCTCACCTTTTCGCCGAAGTTCGACGATCACGGTCTAGTCGTCGCCATCGCCCAGGACGCAGACACCAACGAGGTTCTAATGGTCGCCTACATGAACGAGGAATCGCTCAAACAGACCCTGGAAATTGGCGAAGCCGTCTATTTTTCGAGAAGTCGCCAAAAACTCTGGCACAAAGGGGCCACTTCAGGACACACCCAGACCGTTGAGAAGATCCTGACTGATTGCGATCAGGACGCCCTCGTCCTCAAAGTTCGCCAACACGGCCCCGGATGCTGCCATGCCGGATATAGATCTTGCTTCTACAGAAATATACAAGGTGCCGGAAATCCCGTAGCCTTGGGACAAGAAATTGAGAATCAGAGCTACGATCCTGACAAAGTCTACAGCTGACAGTCAGGCCTCCAGATTCTTCCGCTGATACCTTCACTCTTATGAAATCCCTCTGGTCTGACTCTGAAGCACGCAAATTTAAAGGCGATCTTGGCAAACGTGTCTACACGTCACGTTTACTTGGTGCCAATCCCGAACTGGTCCTTCATGGAGGAGGCAACACCTCAGTCAAAACCAGTGAGAAAGACTTTTTCGGCGACAAAGTAAAAGTGATCCACGTGAAAGGTTCCGGCTGGGACCTCGGCACCATCGAAGCAGGAGGCTTTGCTCCGGTTCGGATGGAGGCTCTGTTGAAAATGGCAAAGCTCAAAACGCTAAGCGACGCCGAAATGGTGAAGCAACAGCGAGCCGCTATGCTGGATCCCAGCGCACCCAATCCCAGCATCGAGGCCATTCTGCACGCGGCGATCCCTCAGAAGTTTGTCGATCACACCCACGCCAATGCAGTCGTAGCGCTCACCAATCACAAGAATGGTCTTGCCGCAGTCGAAGAGGTCTATGGCAAGAGCGTCGTCGTCGTTCCCTACGTCATGCCCGGATTTGACCTCGCGAAAGCAGTCGTCAAAGCCCTCGCTAACGTAGACCCCGCCAAACTCGATGGCATCATCCTGATGAATCACGGCATCTTCACGATGCACGACGATGCCAAGACCAGTTATGAGTTGATGATCAAACTCGTATCGAAGGCAGAGCGCTACCTTTCAAAGCAACTTGGAAAAGGCTTCGCCCTTCCAAAAGCCAAACCAGAAGAAGATCTGATCGGCCTATCTGAAATCCGAAAAAAGGTCTCTGCTCTCCGTGGAGTGCCGGTGATCGCATCACTGGATCAGTCACCTTTAGCGGCAGGATTTGCCAGCCGCAAAGATGTCTCCAACCTCGCCACCAGAGGCCCCCTCACTCCTGACCACACGATTCGGACCAAGAGAATTCCCGCTGTCATCGGAGCCGATTCCGGGAAATCCCTCGATAAGTTTTCCTCAGACTACGCCAAGTATTTCGACAAATACAACAAAGGCGAGACCATGCTCACCCCAGACCCCCGTTGGGCCGTTTGGCGGGGCAAAGGAGTCATCAGCTTTGGAGCAACAGTTAAAGAAGCTGGTGTCCTCAGTGACATCGTCACTCATACCTGGACTACCATTCAAAAAACCGAATCTGCTTTTGAAGGCGGATGGAAAGCCCTCCCGGCCGGTAAGCTCTTCGAAATCGAATATTGGGAACTCGAACAAGCAAAACTGAAGAAAGCTGGCAGCGTCCCGACTCATCAGGGAAAAATCGCCATCGTAACTGGCTCAGCAGCCGGGATCGGCTTCGCCTGCGCGCAGTCTCTCGCCGAACAGGGCGCCAAGGTCATCGGTATCGATCTGAGCCCTGAAATCAAAGAGCAGATGGCGAAGATCGGAGGGATCGGCATCGTCGCTAATCTGACCGATGACGCCAAGGTCAAAGAATCCATCGACTCAGTGGTTCGACAGTTCGGTGGAATCGATATTCTTGTCAGCAATGCCGGGATCTTCACCGCCGGCGCCTATCTCGAGAATCTTGAAGGATCCAACTGGGACAAGTCGATCGCAGTTAACCTGACCAGCCATCAAAAGCTGCTCAAATACACCATCCCTTTCCTCAAAAACGGCATCGACGGAGCCATTATTCTCGTCGGTTCCCGCAACGTCAATGCTCCGGGAGCAGGAGCCGCCAGTTACTCATGTGCCAAAGCAGGCCTGACCCAGCTTTGTCGGGTGGCAGCACTCGAACTGGCTCCCTTCGGCGTCCGCTGCAATATCATCCACCCTGATGCGGTCTTCGATACCAAGCTTTGGACGAAGGAGAACTTGAAGCGTTCGGCAGAGCGCTACAACATGACGGTTGAAGAATACAAAACCCGCAACTTGCTCAAGACCGAAATCAAATCCAAAGACGTCGGTAACATGGTCGCAGCCATGGCCAGCCCCATCTTCGGCAAGACGACTGGAGCCCAGATCCCCATCGACGGCGGAAACGACCGAGTGATCTAGAAGGATCGTTGGAGGAATGGCGAGGGCTATCTCAGGTGCGTTCACCTGAGCTCGTGAAACCACTCCGAGACGAAAAGCCGGAGAAGATATTTTTGAAACCCTGGGGGCCGAGATCCATTTTCTCAGACACGTTCCAGAACAAAATAGTTAGGAAAATCCGGCAGGGTAATAATCAATTTTTGCCTTTTCCCTTCCCTTTTTTCTTTGTTGCTCCGGACTCATTTGCCGCCGCCCGGTTGGCTTCGAGCACCTCTGGATCATCCATCGCAGCACCGGGATCGCCTTGCTGATCCATCCAGCGCATCAGCTCAGCGTGTAGTCGTTCTTTCACCTCTTGATACTCGGGGTTAGAGGCGAGGTTCTCCGTCTCATACTGATCTTCATCGACGAGATAGAGTTCCTCGCCAGGCCGAGTATGAAAGCGCGCTAACAAAGCTGCCGCTTTATCATCGCCTCTCGCCTCAGCCGCTTTCAGATCGGGCCACCAAATGAGGCGCGAGTCCTCAGCCATGATATGTTTCTCCCCGTAGGACGCATCGGGAGTAAGATTGATCAGGTAGTGAAACTTCCCATCCCGAATCGATCGAATTGGATAAGGATCGCCTTCAGGAACGTTGTTGTGGACGCCGTAGACAAACTCGCGAAGCGGCTGCTCCTTTCCGATCAGGTGGCGATAGAAACTTAAGCCATCAAGAGACTGAGCGACTCCTCCCGCACCGGCAGCTTCCAAAAAGGTAGGCAGGACGTCCGCCATCTGCACCAGAGCATCCGAAGTCGATCCTTCCGCAATTTGCCCCGGCCAGCGGGCAATCAAACCCGTGTGGACGCCAAGATCCCAGTTGGACCATTTGGCAAAGCCTAGAGCCCACCCCTGTTCTGAAGAGAACATTGTCAGGGTGCTGTCCTTGTTTCCTGTTGCATCGAGCAATGCGAGAATTTCACCTGTCTCGCGATCCAGGTCTTCGACTTCTGCGAGGTAACGAGTCATTACTTCCCTAATTGCCGGAGTATCGAGTTGATGTGGATTCAAATGAATTTCGCTTGGATCAAACTTGGAAGCATCGCCAGTCGTCCACGCGGCATGGGCATTATTGGAACAGAGAAACAGGCAAAATGGCTGCTCCTCATCCCGCGTCATGAACTCCTTTATTCCGTCACCAGCAGGAAAGCCCTTCAGCACCTCAAACGGGAAAACTGATTTCGGGCTCGCATGAACTTTGCCCGAAATCCCGACGCGGTAGCCCTGCTCTTTCAAGTAGTGGCAGACACTCTTCGTGCCCGGCTTGGCCGAGGAATGGTTCCACGCCACTCCGTTGTTCACAGGATAGAGCCCAGTGTAGAGTTCTGCCCTAAACGGCGCGCACATTGCCATGGCTGAGTAAGCTCGCGTAAAACGCATCCCTTCTTCGGCCAATTGATCGATGTGAGGAGTGTCTGCGTCCTGCCCTCCGTAGCAGCCCAGAAGGTTGTAGGTACAATCATCAGCGAGGATGAACAAAAAATTGGGTTGTTTGTTTTCTGACGCAGCCAAAAAAGAGCCCGACAAGAGAAAAACAACAGCGATTAGTTTTGCTGGAAATTGTTTCATAGGTGGAAGAATCCGTTGCTTATTTTTTCCTTTTTTCACCGCCAGCAGGAGATCCATTTTTTCCCAACTCAGGCGGTTTCGATCCTGAGACAGGAGCTAAGTTTTTCGCTGACAAGCGCTCCACCTCTGTTGCCGTTTTATGCCACAAGGCACTAAGCTGTTCGACGATTTCGGGGTTTTGCTTCGCCAGATTATTCATCTCAGTGCCGTCTTCATCAATATCGTATAACTCCCATTGGCTCGCTCGGTGAGTCACCAACTTCCAGTTATCTTTCCGAATGGCCCGGTTGGAACTGAAGTGGAAGTAAAGGAAGTCGTGCTCCTCCCGCTCCTTGCCTGCAAAAATGGGTGCCAGTGACTTGCCCTGCAACGGATCAACCTCAACGTTCGGCCACTTCTTGGGATACTTTGCCTGACCGAGGTCAATGCAAGTCGCCATGAAATCGATCAAGTGACCGGGTTGATCAGTAATGCTACCCGCCTTCGCCTTCATCCCGGCAGGCCAGTGCGCGATCATAGGCGAAGAAATCCCACCCTCGTGCTGATTTTGCTTGTGAAGACGAAACGGCGTATTACCCACGTGGGACCAGCCCGTGTCATAACACCAATAGGAACGCGAGTCCCATGGCTCATATTCAGCTCCACTGGTTCGATCAAAGGGACAGGCCCCGTTATCCGCGCAGATCATGATGAGGGTATTCTCGTAAACCCCCATGTCCTTAAGTTGTTGAATGAGTCGGCCGGTCACCTGGTCAACACGGTCTACCATTCCGGCAAAAGCAGTCATGCGCCGGCTGTCCCAGGCTCTTTCTTCATCGCTGAGATCATCCCAGGCCGGAACCAACTCCGGACGAGGAGCGAGTTCCCATTCTACCGAAATCAAACCCATATCGAGTTGCTTCTGATACCTCGCTGCCCGAATCGCATCCCAACCTCCATCGTAGCGTCCTTCATACTTACGATAGTCTTCTTCCAATACATGCAAGGGGTAATGGGGGGCGTTGTGCGCAACATACAGAAAGAACGGTTTGTCAGGCGACTCCTCCTTCATTTCGTCCAGAAACTGCCCGGCATAGTCGACAAAGACGTTTGTGGTATAAAAGTCTTCATCGAAGTCATCCCATGGCTGACCGTTCAGTCGAAAGGTATCATCACCCGTGAAGAAATTGGTCGCTCCAGAAAGGTGTCCAAAATATTTCTCGAATCCCCGATCAGTCGGTTGATCTTTGAGATGCCACTTGCCGACCATAGCGGTCGAGTAACCTGCTTTGCCCAGCACTTCAGCAATGGTCACGCCTCGGCTTAAGCTCACGCCCCCAGCCTGATCACAATAGAGACCGGTCAGCAGTGATACTCGCGATGAGTGACACTTTGCGGTGTTGTAAAAATTGCTGAAACGAATCCCGTTTTCGGCCAACCCATCGATATGAGGAGTCTCGATCTCACTGCCGTAACACCCAAAATCTGAGTAGCCGAGATCATCGACCATCATCAAAACAATATTGGGTCGGGACGGAGCCTCTTTGGCATCGGCCCAAGCGCCGACACCGGACAAAAGGAGAAGCAAAACAGTGTATTTCATGGCGAACAAGAGACGATGAAAATGAGACTCTGTCGAGAACCATGCGGTGCCGCAATCAAGGCCCCGCGCTGGACAAAAGCCAGGAAAACGCCCTCATAAGGAAAAGCGGAAAGAACTCACTAATCGGGTTCTTTATCCGTCTAAAAGATAACAACCAAGACCATCCTATCCGGAGGTAGACCAATACTACTATTTAACCTATCTTAACAACCCCTTATGCGCAGGAAGAAGTCCAAGCAGCAGTCACCAGGTCCATTTGAATCTCTCTACGCGAAAGGTTCATCTTCCCGTCGCAAAAAATCCGGCTGTTTCCGGGTGGTCTTCAAGCTATTGCTCATCGCGACGGTTTTGGGTGCCGTCGCGTTTTTCGCCGGAGCATTCTACTTCAATGCCATATCGCTCCGGTTCGACATGGATGCCCTAAAAGAAGTCCCCCAACGAACGCTCGTTTATGATCGTAAAGGAAAAGTCCTAGGGCATCTGTCAGGTCATGGAGAGAACAGGCTTGTTGTTCCCGCTTCAGAAGTGTCGGAGCATTTCATCAATGCATTGCTCGCGCGCGAAGACAGTCGTTTCTACCAACATCATGGGGTCGACTACCAGGGAGTCCTGCGCGCCGTCGTCGGCAATCTCAAGGCAGGAGGCATGGAACAAGGCGCTTCTACCCTAACGATGCAACTCGCGAGAAATACCTTCGGGAATCGCGAAAAGACCCTTCATCGAAAATTTCTCGAAGTCGCTATCGCGAAACGAATTGAGCGGAAATTTTCGAAGGAAGAAATTCTTGGATTCTACATGAGCCGCATCTATTTCGGCGCGGGCCTCTACGGCATCGAGAGAGCCTCTCAAGGATTCTTCATGAAGCCGGCTGCAGAACTCAGCCCGGGAGAAGGCGCTATCTTGGCCGGCATTATCCGCGGCCCCAGCCTACTCAACCCCTTTCGCAGCATCAAAGCGGCTAAAGGCACCCGAGACGAAGTCCTTGCCCGTATGGTCGCTGAAGGTACCATCACCCAGCAAGAATCCACTGCTGCCCAAAATGAAAAAATCACCCTGCGTCCTCCTGACCAAAGGCTTGCTACGGGTAGCTACACACTGCAAACGGTGTTCGATTTGTTAAGTGACTTCCTGGATCCTGAGGACATCGAAATCGGGGGGCTCAAGATACAGACGACGCTGGACTCCGCTTTACAAACCGCTGCCGAAAAGGCCCTGGATTCACATCTTTCCTCGATCGAATCCCGATCTGGCTTTCAACACCCGCCCCGATCTTCCCACCATAAAGGACAGGCCACCCGCTACTTACAAGGAGCCGTGGTCAGCCTGGACAATTCCAACGGGGGTATTCTCGCTCTCGTAGGCGGCCGGAGTTTTGGAGAAAGCTCCTTCAACCGGGCCTATCAGGCGCGGCGTCAGGCCGGGTCCACTTTCAAACCCTTTGTCTATGCCACTGCTTTCGAGCAAACCGATCTGCTTCCTGGAGCCTACGTCAGCGATGACCCCATCCGGATGACGCACAACGGCGGTCCGGTATGGAGTCCGAAAAACAGCGATGGAACTTTCATTGGATTGCAACCTGCCGCAATTGGGCTGATTCGCTCACGCAATACCATGTCAATTCGGGTAGGGCAGATCGGAGGCCTTCAGGAAGTGAGAGGCCTTGCCAATACGCTGAAGTTTGGGGAGATCCCAGACTCACCGGTAGTCTTTCTTGGTGCCTTCGAAACCACGCCAATGACCATGACCAGCGCCTTTTCAACCTTCGCTGCCAAAGGCGTCAATTTTGCTCCCTTCCTCATCGAAAAAATCGAAAACACTGAAGGAAAGTTGCTCTATCAAAATCAAATTAAAGGAAATCGGGTCCTGCGAGAATCCACCGCATGGCTTACTTCGGACATTCTTGGGAAAGTGATGGATGAAGGCACTGGCACCTCCGCTAGACGCGACGGCTACAAAGCTCCTGCCTACGGAAAGACCGGAACAACAAATGACTACCGTGACGCTTGGTTTGTTGGATTTACAGACAAGATCACCACGGGCGTTTGGGTCGGACTGGATCAACCCAAAACCATCATGAACAAAGGCTACGGAAGTACCCTCGCCCTTCCCGTCTGGACGAAGGTCATGAAAGAGGCGGAGACAGCCGGCTATCCTGGCGCTCTTATCCCAGTTCCCCCTGGGACTGAGAATACCGTGCTATGCCGCGAGTGTGGCAAGCTAGGCGGCAATCGTACTGTCTACGGCTATCAAATGAATCTTCCCGCTGACCTTCGACCTCGCGGCACTTGTCGAGGTCACGGGTTCGGCCTCTTCTCTCAGAACAAAAATAGAACTCCGAAAGCGTTCCCATTGCCCGGTGAACTTCGAGCTGAACCAGTCCCTCAGGGTGGCGATCCCGCAGACAACGGGATAGGTGGAGCCATCCGTAATTTTGGCAGACTCATTTTTGGAGGCCAAAAATAATCACAAGATCGGAACAAACACAAAATACCTATTTTAGAGAACGATCTCATTAACCCCTTGAAATTGAAGGGGTGAAAAGGAATTGTTATTTGTGTCTTTTTCGGTATAGTGCGGAAATGAGCACAAAAAGAGATAACTTTTTTAGCCTGGTTCCCGAAAGCTCCCCCCATGGGGTAAAAGGTGAACGGGAGGTCATGCTTCCAGGCATGTCGCTCGAAATTCATGCGACTCGGAAGATTCGTCTTGAGCACTGGGACCTGAAGGGATTGATCGACCCCTATTGGCGTCTCTATTGCCCCGTAGAGGGAAGTGCCGTCGTCAATATTGCCGATCAGGATACTGAACTCGTCCCCGGGAATATTTATCTGATTCCGCCTAGAACTTCAATCAGCTCCCATAACCCAGAGCCTTTCGTTAAGTGGTATGTTCACTTCATTCTTGGCCGATCAGACTTGCTCTCAGTCCCCGGGATCTATACCCAGCCAATCGACGAAATCAGCCAGGGATTTCTTGATACCTTGGCCAATGCCAAAGGTGAACCTTACAACTGGGAGTCCGCTAGTCTGGTGATTCATGCCCTTGGGAATCTTCCACAGGAAGCATGGACAGATCAAAAGATCGATCACCGAGTCGAGAAAGCGATGGCCTTCCTTGAGGCAAATCTATCCAGAAAAATCAACGCCGAAGACGCGGCGAAAGCAGCAGGTGTCAGCGTCAGAAATCTCAATCACCTGTTCCGCTCACAGCTTCGAGTCGCTCCAATGGGAGTGCTGCTGAATTACCGCCTCGATAAAGCCTGCCACTTGCTTCGCCACAGCGAACAGTCGATCGAACAAGTCGCCGAGAATTGCGGATTCCCTAATCGCTACTATTTCAGCCGAATGTTGAAACAACATCGGGGCATCTCTCCCGCAGCCTATCGAAAAGGGCAACTCTACTAATCAAATCGTGATGCTGCCGACACTCGAAGCACGGCAGCAAACCCGCCATAGACCGGACGTCAGTCCGGTCATGTATCAGAGCTGGAATCAGCTGCTCTTTCTGCACTGGAAGATCGATCCGGAGATAATCCAGGAGTCGCTGCCGCCAGGACTACACGTCGACACCCATGAGGGAGCCGCCTACCTCGGGCTGGTTCCATTTTTCATGCAAGACATCCGACCGCGGTTTCTTCCCAGAATTCCCGGTATCTCCAATTTTCTGGAGATGAATGTCAGGACATACGTCTATGACGACTCAGGCACGCCCGGGGTCTGGTTCTATTCTCTTGATGCGAACCGCTCAATTGCAGTCGCCGTAGCCCGGCGTTTTTTCCATCTCCCCTACTATCGGGCCGATATGGCAAGTCAGGTCAACGGAGGAAATATTCACTATCAATGCTCTCCGCGGCGAGCAGGCGAATCTGCGGCATCCGAATTTGTCTACCGCGGCGATCAAGCTCTTGCCCTACCCAAGCCTGGAAGCCTTAAGTATTTCCTTGTTGAACGATACGTGCTCTTCGCTCACGACGAGGCGGCGAATCAACTCTATTCGGGGCGGGTCCATCATCGTCCCTATCAAATTGAAACAGCTATCGTTTCCAGGGTTGATTCAGGCGCATTAAAATTAGCAGGATTCGAGATCGACGAAACGTGCCCGGATCATTCACATTTCTCAACAGGTGTGGACGTTGACCTTTTTGCTCTCAAGCCGCTGCCGTGACGTCAGACAACATGGAACTTTCCGTTTTTCATATTGGTTCTCCTCTTCATCTCATCACCGTCGCAGCCTGCTTTGGACTGGCGGTTGTCACCACCCTGCTCGCAAATCGATCAAAGCCAAATCCCGCCACTTCACATCGGTGGCGAACCGGAATCGCCATCTCCTGCCTTGTCGCCTGGATTATCAATACGGCCTTCTGGCTTTTGCCCTCCCATTTCCAATGGGATCGATCCCTCCCCCTTCACCTGTGCAATCTAGCAAACTTATTAGGCGCCTACGCCATCTGGAAGCAGTGGCGACCGGCTCAGTCCATCATTTACTACTGGGCCTGCGGGCTCTGTGTCTGCGCCTTTATCACGCCATCTCTTCATAGCGGTATTGACTCCCTCAGTTTCTGGGTCTTCTGGATCTATCACGGAGTTATTCCTGTGGCGATCGGCTATGTGCTCATCATTGATCAATTTCGTCCCAATTGGTCAGATTTCGCCCGCTCCAGCTTAGTCACAACCGGCTTCGTGATGGTGCTCGCTGGAATCAACTGGTTGACGGGATGGAACTACGGCTTTGTCGGCAAAGGAAAGCCACTCCAGACCAGTTTACTGGATTGGCTCGGCCCCTACCCCATTCGTATTCTCTATATCGTATTGCTAGGGACCGCGATTTTTGCTCTACTGACGGTTCCATGGCAAAAATGGTCCCGTTCAAAAATTGAGAAGTAACCCAAAGCTTCTGTTGGCGTCTCAACAACTACCCCATCACTTTCGCTCTCTCTGAAAAAATCCTCATGACTGATACCGCAACCAAAGAACTCGAAACATTTATGGCAGGTCTTGAAAAACGGAATCCTCATGAGCCAGAATTCCGACAGGCCGTTTTCGAAGTTGCTACTTCGATCATGCCTTGGTACCTGGACCATGATGAATACCGCAAGGCACAAATCCTGGAACGGATCACTGAGCCCGATCGAATTATTGTTTTCCGAGTGACATGGGAGACCGACAATGGCGAAATTCGGGCCAACCGCGCTTGGCGAGTTCAATTCAACAACTCGCTGGGCCCCTACAAAGGCGGCCTACGATTTCACCCCGATGTGACGCAGAGCATACTCAAGTTTCTTGGCTTCGAGCAGATATTCAAAAACAGCCTAACAGGCTTGCCCATGGGCGGAGCCAAGGGTGGCTCGAACTTCAATCCCAAAGGAAAAAGCGACCGTGAAGTGATGCGATTCTGCTTTTCCATGATGCGCGAACTTCACCGACACATCGGTGAAGACGTTGACGTCCCCGCCGGTGACATTGGGGTTGGAGGACGAGAGATCAGTTACCTCTTCGGACAATACCTGCGATTGGCCAATCGATGGAGTGGCGTCTTGACCGGAAAAGGACAATCCTTCGGCGGCAGCGCAGTGCGCAAAGAAGCGACTGGCTGGGGCTGTGTCTACTTCTGCGATGACATGCTCAAACATCACGGACACGACATTGCAGGAAAACGTGTTGCCGTCAGCGGCAGCGGAAATGTCGCCTTGTATGGCGCCCAGAAGCTGATCAACAAAGGCGCCAAAGTCGTCACCTTGAGCGATTCAGGTGGTTTCATCCACGCGCCCGACGGCCTCGATTTGGAGCAGTGGGAGGAAATTCGGGAACTCAAAGAAGAAAATCGCGGCAGACTTTCGAACTACGAAAGCACCGGAGTCGAATACTACGCCAAGGCTCGCCCCTGGAGCATTGAATGTGATATCGCAATGCCTTGCGCGACCCAGAACGAACTCGATGGAGACGATGCCAGAACCCTCGTGAAGAATGGCATCATTGCAGTTTCAGAAGGGGCTAACATGCCCACCAATCTGGATGCGATCGAAGTGTTTCGTGAACATCAGATATTGCATGCACCCGGTAAGGCCTCCAATGCTGGCGGTGTCGCCGTAAGCGGACTTGAGCAAAGTCAGAACGCCATGCGGATCAGCTGGGACAATGACGAAGTCGACGGGCGACTTCGAAAAATCATGTCGGACATTCACGGCAGATGTGTCGAAGACGGCATGACCTCCAGCGGTCACGTCGACTATGTTCATGGCTCCAATATCGCCGGCTTCAAAAAAGTGGCCGAAGCGATGCTCGCCTACGGTGCGGTGTAATCTTCCCTTTTCTGAATTCCAATAGTTCCGTCACCGATCCTTCGTTAGAACTCCTGCACAGCCGTTAGTTCCGTTCACATCTGACTACTGCGTACAATCCCTGGATGTAGTCGACAAAGACATCAAACTCCATCCAGCCTGGCCTCAAATTTGGATCGGCGTAGTAGATGTCGCCTCTCTCTTTGTTGTATCCAAGAATGGCACCAGCGTGACCATCTCCATATGAAATTCGAGAGCGATAGTATCTCACATCCTTCTCCATTTCTTTGCTCGGATTTGGAGAAATTCTGAGTCTTTCGTAGCTTTCCAAATAGGGCTCAAATCCTTCCATAAAATAGGTAGAAACAAAAATAGCCCTTCCCGAATCTATATGCTCCACAACATTTTCGAAAGACATCTCTCCCCTTCCTGAATCGAGCCGGTAACCCGCTCGACCAAATGGTTCCTCGGCTCCCTTATCCTCCATTTCGTCTAGTATTTCTTCGATTCCGGCCATCAAGTTGGCATCGTTCGTTCCGCCATCATCCGTAATGACAGCAGCTCCTACCATGTATGGATTCACTGGAATCCCAGCTTGATTCATTACCATGGTCGCCGTTGTCGGATAACAGTTCATACTTCCCTGCCGATGGATTTCGGCCCGAAGAATCACATCAAAACTCTGATCATCCCCAACACCAATTCCTCGCCGAACCGGCATGGAGTTCACTTTCAAATACTCGATATTCCCTGTGGCCGTGACATTAAAAATATCGAGGAAGGTGAACTCATTCCGGGAATAGCTCATCAGAAAGGCTACATTTTCCGTTCGCCAAAGAAACAATTCAGTATCGGGAGGTGAAAATTTAGTTAGCTCCTCCGGTTCTCCCACGGCGTCTGTAATAACGTCCATTAACTCCCCGAAGTCTGATCTGATATCGCCAGATGCGAGCCCTCTCTCCCGAGTCTGCATGTTCGAGAACAAGAATGAAATGCGATGAGTCCCTTCCTCCGAATCTCCGTGGATCTCCACCGTTCGCGCCAGCAGACCGAGGACTTCTTTGTTTTCACCAAACAGAGATTCGAGACATGCATGCCGGCCATCAGTTTTTGGTTCCAGTGACAGCCTCGCAAACACCTCCTTTGGGTCATCATCCCGAAATCCATTGTCATCGAAAAGCGGAACCCCAAATGCCTCATTCAGTGTTTCATGCGAAAAAGGATGAACCACTAGGTTCTTATCTTCACCCTGCCCTTTTGATTCTATCCGGGACTCACCGACTGGCTCGACAACATTCTCGCTATCCTTGCTTTCTTCAGCTGGCATCGCTTTGTCCTCTCGAGCTCGCCACGTATCAACGATTGTCAGTTGAGAGTCGGGTGAAAACTTTGAAAGAGGGAGAGTGTAGACTTGGCTATTCCCATCTTGACGGAGAACCCGAATTTCAACCTTTCCACTGAACACTTCGATGATTTGGCCGCGGATTTCGACACCGTTTGAGCCGGTGTAAGTTTCCCAATCATCCGCCACCGAGGGTAGCTTGGGCAATAAAGCGATAAGCAAAAAAATGAACCATCTTCTTAGCCAAATCATCGGAATCGAAAATTAGCACGACTTGATTCGTAATGCAATCCCCCTTCTCGTTCACTCGTCCGGATTCCCTAGCACTGCAAGCCAACCATTACGCCAGGATCCCCTGAACCACTCCGCCTGCGACATCGGTGAGCCGAAAATCTCGGCCGGCGTAGCGATAGGTCAGTTCGAGGTGATTCATGCCTAACAGATGCAGAATTGTTGCATGCAGATCATGCATGTGGACTTTGTCCTTCACTGCATAGTAGCCGAACTCGTCAGTTTCCCCGTAAGCGATTCCCCCTTTCACTCCGCCACCGGCCATCCACATGGAAAAGCCCTGCGGATTGTGATCCCTTCCGTTCGTACCTTGAACGATAGGAGTCCGGCCAAACTCTCCGCCCCATACCACGAGCGTATCATCGAGCATGCCGCGCTGCTTCAAATCAGCAAGCAAACCTGCGATTGGCCGATCAACCGCCTTGGCATTCTTCTCATGACCTTTCACGAGATTACCATGCTGATCCCAAACATTCGGCGTTGATACCTGAATATACCGAACGCCTGATTCCGCAAAACGGCGGGCCAGTAGGCACTCGCGCCCATAATTGTCAGTTGCCTCCGTCCCAATTCCGTAAAGATCTTTGATGTGCTGCGGCTCGTCTTCGATATCAATCACTGGTGGAGCCGACGCCTGCATTCGAAACGCCATCTCCATCGATTCAATCATGCCCTCGACCTGCCCGTTCCCGGTTTTAGCGAGGTGCTTGCGATTCATTCGCTGAAGCAACTCGAGCTTCCGCTGTTGCAGAGAGGTTTCAGTCTTGGCATCCAGAAATTCAAAATTCGCGCCTTCACTTAATTTGCCATTCCGCCCAATCGTTGTCGCCTGATGAGCCGCCGGCAAAAAAGCGGGGCCATAATTGCGAGGACCGCCGTGACTGGCGGATGGGCTGATACTAACAAAACCAGGAAGATCCGCATTCTCCGAACCCAAGCCATAACTGACCCAAGCCCCCATTGAGGGCCGCACGAAATTGTCAGTCCCAGTATGCAACATGCAAACGGCTTGGCCATGTGATTGCCCTTTGCTTTGCATCGAACGAATCACACAAAGGTCGTCCGCCATTTTTGCCACTTCCGGGAAAAGGGAACTAATCCAAAGCCCTGAGTCGCCATGCTGCGAAAACTCCCACGGTGACCCCATCAATTTTGCCTGAGTGAATGCCGTTGGATCGAGATTCTTTGCCGGGGCAAAGGGGAGCTTCTGCCCGTCCCTTTTCTGCAATTCAGGTTTGTAATCGAAGGTATCCACATGCGAAGGGCCGCCATGCATGAACAAAAATATGACGCGTTTGGCCTTTGGGGCGTGATGCATTCCCGCACTTGAAGCAGCCTGAGCCAACCCCGACATTGCGATTGATCCGAATCCACAGGCAGCCCCTTGAAGCACGCTTCGCCGGGACCAAGCAGGAGAATCATATCGATGACAGGCAGTTGAGCGTTGATTCATATCAATTCAAAAATAGAAACTCGGTTGAAATCATCAGCACATGAGCAAAGTGCCCACAAGCCACTTGCAACCCTTCCAACTCTTCCGTCCCGGCTCCCGATTCAGCAATAAACCCCATCGCCTGCTGACGCTCAACAGGGTTAGGTGTTCGACCCAACAGGGTTTGATAAATCCAGTCAACCTCGTCGCCAGGATGGCTACTGCTCTCCACCGCCAGCCGACCGATCGTTGCAGACTGCGTTTGTATGAACTCGCTATTAAGCAAATAAAGTGCCTGCGTCGGAACCGTAGTCTCAGCCCGCTGACCTGAGACGAGATCCGGATTTGCGGCATCAAAGGCAGAAAGCTCTGGCACTAGATTATTGCGAGCGACAGGCAAGTAGACGGTCCGAAATTTGAAGCCCTCAATCTCAATCGGCTTATCTAGATCCGCCCCAACCTCATTGGCAGTAGCGCCTCTCGGTTCACGATCAAGATCACCGGAAAGAAAAAGCACACTGTCACGGATTTCTTCAGCTGTCAGTCGACGACGATTCTGACGACCAAATTTTTCGTTTTCAGGATCAGCCGCAGCGAGCGCAGCAGATGCCTCCGAGCTCAGACAGTAGGCGCGTGTCAGGACCAGTTTCCGAACTAGCCCTTTCACCGATCCTCCTTCGGCACGAAACGCAGACGCAAGATAGTCGAGCAACTCAGGATGCGATGGTCCCGAGCCGAGCCGCCCAAAATTGTCTACTGTTTCAACAATGCCACGGCCGAAAAGATGAAACCAAATGCGATTTACCATGACGCGATCAAGCAGTGGATTCGCTTCTGAAGCGATCCACTCCGCCAGTTCCAATCGACCGCTCCCCCCGGATGGAATGCTTGGTGGCTCACCCTCGTGAAGCACCTTCAAAAATCCTCTCGCCACTTTCGGCCCAATCTGACTCACTTCGCCCCTCACTCTCAGGTGACAGTCACCGGCATCTTTCGCCTCTCTGGGCGCCATCGCCAACGCTTCATCCTTCAACTCCGCGACCAACTTTTCGAGTTCCTTCCGGATCTCTTTGTCATTCATCTTCAACAATGGATCCACGTCGGCGCCCTCGACGGATGCTATGGCACTCGCTTCTCTTTCGATGTCTTCCACTGGAATAAACTGCACCGCGTCAACGATCACATATTGCCCCTCTGTTCCTTCAGTCCCAATCGTGACAGAACAACGACCGCCCTTCTCGAACTCCCATTGCCCAATCGGCTGAAACAGTCCACCCACTTCGGGCTCACGCGTCTCATCAAGTATCACCGAAAACCCACCGCCCCGAGTCATCACCGTAATAGGCACCTTGGTAGCACGCCCCTTCAAAGGGCTATAGGCAATTCTCACCTCGTATTTCCCGCTCTCAGGAAGACTGCCACGAAAAACAGCGGCAGAGGTACCCTTCCCTTTTTTGTCATCGTGCACGTAGCCTTCACCAAAACGATTCACTGAGAAGGTCGATTCTTTCCAATCACCGACCAGCTCGGCATCGGCTTCGTCATAGATCACCCCGGCGAGAGGCAAATCATCAAGAGTCATCTTGCCTCCAGCCTTCTTCATGTAGGTCTTTTCAACCGCCAAACGCATCGCCAATTCCAGTCGCTCAACTTTCTTGGTTAGCACCTCCCTTTCACTCTCCTCGATCGGAAGCACCTGCTCGACCCAGCTTGCCACATTGACGCAACCATTTCGCGTTCCGGTTACCACTTCAGTAGAGCGAAAGATTCCGGCCATCGCATAGTAGTCTTCCTGCGAGACGGGATCGAATTTGTGATCATGGCATCGGGCACACCCCAAAGTCAGCCCGAGAAAAGCACGCCCGACGGTGTCCAATTGCTCATCAGCCGTATCCATCCAGAGCTTTTCCTTGTCGCGTTCTGTCAGCATCTTTGGCCCGAGAGAAAGAAAAGTGGAAGCAATCAACTGCTCACTTCGTTGCTGCGATGAATCCGCAGGCAATAGGTCCCCCGCTAACTGCGAACGAACAAAATCGTAAAACGAGATATCCCGATTAAACGCATCGATGACCCAATTCCGATAACGCCAGGCCTGGAAGAAAGTATAATTCCGATCTCCTCCATTCGAATCGGCATAACGCGCGACATCGAGCCAATGCTTGCCCCATTTTTCTCCGAATGCAGGCCGGGACAATAACTCGTCGACCACCCTGACAAATGCGTCTTCACCGGGATCACTCAGAAACCCGTCGAGTTCCTCTTTCGTCGGAGGTAGGCCGGTTAGATCATAGTGAACCCTCCGCAACAGATCAGCAGGTGGTGCGTCTTCGGCAGGAGTGATGCGGTCCGCTTCCAGTTCCGCCAATACAAAGGCATCGACGGAGTCGCGGATCCAATCGCTATCAGCTACTTCAGGAACTGCCACCACTGCCAAGGGCCGAAAGGCCCATCCCTTTCTGGCCAACTCGTAGTCGATCTCATCCTTGCGCACCGCACCGACCATCTCCTGAGTTCTGGGATCGGGCGCCCCAAGCGCGACCCATTTTTCGAGAGTGCGCACCGCTTCTTTGCTCAAGCGTGACTTGGGGGGCATTTGCAAATCTGTATCCGTGTAACGAACCGCATGAACCACTTTACTGCGGTCTAAATCGCCCGGCACTAGAACCGGACCGCCATCACCTCCGATCGACCATCCAGCCTTCCGATCGAGCCACAGTCCTCCTTTTCGTTTACCAGACTCTTCCGAATGACATTGATAGCAATTCTCAACAAGAATTGGCCGGACTTCTTCCTCGAAGAAAACCATGCCCTCGTTTGCTCCGGCCAAAGCGACCATCATACTGAACCAGCCAGTGATGACTAATGCGCTAAGATTTGCTCTATGAGCCAGCATGAACGGTTGGTTCCTCACAATTGAATAAGGCGAGTCTGTCAGAATTTGGACAAACAAAGGACTACGCATATGAGCCATTTCTTTTGCCTGTACCACCTCCTCGTACCAGTTCCTTTGAATTTTATTGTCCACTTCTGGCCAATGAGGCCTTATTCAAATAGAAGATGACAACTGAACCTACCTCAGACGAAAGGACTGAAGCCTTCCTTCAGCTTCTCGGCGAGCATGAACGCAAACTGGCCGTTTACGTGACAGGACTGATCGCATGTCCGCAAGACGCGCAAGACATCATGCAGGAGGGCAAGATCGTGATGTGGCGGCAGTTTCACCAATTCGAGCTGGGAACCAACTTCCCGGCGTGGTCGCGAAAAATCCTCTTTCACCAAATCCTGGCTTATCGCCGCCGGTCCAAGCGCCATCGCTCTGAATTCCTCAGTGACCGCATCCTGGAGATCCTGAGCGACGAATCGGAATCGGCGATTAAGGAACAACGCTGGGTAAAACGTGAAAAAGCGCTCGATAGCTGTGTTCACAAACTTCCTGTCGATCATCGTGAAATTCTTAATCTTCGCTACCGCGATGAAACCTCGATCGAAGGGATCTCTCGGAAAACGAATCGCACCGAAGGTGCCATCTACCGCCTTCTGAGCCGTCTCCGCAAAAACCTATTCCAATGCGTTGAGCAAGAAATCATTAAAGCATGAATACCGATCAGAAAGAACGCCTGCTCGAACTGGCACATGGGCACATTGAGAAGAAGCTCTCGGCCGACGAAATCGCCGAACTGGAGTCATTGCTTGATTCGGCTCCCGAGGCCCGGCGCCTATTTACTGACTTCATGCACGACCATGCCGTGCTCCATTGGCAGCACATCGGCGAACAATCCGGAGAGCCATTGTCTGGAATCACGGAGATCACCGATTTTCGGCCCTCTCGGATTCCTTCTCTCCCTCAGATTCTGGTGGCAGCAGCTGTCGTTGCCCTGCTGGCACTCGTTTTGGTCCGTCCTGCCGCAGCGCCGCCATCCTATGCCACCATGACGACCACTGAAGCTGCCCGCTGGGAGAGCGGAAGTCTCCCTACGGCTGATGGATCCCGGCTCGGAGCTGGTGAATTAAGGCTCACGGAAGGCCTCGCCACATTGGCTTTTGATTCCGGTGCGATTCTAGTGCTTGAAGGACCCGCGCGGCTCGAGATTCAAAACGCGATGAACTGCGTCCTCACAGAAGGAACCGCCGTAGCGGAAGTGGCAGAGTCAGCCCACGGCTTCCGTATCGAAACGCCACGCGCCAATGTCATTGATCACGGAACCCGCTTTGCGGTGAATGTCGATCCCGTTTCGGGCGCAACTCAGACTCAAGTATTCGAAGGCCTTGTTGAAGTCGAACTGGCATCCACTCGCGAGAGCATCGAACTGAAAACAGGGCAGCAAAATTATGTGGCCGGGGACGAACTCGGAAACATCGGCAACAGTCCCGACGAAGTCGCCTGGTCATCGACCGGTCGATCTTCTCCCACGCGAGAGAACTGGGTCACGGTCACCACCACTGAGGGCAAGGGCACCGACGGCTACATCTGGGATGGAGAGCCCAATGGTCACACCTCGGATGATCTACTCCTCTTAAAAAGAAGCCTCTCGGACAAAGGGCCAGATCGCAAAGCCTACCTCCGCTTTGATCTCTCCTCTCTGCCGGGAGATCAGGTTGATGCCGCTGAGTTGACGCTTCAATTCACCCCGACAGGCTGGGGTCTTGCCGCTCTAGTCGACGACTCGGTCTTTGAGGTATTTGGACTCACTGACAACTCTCTCGACGATTGGGCCTACTCCTCCATGAACTGGGAAAATGCTCCGGCGAACGATCTGGACTCTGGGAATCAGTTAGTGAGCGAAAAGGTCGTATCACTCGGAAGCTTCACCGTTCCCCGGGGCGTACAAAGTGGCTCGTTTCTATTCGATGGAGCCTTGCTCACTCAGTTCATCAACCAAGATGCAAACCGTCTTGCCACTTTGATCATCGTCCGCCAATCGGTCGAGAGTGAGAACGGCGGACTTGTTCACGGGATCGCCAGCCGGAGACACCCCTCACTTCCAGCTCCGACTTTGTCGATCAAGCTGAAGTGAGGTTCTCGATTTTCAGGTCCGTATCCTACTTCTTCGACGAGAGATACTCGACCAAGGAAGCAAAGTCTTCCAGTGACAGCGCATTCGCCAGTCCCGGCGGCATCATCGATGTCGGAAGGTGATCTTCCTTTGCCACGTCAGCCGCTTTCAGCTTCACGACTTGCCCTGCCATGTCACGAAGAACCAACACGTCGGTGTTGCTTTCCGTGACAAATCCCATGTGAACGGAGCCATCTTTCATTTGAACCTGAGCCGATTGGAATCCCTGTGAAATGGTATCGTTTGGTCGAAGAATCGCGGTGGCAATCTGCTCGCTGTTCATGATGGAACCAATCTGCCCCATGAACGGTCCCAAGACAGGGCCGCCCGCTTCCAGGGCATGGCAGGCGACACATCCTTGCTGGGCAAAAAGCGCCTCACCTTTCTTCGGGTCGCCTTTGATTTCGTCGAGAGAAAGAATGACATCCTCAATCGGAGTCGACCCGACAGCCCCTTCCTGACTCTGAATCTTAGCGAGATCTACCGTCGGCATTTCCTCTTCGTCTTTTTCGACGATCATTGTTCCCAGGCTCTCGATACCCATCCGCATCCGATCATTGAGACGCGCCATCAGACGTTTTGTTCGCTTGTCGCCTTCGCCCTGTATCTTGTCGAATGCCGCCGCGATTTTTTCGGATCCATCCCATGTGACGGCTTTGTAATAGGGACCGCGTGTGTCAGGCCGAGTCGTCCACCACCAGCTACCGTCGTAGGGAGCCTCCCTGTGATAGAGCCGAGCCAGAGTTGTCATGATCGCCTTTTTCTGCCAGGGCTTCTCAGCCTTCGTTAGAGCCTCTAGCAAGCCATCCACAGCCGCCTCGCTGTGCAGATATGATAGAGCCCAAAGGGCAAGTCCATCATGAGAGGTCCCTACTGCTCCGAGACAGGCATCCACTGCCTGCAATCGAACCAGAGATTTCACGGCCAAGTGAGGAATCACGATCTCCGAGTTGGGGGTCGAATGGCGAGGTGCAGCAGACTGCCCCGGCGTTTGCTCCTCCGGCGACACCGTCGAAGCAAAAAAGTCAATTGATGCCCCTTCTGGAGACGATTTGGCGGTCTTAATTCTTGCGGTAAACTTGATAGCTCCCTCTGGCACGGCATAGGCAATCACGCTCGGAACCACTGCACTAATGAAATGATCAGATTTGCTGAGATCTTTTTTGGGTGGCATCGACCCGTCTGGATTCGCATCGTTAAAGACCTTTCCTTGAATAGGCTCCAATTCCGAAAGGCTAACCTTTTTTCCACCTCCAAGAACAAAGAACGGAGAATACAAAGCAAGATGTGAGGACTCCTCGACTTGATTGGTTTCTGCCAGGCTGAGGTAAAGAGTTTCGCCCTCTTCAACCTCAAGTTCCGGGTTGGCAACTCGAGAGCCTTTGACTGTATCAAGCTGAGTCGCCGTCGATTTTTCGTCCATGTTAGGACGGGTGTAGTCCACTGCCAGAAGAGCGTCAGCAGCTTCTGCGTCTCCTAACCGGCCTAGTGCGATAGCAGCGGCCGCTTTCTGCCGAGGGGTGCCATCATTCAAAGCCTTCACAAATGGCTCAAGAGGCAGTTCAGCGCCCGAAATCAGTGGCAATCTATCCGTTGCGATTCGTAGAGCAAACTCTCTCAGCACATCGTCATCGGCATAGGCCAAGACAGATGCTGGATCGGTTTCGATCTGCCCATAGGTGAACAACGCGGCCACGCGGCGCTCTGCTGAAGTCGTGTCGGATTCAATGAGAGTCGTCAATCCAACGAGCGCCTCCTTAGCATTGTCCCGACTCAATATCTCCTGCTGAGCAAAAGAACGAACCTTGGCACTTTCCGAGCCAACCAGTTCCACTAGCTGATTGATATCAGCACTGTCAAAGTCTGGTGCCTTTTCGTATTTCCAATCATTCGGCACGACGCGGACGACATATCCCCTCGTCTCATCCCCCTTGAATCCCGCACCATCCCATGCACTGAGAAACATCTGACCCGAGGCATCAACATCGAGATCCGAAACCTGTGAAAGCTGAATAAAGTCTTCTTGCACCTGAGTGAAAGTCGAACCGTCTTCAGTCAACCGGTGGAGAAGAACCGCCTGTCGTCCCCAGTCGGCCATCAGAGGCTGCCTATTATAAGTGGCAGGCCATGTCGGCTCGTCGAGAAATAGAGCTCCCACTCCGGAACCGCCACCGAGGTCTTGAAGCGCCGGAATGATTTCATCGGCGAAATTCACAAAGAGCCTCGGGTATCCGTATTCACCGGACTGAATGTGGTGAGAAAATCTCACATTCCACCCACCACCGTCATTGGTATTGCCGCGGGTAAACACATTCATGAAAGGGTCAATCGCGACGTCGTAAATGTTCCGCATTCCAGTGGTAAAAAGTTCCATTTCAGTGCCATCTGGACGAACTCTAACAATGCCACCGCCGAGGTGAGTCAGGGTGGTTCCTTCGCGATCAATCGCATCAGCAAAGCCAAAGTCGCCAACGGCAATGTAGATCCAGCCATCAATACCGAGCTGAATGCCATTGGTAGAGTGATCCGTTCCACGGCTATTCAAGGCTGTAGCTGAGCAAATATGTTCTACAAGAGGCTCAGGAGGTCCGTCAGCAACACCATCTCCATCAGCATCGGTCAAAACGACGAGATCCATTCCCGTGGCAACGCCTTCTGAGTCAAAAGCGGTATGAAGCACCCAGACCTTGTCACCTGCAGCAATCAGGCCCCTGGGATTATCGATCTCAGCGAAGATCGTGTGGGAATCTGCCACCCCATCTTTGTCTTCATCCACCAGGCGCACGATCCGACCCCGTCCGGGGCCCTTGCCGAGCGATCCGTTCAAATCGACCCCAACGTAGACGTCTCCATTTGCCGCAGCACAGAGGCAGGCCGGGCTGGGAACCACATCGGGACCCGCAAAGCGAACCATCGTAAGGTCTTCTGGAACCTTGTCGGCAAAACCGGGCGTCGCCAGAGCGAGCGAAAGAATTAGCAATCTGAGGGTATTCATATTAGGCCGCGCACTTAGCCACATCGCGATATTTTTTCAAGCACCGCAATCAATGTACCTGAATCGGCACTACTTGATGTGCCAATCCTCACCGTCCGCCATGATACTCCGATTGATCTTAAGTAACTTCTTCTTCAGCTGTGACACCAGTTCGGGATTCTCCGCTGCCAAGTCGTTTTCCTGAGACGGATCGTCTTTCAAGTTAAAGAGCTGAAAATGGGTGTAGCCGCCTTCTTTGATAATCGGAATCCAGGACTCTTCGAACATATTATCGGTCGATAGTTCATAGTCAGGGTCTGCCACCAAGGCATAATCCCCGTCCCGCATCGCAACGATGGGACGTGACTTTTGGAGATGCCAGAAAAGCGGCTGATGCCTCACGAATTGATCAGCCTTTCCCGTCAGCACCGTCGTGAGATCACTCCCGTCCAAATGGACATCCGTTGGCTTTTCGAGCCCGAGAAGCCCACAGATCGTCGGCAAGACATCGACGAGACCTCCCGGCTCCCCGGCAACCACGCCAGAACTGATATGACCGGGCCAATTAAAAATTCCAGGAACCCGGATACCGCCTTCCCAATTCAATCCTTTGCGGCCTTTTAGATTCCCAACCCGATCTTCTCGATAGCTTCCATTGTCCGACGCATAGATGATCAAGGTGTCTTCTGGTGCCCCCATCTCTTGAAGTTTCGCGAGGAGCCGACCGACCGCTCGATCAGAGTTATCGATCGTGCCCGAGTAAATCGCGCCCCTATCTTTCAACTCGCCATATTCCGCTACGATCTCATCTGGCGCTGCGATAGGCGCGTGGGGCTCGTGGAACCAAACATTGAGAAAAAACGGTGCATCTTTATCGCGATGTTCTTCAAGCCATGTAATCGCCTCATCGACGACAAGCTGGCAAGAATACCCTTCCAGCTCTCCCACTGGTTCACCATTTCGAATAAACGAATTGGGATTGCGGTGACTAGGCTCAGCATTGTTCCAGGTCGCAAACCAGTAGTCAAAGCCATGGTCAGCGGGGGTTGGCTTGTCATAAGCGGGAGTAGGCAATCCTAGATGCCATTTCCCGACGTGTGCCGTGCTGTATCCCTCTGCCTTAAGAAGCTCAGCCAACGTCACCTCCCTCTCCAGTAGGTGGGATTTTTGATCTTTATCACTGATCCAGCTATAGACCCCGGCCCTGATGTGATTTCGGCCCGTGAGAAGGGTCGCCCTTGAGGGAGAACAAACCGCGCAACCTGAATAAAAGTCGCTGAACCTCGTTCCTCCGGCAGCCAGACCATCCAGGTTCGGCGTTTTAACTGGCCCGTCATAACATCCGATATCCGCGTATCCGAGATCATCGGAAAGTAACATCACCACATTGGGCTGCTCAGCGGACCGGGCCAAAGTAGCCAGCCCAAATAAAAGAATTGCGAAGATCACTTTATTCATGGCGTCACAATGAGTGCCCTACGTCCCCTTGTCATCCTCGCAAAGACGCCCCTGACCGGAGTGGCATGGTTTTAAGAGGGGACCTAAGTTAAATTCGCAGGTAGCATAGAGGTTACGAAAGTCTCGCGCAGAGGAGTGAATGAAGAGGCTTTGTGTGAGGCCAAATTGGTTAGGATCATCCCTGACAATAATCCACATATCCGTGCCATTCTCGCCTGCCCCATTTTTCCTAGCCTGACCCCATTTTTCTGTTGTTCACGGTTGGCCCTGATTTTCAGTTTTTCGTTAGAATTCCATAAACGAAGGAGAACGAAACCATTGAAAACCGTCAAGATTTCAGTTCGACATGGCAGGTGATATGCTGTAACACAACGAAGAACTCGGTCAGCGTGGATCCGAGGGGCACGAAAACAATACAATCACTGCACTAGAATCAATATGAGATTTCGACACATACTATGCTCCTGCGCTCTCTTTGGGATTTTGCTGAGCGCCTCCACGTCTCAGGCTGCGTTAATCCTGCATGAGGGAAATACGGGCGCCGGAACCTTCGCGTCGGCACGGGCCTCATGGGCGGCCGCCTATGGGGGGACTCTGATCACGGAGGGCTTTGAGCTCGTGCCTTCGATGACAAGCGCCCCTTCTATTACGTTCACAGACTTCACTATTGCCCGGACCATTAACTCTTTTACGGTCGTCACGGGCCCAAATGCTGCTGTCTCCGAGGGATCACAGGCTCTGAAACCCGGTGTCGTAAATGGAGGAACAGTTACGTTCACCTTCACTTCTGCGCAATCAGCGTTCGGTGTTGATATCAACGATCACGACAATCTGGACACGCGATACTTCATTTCGGTCAACAATACGGCAAGCGACACGACTGGCGAGGTAGCAACCGCATTGGCTTTGGATCCCAAAGCCTTTGTTGGTTTCATCAGCGATACACCGTTTACCACCGTAACGTTCGGTCGCCTTGACGCGAGCCTCCTACAAGACTCCGGACAGGGTTGGGACAATGTTCAGTATGGGTCACCGATCCCTGAGCCCGGCACGGTAGCCTCCCTTTCGGCGCTTCTGGTGGGATTGTTCGTCTTTACTTTCCTGCGTCGCCGTCGCAAAAAGGTAGCGAGCGCGATGGAACCGAGCTGAATACGCAGGCGACAAAAAGAAAAAAGGGGTCATGCGAGAATGGCACGGTTTTAAGCGGAATACCAACTGTGCGCTTCACCCTGTAGCCGGTGGGCCGGCCCCCGGTCTCTGTGAGGCCGGAAGAGAGCATTAGGGCATCATTACGCGCTCAACCGAAGTCCGGTAGGCCGGCCCCCGGGGTCACAGACCCCAGACCCCAGACCCCAGGCGCTGGGCCCCAGCTACAGGACTTCGGGTCCAGATTGCGACCTTACCTCCATGCATTCCTACGCCATTTCCCTTAGGCCAGTGCTACGAAAATGGCCCTTAAAACCGTGCCATTCGGGTCACGCCATTCGGGTCAGGCGACATATTTGACATTTCCTTTCGCCTTACCATCAACCCATCGGGCAGGCTATCGACGAAAGTCTCACGACTTTCTCCACCAATTACTGAAGTAGAGGAGCCTTGCCAAAGTTGCGGAGCAGATTTCAGAATAGCTGAAAACCTTGCCCTTTGCCTCCGAGCGCGATTTCTGTTTTTGGATATCAAAGCTTGTAATGCCCAGCCAAAAACATCGTCAATACTCCCTCATGAGCACCACCGACCTGAAACCTCTCGCCCCGGATCTGAATACTGGCTTTCCACGGAGTCCCCGAGAAACGCTCGGTGGTTACGTCGTCGCAGCAAGAACGCTCGACAAATGTCGCGCCGAAATCGCAGGAACCCTTGGGGAATATCATTTTGATTGCCCGCTGGATAACGTTTTCCTCGAATTTGTCGGCATCACTGCTGATGCATTTCGGGAAAAGGTCGTCACCGGAGCTACTGATGAAGAAATGGCGACCTGGATCCAGGAAAATTCGAAGCAAACAGAGTCCCGTGACGTCATCCAATGGAACAACGACCTACGCTGCAAGCGAGTCAGCGAAATGCCAATTGAGCTTCAGGAATTCCTCGAAACCTATATCCCAGAGTTCATTCCAGCAGGGAAAATTGTCTACTATTGGTTCGACGTTTATGATATTGAAGAGGAGAGAATTTAAGATTAGTGAAAAATCGTGCATTTTAGCCCATTGACTTTTACGGCAACGACGTTTAAGTGCGCGCTCCACCTGATATACAGCTTGATATGGCAGTCCCAAAACGTCGCACCTCCAAAATGAAAAAGCGCCTCCGTCGAACCGGTCAGCGTTGGCGCGCTAGCAAACTCAACGTATGCCCCGAATGTGGCAGCGCTGCTCCTTCTCATATTGCCTGCCCTAGTTGCGGGTATTACAAGGGCCGTCAGGTCATTACCGTGGACGAACTCTAGTTCGCGATCGGAACCAATTCTTTTTTGTTGCTGAGTCACCTCTTTCGAGGTGACTTTGTCTTTTTCAGGGTTGCATGTTTTCCGAGCATGTTCCTAGATTGGCGCTCGTAGTTGACGATGAAAATCGCATTGGATGTCATGGGGGGCGACAAGGCTCCCGAAGCAGCAATGGAGGGTGCTATTGAAGCACTCCGGGACAGCAGTATCGAGTTCGAAAAGCTCTATCTCGTTGGCGACGAATCCACCGTCAAGGCTCAGCTGGATCGCCTTTCCTTCACTCACAGCAAAATCGAGATTGTCCACGCTGAAGAAGTGGTCGAAATGCACGAGTCGGCAGTCAAATCGGTCAGGCAGAAAAAGAAGTCATCCATTAGCGTCTCACTGGATTTGATCAAAAAGGGCGACTGCGATGCCTTTGTTAGCGCTGGTAACACCGGTGCTGTCGTAGCGGCCTCTACCATTAAGCTTCGGACGATTGCCGGAGTCGGGCGAGCCGGCATCGCATCTCCTTTGCCCAATGAAAATGGCCCCTGCAACATTATCGATGCCGGTGCCAACGTCGACGCCAAGCCAGCACATCTGCTGGGCTACGGTATCATGGGGGCAGTTTACGCCCGCCACGTCCAGGGTAAGGAGAACCCGAAAGTCGGTCTGATGTCAGTCGGGGAAGAAGACTCCAAAGGTACTGACTTCACCCGTGAAGTCTTTGAGCTACTCAAGTCCTCGAATCTCAATTTCGTAGGAAATGTGGAAGGCAGCGACCTGTTTGAGACGCCTCTTGATGTGGTTGTTTGTGACGGCTTCGTCGGCAACGTCATGCTGAAATCGTGCGAAGCCACTGCCAAAGCCGTTTCCAAGTGGCTCCGGCAGGAAATGATGGCTTCTCCATTTCGCCAAATGGGCGGACTTATTTCAAAAGGGGCTTTCAAAGCAGCCAAAGAGAGGGGAAACTACGAGACCTATGGCGGCAGCCCCCTCTTAGGCGTTAAAGGCATTTGCATCATTGGCCATGGCTCAAGTTCGCCAAGAGCAATAAAGAATGCTATCCGCGTCGGGGCAGAAGCTGTAAAACATCACGTTAATCCACATATTGAAGAAGAAATGGCGCGCTATGCCAGTCTTCTGGGATAGCCCCTTTTCCATCGTTCACTATGACAGACTCCGACACTCCCCCTTCCCCTTCCCTGATCCCAGTGCGGATTGCGGGCACGGGTAGCTATCTGCCGGAGCGAGTCATGACCAATCACGAACTCGAAGCCTCGGTGGATACGTCTGATGAGTGGATCACCAGCCGAACCGGAATCAAAGAAAGACGGATCGCGGCCGAAGGCGAATTCACCAGCCACATGGCGAGCGCAGCGGGCCGCAAGGCGCTGGAGCAGGCAGGAATCGATCCGGCTGACGTCGAACTGATCATTGTTGCCACGATCACCCCCGACACGCTTACTCCTGCCACGGCCTGCTACGTACAGCAGCAGTTAGGATCCCTCAAAGCAGTCGCCTTTGATATTTCCGCCGCCTGCTCAGGATTTCTTTATGCGATGGAACACGCCAAACACTGCGTGGGTTCCGGGGCCTTCAAAAATGTCCTGATTATTGGCGCCGAAAAACTCAGCGCATTCGTCGACTGGACGGACAGAAACACCTGCGTCCTCTTCGGCGACGGTGCCGGTGCGGCAGTCATCGTCCCATCGACCAACGGAGACGGAAGAATTCTCTCTTCCCAACTGGGAACAGATGGCGCTCAAGCTGAACTGCTCAACATTCCAGGAGGCGGATCGGCCTGCCCCGTCACGATCGATAATGTTGGGCAAAACTTAGCCACCCTCGCGATGCAGGGACGCGAGGTTTTCAAACACGCCGTCAACGCCATGAAACGGGCCAGTATCGAAGCAATCGATGCCGCTGGCCTGACGGCTCAGGACATCAAACTTCTCATTCCGCATCAAGCGAATCTTCGCATCATCGATGCGGTCGTAAAGGGTCTCGAAATAAATCGCGACGACGTATTTATCAATCTCGATAAATACGGAAACACCTCCGCAGCGGCGGTTGCCATTGCTCTCGATGAAGCACATCGGAGCGGAAGGATCAATCGTGGTGACAAAATTCTCCTGGTCGCTTTTGGAGCGGGACTCACTTGGGCCAGCGCCGTCATTGAGTGGTAGAAAATCCGAGCGAATGTACGGTTACGGTGTCAAACTTCCCGTAGCGTGATGTCCTTGTTAGCGGAATCTTCCTTTTCGATCGCCTATCCATGGGTTTTGGCACTCCTTGCCTTAATCCCTTTGCTGGCTCTGTTGCGAAGCAAATCGGGTAATCAAGGTGCCGTTGTATTTTCCTCGCTTCACATTCTGGAGAAGCTTGGCCCGATCGCCCGCGGAAGGGCTGGCGGCTTCCGTCTCGCCAGTATCTTTTTGGCACTGATCGCTCTCATCATCGCGCTCTCCCGCCCTCAAACAGTCAATCGAACCGAACACATATCAGAAAGTGGCGTCGAATTGATCCTCGCCATCGATGTTTCTCGTTCCATGCAGGTCGAAGATTTCACGATCGCAGGCAGCAGGGCGAATAGGCTACAGGCAGCTCGTAAGGTAACCCGTGACTTCATCAGTAGCAGAACGACGGATCGCATCGGCATTCTCGCCTTTGCCGGACGTCCCTACCTCGCTAGCCCGCTCACCCTTTCTAAGTCATGGCTGGAAGGACCGCAGGGACTCGGGCGCGTCAAAATCGGTATGGTCGAAGACGGTACCGCCATCGGATCGGCCATTGCCGCAGCCGCCAAACGGCTCGACAAAAGAACAGCCAAGAGCAAAGTCATAGTCTTACTCACGGATGGCGTAAACAACGCCGGCAAATTATCACCAGTAGAGGCAGCCAAGCTAGCAAAGACCCTTGGGATACGAGTCTACACGATCTCAGTTGGCACCTATGGCGACTACGTCATTCAAACACCAGTTGGACCGCAGCGATTGCGCCAGGAGTTCGATGAAAAGACTCTCAAAGAGATCGCGACGATTGCGGACGGGGCCTACTTTCGGGCGCAAGACACCTCGGGCCTCGAGCGAATTTTTGCCGACATTGACCTGATGGAAAAAACAGAGGTCACCCGCCACACTCGAGTCGAAGCTGACGAACTGTTTCACTGGTTTGCTGCCATAGGGATTGTTTTCAGTTTGCTAACCGTGGTAGGAGAAGAAACATTCTGGAGGCGATTTCCATGACGGGACTGACATTTGCGAATCCAGATTGGCTCTGGGGAGGGATCATTTTTGTTCCCCTCCTCCTCCTGCGTGCCTGGTCGCATTGGCATGCCGGAAAAAGCCTGCCAGGGCTGGTCTCTCCGAGACTCGCGCTACAACTCATCAATGGTAGTAGTCGGCCCCAACGCTGGGTGGTTTTCGCCCTGCGATGCTTCGCGATTGCCAGCACTCTGCTCGCGCTTGCTCGGCCTCAATATGGATTTGATGAAGTAGAATCCGAAATTGAAGCCCGCAATCTCATCATAGCAGTTGATACGTCGAGAAGTATGCTGGCCGTGGACCTCTCCCCTGACCGTTTAACTCGAGCAAAACTCGCCGCAAAAGACATCGTCCTGTCCCTGCCCGACGACAGGGTCGGATTACTCGCTTTTGCCGGGCGCCCCTTTCTTCAGGCACCATTGACCATTGACCATGAGGCAGTCCTCGAAGCCATTGATCAGCTTGACACTGAGGTGATCCCCCGAGGCGGAACAAATCTCGCCGCAGCGGCGCAACTTGCCCTCGAAACCTTTGATGAGGCAAAGTTAACTCAAAGCTCTCTGGTGATATTCTCTGACGGAGAAGACCTCGAAGGCACTGACGAAATCGAGATGATTCGCATGAAAGCCGTCGAAGCGGGAATGGCGATCATTGCTGTTGGTGTCGGCACAACAGATGGCTCCGTCATTCCGGAACTGGATGATCGCGGTAATCCTATCCAAGGCAAGTTCATCAAGGACCAAGAGGGGCAAGTTGTTCGCAGCCGCCTCAACCCCAACGCTCTCCAAAGCCTTGCTGAAAGAGGTGGGGTCTATGTTCACTTGGGCGGCAAGGCATCGTTAACCCGAGTCGTTGAGCAAATTCAAAAGGGAATTTCGACGTCCCGAGATGAAAGCGAATCCAGGCTCCGGCCCATCGAAAGATTCATTTGGCCGCTTTCGGCTGCCTTTATTTGCCTGTTACTTTCTCACTTCGTCCCCTTGCTCTGGCTCAAGCCAAAGCACACCCAGAACAATCTGAGCACCCTGACAAAATCGGCCACAGCGATTACTATTTTGTTTCTTCTCACTGCCGAAAGCGCAGGTGCGAAGGATGCGATTATGTTGGGACATGATGCCTATGTTGCTGAAGACTATGACGCTGCGATTCGGACCTACGAAGGAGCCCTGACTGATAAATCGAGTGCCCACGACAAAACTCGTCTTCAAATGGGAATCGGAGCCGCCGCCTTTCGCAGTGGTGATTTTGAACGAGCCGCTGAAGCCTATGGCCAGGCTCTTCTGAATACGACCGACAAACTTCGCGAACATGCTCTCTACAATCTAGGCAATACTCTTTTCAGACAAGGCGAAGCTGGCCTATCAAACACAGAGTCCCCTGACAACCCAGACGGATTGCAGAGCCTTTCTGCCCCTACCGAAGCCATGGATTCGACAATCCTTCAATGGGAAGGCGCCATCGAACACTACGAGTCTGCTCTCTCACTCAATCAGCAAAACGAACAAGCCGGACACAACCTCGAACTGGTGAAAAAGCGCCTCGAGGAACTCAAAAGCCAACAGGAACAAGAGCAGGAACAACAGGAGCAAGAACAAGAGGAAAAGCAGGACGAGAATCAAGAGGAGAACGAAGACCAACAAGAACAAGAGGAAAAGCAGGACGGGGAGGGAGATCAGGAAAAAGACGAAGAAGACTCCTCTGAATCGGAGGAAAACGACGAAGATCAGTCAGAAGAATCTCAGGAATCGGACGAGAACGAAGCCGGCGATTCTGAAAAACAGGATCAATCAGAAAGCGAAGAACCCTCCGAAGAGAACTCTGAACCTGAAGAAGGAGAGCAAGACGACCAAGGTGATCAAAACCAACAACAGCCACCGCCCAATCAAGGAGAGCCAGAACAGCCCGAAGCCCCCAGTCAGGGTGATCTCGCATCAAATCCGGATCAGCCACAACCTCAAAATCAAACGGGTCAAATGCGGCCGGAAGACATCAAAATGAATCCTGACACGGGCTACTCACCAAGCGAGGCGAGACAATTACTTGAAGCATTGGCGGATGAAACCGAAGTTCGCCCCGTTCAGCAACCCTCGGGAACCGAAAATTACAAAAACTGGTAGCCGATGCCCTATCGATTTCTCACAACTTTATCATTTTCATTTCTGTGCTGTTTCCAGGGACTGGCCCAACAGGATAACCCTGCGCCGCCTCCAGTATCCGTCAGCGTATTGAGCAGCCGAGTTCCGGCCGGGGAATTCGGAACTCTCATTTTTAAGGTAACCGCAAACAACGTCACCCTCCCCCGCCAAATTGATTCTGAAGGTCTCGATATTTCCTACTCAGGAAATCAATCCAGCGTCACCATCATCAATGGCACCCAACAACTGGAGTTCAGCTACTTCTACCGATTCAGAAGTGATCAGCCCGGAACCTACACGATCCCGGCGATTGAGGTGCAGATTGGCGACCAAACCACTCAAACTCAATCGATCGAGGTTACGATCACTGAGCGGGATAATACCGACGCTGTCAATGCCACGCGCCCCGAGTTCGCAAAACTGGATCTCACTAAAACCGAATTCTACGTCAACGAGATCATACCGTTCACTATCACGACCTACGTCAGAGGCCGCAACTCGATCAATGAGATCGTTCGCCCACAATTGGAACAAGAGAGCTTTATCTTCAAAGGCTTCAAAGCTGTCAGCACGGATGCGACAGAACTTGGCAACACCCTTTATTCCTACGCCGTCCTTCCCTCGACATTCTTTGCACTCAAACCCGGAGAACATCGACTAGGGCCAGCCAAACTCGGAGTCAGGGTCGTTGAATCCGGAACTGGATTTGGCCTATCTGCATTCTTTAGTCGAACTGTGGTAAAAGAAATGGCAAGCAACGCGGTATCCACCACGGTCAAAGCCCTGCCATCGGGCGCGCCGTCCAGCTTTACCGGCGGAGTGGGTGTGTTTTTGCTGAACGGCGTCCCCTCCGCGACCGAAATAAGCGTGGGAGATCCCATCTCCATGGAATTCATCGTCAGTGGAGTTGGCAATCTCAGAACGATGAGCGCCCCGGTCTTTACTGGAACCGCTGATATTTGGAAATCCTATGCCGCAAGCAAAACGCTAAACGATGAGGAAGACTCAGACGGCGTTGAGCCGGGCCGCGTCCAGTTCTCGCAGGTAATCATTCCCGAAAAAAAGGTGACTGAAATCCCCTCATTTGAGCTGACCTATTTCAACCCCAATACAAAGTCTTACATCACACTTGAAACGGAGCCGGTCCCCATAAAGGTGAGCGATGACCGATCCGAAAACTCCTACAACTTGGCGCAAGAAGCGACAGGAAGTGGCATTGAATCATCCAATGGGTCAGCCGCCCTTCCTCTTCCTTCATTCGACGATGTGCTCCACATTCGAACCAATTCCCCCCGATGGATTGCCGAGCTAAACTCACGGTCACCCAGTGTAATCTTCTACGGAGTTCAGATTATCTTCTCCCTCGCTTTTACCTCCGTCATCGCGATTGGAATATCCCGCTTCATCAAAACGCGGCAACTCAAGCTTGCCACTCAAGAGGAGCCAACCACCTACAAGCAAGCACTGAAACAGATTCCGAAACCTGGTGCCTCAAAAAGAGAATACTACCATGCTGTTTCTACTGCCCTGACACTGTGGCAGACAGAGAATCCAGATGGGCCGCCTCCGGTGATGGAAGTCATTGAAAAGATATCAGGCAGATGCGAAACCTATCTTTACAGTGGCAACTTCGATTCCGACGTTCCAGTCGCGCCCGAAGAGGCCGGCGAACTCCAATCCGTTCTACGAAGACTTCAACGCAAGTGAACCTATTTCAGACATCAAAAGGCAGGTCTTTTCTTCTGCTTCAAATCTTGCTTATGGGACTCGGGGAAGTCGCATTCTCCCAGGGCTCGAATCAAGCGTATCAATCTGCGAATCAGGATTTTGAAGCCGAGAAATTCGAAGAGGCTGCGGTGAAGTATGATGAGCTTGTCAAAATGGGTCTCATTTCCTCCGAGCTATTCTACAACCTTGGAACAACCCGATTTCGCCAGGGACGGGAAGGCGAAGCCATCCTCTGGATGCGGCGGGCCGTCATGGCAGATCCCGGTATGCCTGAGGCCTTTCAAAATCTTGAATTTTTCCGAACCCGGCACGGTTTTCTCGAGTTCTCCGAGTCCCGCCTCGATAGGCTTTTGCGCGACTTTCCTCACGGCCTGGGACGATGGCTGGCCTCATTTTGCATCTGGGGTGGTCTACTTGCAATCGCAGGCGCCTTTTTAAGCCAACGGCTCGGCCCCAACCGGTCCAGCTTAATCACCGTAGGTGTCATCCTCCTCATGTTCAGCTTTGTCGGTTTTCGACTGCAAAGCTATCAGGAAACAAATGTGAACCATGAGAATTTTGCCACGGTGGTCTCGAATGAAGCAATCGCACTAACAGCCCCCAATCCAAACGCCAAAACGGTGATCGAACTCCCGCCAGGATCAGAGATCCGAATTCTGCAAAACTCTGGAACATGGTGTTACGCTGATATTCCAGGAGAACTCCGAGGATGGATCCGATCTGAGAATTTGGAATCCAACTGGCCCATCGCTACAAACTGAATACTATGAAATCACTGCTTATTGCCCTTTCAATTCTTTTCAGTATTCCTCTTTTCGCAGCACCAGAAGAACGCCTCGTGATCGGCGCGGAAGGACGAAAATCCGTTTCTATCATCGACCCGGGAGACAGCAATCGCGTCCTCTGGCAATTTCCATTGAATGGCGGCGTCCACGCATTGCACCTTCTCCCCGGTTTCACTATCCTAACGCAGAACGGCTGGACCGACCTCATTGAGGTCAACCTCAATAAGGATGTCGTCTGGAGCTACGATGCCAAAACCACCAATCGAGAAGCCGAGGTCCCCAAACTCGAAGTCCACGCCATCCAACGACTCGAAAACGGCACTACCATGATCGCCGAGTCAGGTGCCAGCCGGCTCATCGAAGTCGATGCCGAGGGTAGTCTTATCAAGCAATTTCCACTCGCAGTCACCGAATCAAACGGCCACAGCGATACGCGCCAAGTGCACAAACTGGACAACGGACACTACCTGGTCGCTCATGAAGCAGATCAGATTGTGAAGGAATACGATCCTACCGGAAACGTCATTTGGGAATTCCCCGTCCCACTTTTTGGCAAGGAGCCAGCCAATGGCCACGGTCCGGAAGCCTTTGGCGGACGAACTTTTTCAGCGATTAAAGCAAAAAACGGAAACTACCTTATCGCTACTGGAAACGGACATAGCGTCCTCGAAGTAACACCTGAAAAAGATATCATCTGGAAGATCGAGCAAAACGATCTAGATGGCATTGTTCTCGCGTGGATCACCACCCTGCAAGAACTCGACAACGGAAATCTCATCATTGGCAATTGTCATGCCGGCCCGGACAATCCCCAAATCATCGAAATCACCAGGGACAAAGAAGTGGTTTGGAGCTTCAATGATTTTGAGACATTTGGCAATGCCCTCGCGGTATCTCTCGTCATTGACGGGGCACAGGCCAAAGCGCTGCGTGCCAGACTCGAGTCGAATGAATAGCCTCATTCAAAAGACGCTATCCAATAATCCTATCTATGTCAGCCCGCCGCTGCGCTCTTGAAGCCCTGAACACCTGGGAGGAAACTTCGGTCTATGCCGATGAAATCCTCGCCGACTTGTCGAACCAACATCGGCTGTCATCACCCGACCGGGGGCTCACTCAGGAAATTTTTTACGGAACGATCCGCAACCTCTTTCTGGTCGACGAATTGATCGACCGCCTCAGACGCGGACGGATTAAGTCGTCCACCCAAAACATCCTTCGCATTGGTCTCTTTCAGATATTCAAATCTGGAATCGCGAACCACGCCGCCGTTAATGAGACCGTCAATTTGGCCCGTTCGCACGAGAAAGGCCTCGTGAACGCGATCCTCAGAAACGCGTTGAGACGGGAAGATGAATTCAGAGCTCAAATCGAAACATGGCCGTGGGAAGACCGCTATTCCCACTCTGCATTTCTCATAGAAAAGTGGCAGAAGCAGTATGGTGACGAAGCGACCCTGGCCCTCCTCGAATGGAACAATAAACCACCTCGAGTCTTTGGCCGTCTCAATTCTCTAGCGACCAATCAGGAGGCACTCAACCGGGTCAGGTCAGAGATTGAATCCTCTTTACTCGGAAACGAATACCCCGATTTCTTTCAGCTCGATGGCGCACCAGATCCTGAATGGCTCAAGGAAGGCTTGATCTATATTCAGGACCCAAGCACCTCACGGGCCTGCCGTCTGCTCGACCCAAAGCCCGGCGAATCGATTCTGGATGCCTGTGCCGCACCGGGTGGCAAAACCGCACTCCTCGCCGCTATGATGCAAAACGAGGGAAGTATTCTGGCGACCGACAGCTCCCGTCGCAGGCTTTCCCAAACCGAAGAGAACCTCGAACGCCTCGGTGTCGGCAATGCCAAGCTACTTCAGCATGATTGGCTCAATTCCGGCCGCCAGGATTTCGAAAGCTTCGATGCCATACTTCTCGATGTCCCCTGCTCGAATACAGGAGTGATGCGCCGACGCGTCGATGTCAGGTGGCGCCTTCAGCCTGACGAGTTCGCGAGGCAGGCAGAAATTCAGGCGAATCTTTTGAAAAATGTCTCCCCCTTTCTCAAACCCGAAGGAAGAATTATCTACAGCACCTGCTCTCTCGATAGTGCAGAGAATGAGGCAGTTATAGAATCGTCAGGTCTAACAATCGAGTCCATTGATCGTTCATTACCATGGCAGAACAACCACGACGGGGCCTTTGCCGCAGTTCTGCGGCCTTGAAAACGACCTTACCATCACTTGCACCAAAGCCATTTATCGGATAAATAATTTATCATGTTCCGTTCTCTTGCCAGTTCTCTGCTCACCTTTGTAGCGGTCCTTCTCTTTGCTTTCACCATTCTCTTTCTGTGGAGCGGCAGCGAAGGCATCAAATTCACGCGAGTCGCGATGGAGGGCGATCGCTCTACCGCTCAGATTCTGTCCGACTACCGGAAGCAGCAAATGGCGGCCACCGAGGTGAAAGACGACACCGGTTCCGCTGAAATGGTTAACGAACCCGCGATGTCGAGTGGTGACGGTCCTCCCGTTGTTATCTGGATCAGCATTCCTGGATTCCGAGGTGATTACCTGGAGAAATCAGAAACCCCTTTCTTTGACGATCTCGCCGGATCTGGGGATGCCACGAATAAAATGCGTCCGCAGTTTCCTTGTGTCACATTTCCAGCCCATGCCACCATGGCGACGGGAGTGGCTCCATCGACCCACGGCATCGTGGCCGATCAGATCCGAACCTCAGAGGGGATCGTCGAGCCGATTGACGGCACACTGCTCGAAGCTGAGCCGATCTGGACGACTGCCACGAGGCAGGGAATCAAAACACTCGTTCATGATTGGCCTCTCTCCCAAAAGCAGACCGGTGAACATGCTGCCGCCAGCTTCCTCGATAGCTTCAATCCTGAATCCACTGACGAAGAACGCCTCAACAAAGCCCTCGAAGCATGGAGAGCAGCTTCAGGCGGCGTGGCTGAAGCGGCTGCAACCACTGCGCCAGCTGAACCGGCGGCGGACGGAGGTGAGGCAACTCCTGCCGAAGCCCCTGGGGGAGCCCCTGCCAAAGTCGAAAAATACCGCCTCGTTATGCTGCAATTGACCGACATCCTCAAAGCCGGACGAGTCAATGGCCCACGAACCGACGAAACCTATGCGGCGGTCGCGGCGACCGACACCGTTCTCAAGACGTTCATCGAAACCGTGCAGGCAGAGTGGAAAACTCTCGCTCCCGAAAACGCCAACCTCGTCGTATTCATTTCGACCGATCACGGTCTCGCTGAACTTGAAAAAAACGTAAACATCGCCCACCTCTTGGGACCCGATATGATGGCAAATGCTGACATTATCGCCCATGACGCCGTCGCCAATCTTTTCTTCAAAGACCTCCCGGAATCGGAGGGAGAACAAAAGATTTTTACGGACAAGTTCGATAGTGAACTCAGCAAACGAATCTATTTTCGAACCATTAAGAAAGAAGACCTCCCCGAAAACTGGTCTTACCAAACACCCGACCGAACAGGTGATCGTGTCCTTGTTTTGAAAACCGGTTACGCATTCACCGATGCAAAATCTGACGAACCCGTCTTCGACCCCGCCGCCGGACCTGGTTTCTTTGGGGGCTACGGATACCCTGTAGAAGAATCGATTCGAATGTCTGGACAAGTCATTCTGGCAGGACTTCCCAATTCGCCCCTCAGCGGTGAACTGGACGAAATCACCCAACTGACCTTTCACGCCACAGTGGCCAAGATGTTGGGCATCGAGCCTGCCGAAGGAGCCTCGACCGAAACGCTTCCTCTTAAGTGAGGCGGAACCTACTGGTCACCCTGCCAGCTACCAAGTTAGAGTGAACGTGATCCACTCGGATCCAAAGAAAGTTTTGCCGCTCTTGTTTTCATCTCGAAGCGAAAGTTTTGCAGTGAAGTCATTCTGCGGTGAAGGGAGCTCGATCACATCTACGACCCGTCGCCCTTCGAGAACTTCAGCTTTAAGTAGAGGAGAAGCGATCGAGTCTGCCAGGCCCACTCCCACATCGTAGGGTTCATTCACCTTTCCAGTCCAAACCGGCATCCACTCGACAGTGTCATTGATAAAGGTCGGAAATTCGCCCTGATGACGCCCCGGCGCCTTGGCCTTCCCGTCTCTGTGATCAAACCAAAGCAAATCTCCTTTGATGAACAGATGAGTCGATCCGTCGACTTGTACTCTTAGTGTCAAAGGCTTGGAGGAGGAACTCAAGGCCGGGGCGACTCTTGATATGACGCCACTGTTCAACTTTTCGGCGAAAGTTCTCACCGCAACGGCATCCTCCAGCCGCCCCTTTTTGGTGAGTTCGATCACCATTTCGGAAAGTTTTTCGTAAAGCCTTTTCTTTTCCGCTCCTACTGCCGCATCTACCCCAAGCTCTGCCGTTGTCCGGGCTTCATCGTATATGATGCGCGCTTGAGCGAGGATTTGAGGTGCCTTAATCCGAGCAGCATTCTTCACCAATCCTTCGGTAGCCAAGTCCTGCTCTTTCTTCACTCTATGAACCCCTTCGAGATCACCAGCAACCCTCAATTCCAATTCAATCTCTTTCAGCCGATTGATATAATGCCCACGTAACGCTTCGAGCGGCCGACGATGTTCCGCCTCGATGACTTCGTATTCAAATACCGCGGCGCTTGCTTAATCCGGTAATCCATACTCGGAGCCCAACCCTGCGATGGGATGGGATGTCCCCAAAACTAAGAACACTGATCAAAACCGTAAAAGTCCGTAACATCGATTCACCTCGAAATAACATATCAATTCGATTCAGTTGATCACGTCACTATTTTCAATCATTTCGACAGATTCCATTTCGGATTTCCACCAGATCGCGATTCCCCATACCAGAAGTAACACATTCTGAATGACCTTTTCCGGGTAATTCAAGGCCTCATTAGTCGCGAAACAACCGCAGGTGATATCGAGCCCACGCAACCATGCTGCCACCACTGCACCAGTAAATACAAACAAAGCACCGACGAGAAGGAAGGCACCGCCACGGGCAAAGCGTCCTGCCATCACCCCAATTCCGGCGCACACTTCGACCCACGGAATGAATAAGGCCATCGCTGGAGCAATCGGATCCTGAATGATACGAAAATTGCGAACGGCATCCGCAAAACTCAGAGGGTCTTTCAACTTCGCAATTCCGCTCCAGATAAAAAGTGCCCCAAAAGCGATACGAACAATGAGCCAGACCAATTTCATTTTTCCTCTTTTCGATAAGCTTCCGCCAGGAGGCTCACTGGATGAATCACCTTCGCCGCCCCCGCCAGCCCATTTTGAATCTGGAGATGACATCCCGGATTGGCAGTCGCCACCACGGTCGCCCCTGTCTTTAAAATGGATTCAACTTTCTCTGTTTGCAACTTCTCAGCCTGCTCTGGTTGCGTGATATTGTAAACCCCTGCACTACCACAACAGTGGGTCGCATTTTCCATCTCGACTAATTCAACGCCTGGCAATGCCTCAATCAATTCTCTGGGCTGGCTTGAGACACCCTGACCATGACACAGGTGGCACGCTTCGTGATACGTTACCGCTACCGCAGGAGAATCCTCCCGCCCTGCCACAGGGGCCCGGAATCCAATTTCGACCAACCACTCCGATATATCCCGGACTTTCCCGTCCCATTGCTTTGCCTTCTCAGAATACTCGCCATCATCTGACAGCAAGGGAGTAAAGTGCTTCAAGTGTGAGCCACAGCCCGCAGCATTGGTTATCACTGCATCGAGTGAGTCGAGATCAAATTGATCGATCATGGCCCGCGCCTGAACTTTTGCCTGATCCAGATCACCATTGTGGGCATGCAAGGATCCGCAACACCCCTGGCATCTCGGTGTCACGACTTCGCATTTCTGCTCCAGCAATACGTCCACGGTATCGCGGTTGATCTCAGAAAATGCCAGATCCTGAACACATCCTGTCAAAAGCCCCACTCGGAATCGAGGCTCATTGGAGCCTTCCCGCTCCTGAATTAAATCATCTGAAAATTTCCTGCAAATATTAGGAGTCGATGGCTCCAAGTCCCCCAGATTCCCCGGAAGAAACTTGAGAAGGCCACTCTTTCGAACCAATCCACAAAGACCGCTCGCCTGATATAGCCACAGCAATCTTCCCACGACGCGGAGCAATCGCGGCTTCGCAAACAATTGACGCAAAGTCAGCCACCTCCAGAAACGGCGATCCGGACTGAAGAGGACTCCCTGGTGCTCGATCTCGGCCCTGGCATTCTCAAACAATTTAGGGTAATCCACTCCAGCAGGACAGGAAGTCGTGCAGGCGAGGCAGCCCAGGCAGTAATACATTTCTTCGCCAAACTCCTTCGTGAGTTCCAACTCCCCATCTGCAATCGCCCGCATCAGCGAAATCCTGCCCCGGGGACTGTTTCGCTCTTTTCTCGTCTCCAAATAGGTAGGGCAACTGGGCAGGCACATCCCACAGTGCATGCATTGCTGTAGCACCGAATAGTCGAGATCAGCCAGATACTTCAAGGAAGATTGTTCCGATCCTTCGCTCATTGGTCAGCCTCAGTATCGGGATCTAGATCAAAAATCTTCCCAGGATTCAATAGCCCTGCCGGATCGATTGCTCGCTTCACCTGCCGCATAAGCGGGTAGCTGGCATCGGCAAACTGCCTCGGTAGAAACGGCTTCTTCGCCAGCCCGACACCGTGCTCTCCGGTGATCGTCCCACCCAATTCGATCGTCTTATCAAAAATCTCGGAGAGTGCTTCCTCCACCCTCTCCATTTCATCTTTGTCAGTTTCATCGGTGAGGATGGTGGGATGAACATTTCCGTCACCAAAATGCCCGAAAGTAGCTACTTCAAGCTGATGGCGCTCTGCGACTTCCTCGACAAAAGCCACAATCTCGACCAGTCGACTGCGCGGAACGGTCACATCCTCCAGAATCGTAGTCGGTCGAATCCGGGCGAGCGCTGAAAAAGCACTTCGCCGAGCTGTCGCAAGTTTGGCGGCATGACTCTCGTCCCTCGCCTTTTCAACCGAGATCGCTCCATTTGCCTCAGCAATGGCGGCCATCGCCAAACATTCCTCTTCAACCACACTTTCAGGTCCGTCAGTTTCCATCAAGACCACGGCAGCTGCCTCCGTTGGCAGCCCGACTTTAGCAAAATCTTCCACGCATTCACAGGTCCGCTTGTCCAGGAACTCCAAGGTGCACGGAATAATCTGTTTTTCGATGATGTCAGACACCGTCCGGGCCGCTGACTCCATTGAATCGAATGAAGCGAGGAGGGTCCGTCTCGCTTTCGGGCGCGGGACCAGTTTCAACAGCACCTTCGTGATGATACCCAAAGTCCCCTCGGATCCGATAAAGAGATCCTTCATCGAATAACCGGCCACATCCTTGACACACTTCGACCCCAGCCATGCCACCTCACCTGAAGCGAGGACAACCTCCATGCCCATCACATAATCCCGAGTGACTCCGTATTTGAGCCCTCGAAGCCCGCCCGAGTTATTGGCAACATTGCCACCAATCGTCGATATTTTCATCGAACCCGGATCAGGAGGGTAAAACAAACCGAGAGAGGCCACCGCATCGTCGACGGCCTTAGTGATTACCCCGGATTCGCAGAAGATAGTCAAATTAGCAGGATCGACTTCAAGAATGCGATTGAGATTCACCAGGCACAGCACAATCCCGTCCCGAACCGGCACACTGCCCCCTGATAGCCCCGTTCCCGATCCCCGCGTCACCACAGGGATTCCTCTCGACGATGCCAGCTTTACGACCTCCGCTACGGCCTCAGGCGTCTCGGGAGTGAGCACACATGCCGCAGGCGCTTTCATTGCGGCGGTGCCATCAAACCCGTAGGGAATCAAATCTTCAGGTTCCGTCAAAATCTGGCTTTCGCCGACGATAGCGGAAAGCTCGGCGTGCAACGCTCCACCAGGGGAAAAGTTAATCTGAGACCTTGTCATTCTGCATCGAAAGCTAACCGAAGGAAATAACCCAGAATACCGACTGATAACAAGTGTGCATTTAGGCCAACTGACCCGTGACAGGACCACCCCCGATTGCGCTATCGTAAGAAGGCGGCAGGAAGAGTATCATTCTCACCGTGATCCATACAACCCAGAGGGCAGCATCACGGCGCCTACTTCGTTCATGCCGTATGGCATCGACTCTAGCGATCACGATCCTGATATTTGGGGCGGATCGAGCTCTAGGCGACGAAAAGAGCCTGAGTGATACCGACCGGGAATTTTTCGAAGAAAAGATTCGGCCCATTCTGATCGATCATTGCTATGAATGCCATGACTCGACCGGCAAGAAACAAAAAGGTGGCCTCAGTCTGAATTCCCCCTCTGGCCTTTTGAACGGGGGCGATACTGGTCCGGCGATACACCCAGGCTCTCCCGATGACAGCTTGCTCGTAAAAGCGGTTGGATATCAAGACCGCGATCTGCAAATGCCACCAAAGTCACCGCTTCCAGTTGAAGCCGTGGAACACCTTCAGTCGTGGATAGCGATGGGGGCCCCCGATCCCCGATTAGACGACCCCAACCAGTCGAAACCTGTCACTGGCATGACCCCTGGCGAAGGTCGCCAATTCTGGTCATTTAAATCCCCCACTCCCGCTGAACCTCCGCCTCCCACCCTTCCTGAGTTCGAGATCAATCCCATTGATCGATTTGTCTCCGCTCGGCTCAATCAAGCCGAGCTCTCTCCTGCTAGTCGAGCTAGCGATTCCAGCTGGCTCCGACGGGTGACATTCGATCTGCTTGGACTACCCCCGACACCTTCCGAGATCGCTAACTTCACCGCCGATCCTTCGCCTGACAAATACGCCTCAGCCGTTGATCGAATGCTCAAATCCCCTCAATACGGTGTTCGGTGGGGACGCCACTGGCTCGACGTCGCACGTTACGCTGACTCGAATGGCCTCGATGAAAACCTGACCTTTGGAAACGCCTGGCGATATCGGGACTACGTCATCGATTCCTTCAACAACGATAAGCCTTTTGACCAATTTTTGATCGAACAAATCGCGGGTGACCTCCTCCCCGATGCAAATGAGACAACCCTTGCTGCGACCGGCTTTCTCGCGCTCGGTGCCAGAGTTCTAGCCGAACCCGATCGCGAGAAGTTGGAGATGGATGTAATCGATGAGCAACTCGATACCACCGGCAAGGCGTTCCTCGGTCTCACCCTCGGATGCGCCCGCTGTCACGATCACAAGTTTGATCCCATTCTTCAGTCCGACTACTATTCGCTGGCAGCTATCTTTCGCAGTTCATCCAATTTTGCAGGAACCAAAAAGGGCGCCATCAAACACTGGTTTGAACATTCTTTTGCAACACCCGAACAAGAGGCCGAGATCAAAGAGTGGGATGACCGCATTGCAGAAACAAAAAAAGAAGCCACCACGTTTAAGAACGAAACCGTGGTGAAACTTCGCGGAGAAGCTCGCTCCCGGGCAGCGGACTATCTGGTTGCTTGCACTGAGTTTGATACCACCGATACGCTTGCGACCGTCGCAGCCATTGCCGAACCTCTTGGGCTGCACCCTAGGATACTTTATCACAGCCGCCGACACCTCGAGGTCAACCACGAATCACCCGTCTTCAAATCCTGGTTTCAGTTTCGTGATCAAGGTGAGATCGCAAGACTTAAGAAATTCTACGCCGATCGGTTTGAAGAAGCGTCTTCCGCAGCGGTGGCAAAGACCTCCAAGGCAAAAAAAGAAAAGAAGGCCGAAACCGACGCGGAAAAATCGGAAGCTCCAGTCGATCCATTTTACGAAGCCCTTTTTGATAAGTCAGGATTTCTTGCTGTTCCCGCCAAACCGGCACACGCCTTTAATCAACACGACCTCGACCAGCTCAATAAACTCGAAGAAGCCGCAAGAGTTCTTGAAAGCGGCGCACCGGACCACCCAGGTGCGATGGGGATCGCAGATTCCGAGGAGATCATTGAAAACCTACCCATCCACATTCGAGGTGACCACATGAACCTTGGCAACGAAGTGCCGCGCGCTATCCCTGCGGTGTTCTCTGATACTTCTACCACTTTTCCTGCCCAATCCAGCGGACGACTCGAGCTCGCGCAATGGATGGCTGACAAAGAAAACCCACTCACCGCCCGAGTCATCGTAAATAGAATCTGGCGATGGCACTTTGGGCAGGGGCTGGTCGAGACCACTGAAAACTTCGGAGTGATGGGTGACCGACCGAGTCACCCGGAACTACTCGATTGGCTGGCCTGCTGGTTCATGGAAAATGGATGGAGCATCAAAAAGATGAACCGGCTCATCGTGCTTTCCAACACCTACAGCCAATCAACGTTGCCAGGGTCTGGCGCCTACACCACGGTCGATCCGGAGAATGAGCTTCTTTCGTTTTTCCCTCTGAAGCGATTGGAAGCCGAGTCCGTCCGCGACGCTATCCTCTCCATATCCGGGCAAATCGATACCTCTTTGGGGGGCAAGAGCATTCCTCTGCGAAACCGACAAATGGTTTTCCATCATACTTCGAAGGACCACGTCACTTATGACTCGCTCCGCCGATCTGCCTATCTCCCCATTGTGAGAAACCACCTCTTCGACTGGCTCAGTTTATTTGATTATCCAGATCCAACGATGCCGACTGGAGATCGCGAGGCCACCGTTATTGCACCTCAAGCGCTCATCATGATGAATGCACCGCTCATGATCGACAGTGCCGCGGCCCTCGCTGAAAAGATCAACCGCAACGCCAATACGGATCCGCAGAAAATCCAATTGGCCTGGACTCTGGTCTATGGGCGAGAGCCCAATAAAACCGAGTCGAATTCATCCCTCCAGTTCATCCAATCTAGCGACGACCAGGCACTTGCTTGGACCCTGCTTTGTCAGAGCCTATTAGCATCCAACGAGTTCCTTTACCTTCATTGAACCCCACCTTCCATCGACGACAATTGCTCGGATCCGCAGCCCTCGGATTTGGTCAGATCGCATTTCAATCGCTACTCGGATCCGAAGTCGCATCACCGATGCTGCGTTCTCGAATGCACCATCGTCCACGGGCAAAACGGGTCATTTTTCTCTTCATGAAAGGGGGTCCGTCCCACGTCGATACCTTTGACCCCAAACCACTGCTCGATCGAGACCACGGCAAGCCGCCCCCATTCGAGCTACCCCGAGTCACCTTTGCTGCCAAATCAGGAAACTTGCTGAAATCTCCTTGGGAGTTCAAGCAATACGGAGAAAGCGGCCTTCCTGTGAGCGAACTGTTTCCCAACGTAGCCCAATGTGTCGATGATCTCTGCATCCTCCGCGGCGTTCACGGCACCAACCCCGCCCACGGCGGGGCCGTGCTCAAACTGCATACGGGTAGTGACACCTTCGTCCGCCCCAGTCTTGGGGCCTGGGCGGTCTATGGCTTGGGCTCCGAAAATCACAATCTCCCCTCATTTATCACCATCTGCCCCACCCTGGCCCATGGCGGCGTGAACAACTGGGGGGCGGCTTTTCTTCCCCAAAGCTGCCAGGGAACTCCCATGGGCACTGCCAGTACTCCGTCGAAATCAGCGCGAGTTCACCACATTTCAAACCCCCGAATTGACTCGGCGACCCAGCGAAACCAGTTGGACTACATTCGAGAGCTTAACCAGGCAAGTTCCCTCAGGCGCCCCCACGTCGAAGCGCTCAATTCCCGGCTGGAGTCGTTTGAGCTGGCTTACCGAATGCAAACGGCCATGCCGGATGCACAGAACCTATCGGGAGAAAGCCCCGCCACCCGCAGATTGTATGGGATTAATGACCCGGTAACGTCTGACTTCGGGCTGCAGTGCCTGCTCGCACGGCGATTCTGTGAGCGTGGGGTCCGATTTGTCCAAGTCACTCACAGCGATTCGGAAGTTCAGTGGGATCAACATTCCAATCTCTACCAGGGACACACCAAAAATGCTGCCGAAGTGGACAAACCCATCGCTGGCCTGCTCAAGGACCTGAAATCGCGAGGTATGCTGGATGACACCCTCGTGATCTGGGGTGGAGAGTTCGGTCGAACCCCAACCGCTCAGGGCTCAAACGGTCGGGATCACAATCCCCACGGGTTCACCATCTGGATGGCTGGCGGAGGGGTGAAGGGAGGAATGGCATACGGCGAAACAGATGAATATGGTTATTACGCCCTGAGAGACAAAATGCATGTCCATGACTTGCATGCCACTATATTACACATCTTGGGAATAAACCACGAAGCGCTCACTTTCCGACACGCCGGCCGGGATTTTCGATTGACCGATGTTCACGGTACCGTTGCTCGAGCAATCTTAAGCTAGCCTCGGGATCAAAACTTCAAGATTTACGTTCAGGACAAAATCCGAGACAAGGCTGAAGAACTCTGGAAGTGGATCGAAGGCGGAGTCCGCTTCTATGTTTGCGGATCACTGATTTATGGTGACAAAACCGTGCTCGATAGGCCTAGAACAGGAAAGATTCATCTTGATCCGGCCGAGTTGAGTCCATCATGCTAGACTAACACCGCTCTACTATGCCTCCACTGATCACACTCATCACAGACCTTGGCGAACAAGAGCCCTTCGCCGCCAGTATCAAAGGGACGATTCTTTCCCATTGTCCCAGTGCCCAGATAGTCGATCTCAGCCATCAGATATCCCCACACGACGTGACTGAGGCCGCTCTCTTTGCTCTCGGTTCTATCCCATTTTTTCCTGACAAAACAGTGCATCTGATCAATGTCGCTCCGGGCCCTGCTCCTATTGCGATAAGAATCAAAAACCAAACCGTTGTCTGCCCCAATAATGGCGTCGTCACGCTTCTTAGCGAGCACTATGAAGTAGAGGAGATACACGCCATAGACATCCCTGACCCAATCGCCGACAAGAAAGAACAAACCTTCTTTGGTCGCGAAGTATTTGCACCAGCCGCCGCCAGGATTGCGGCCGGCGCTGAAATATCGGACTTAGGGAACATTTTGGACGACCACATACGACTGGATTGGCCACAGCCAAATACTCAATCCAAGTCAAAAATCGACGGAAAAATCATGCATGTGGATCGCTTTGGCAATTTGATCACCAATATTCACCGAAAGCTCCTCGATAATTCCCCTGTCGAAAGAATTTCTACCGGCAACTTCAGCATCTTCGGACTGTCAGAATCATACTCTGATGTAATGTCCCAACATCCCCTCGCGCTTTTTGGACACTCTGGATATCTTGAGATCGCCTATAACGGCGATCGTGCCAATGATCGACTCGGCCTCTCTCCCGGTCTCGTTATCAGCGTTTTGATAGGTAGCGACAATTAATCGGGCTCATTCCACACCTAGAGCCTTCACCCTTTCCACTACCGGCGGATGGCTGTAGTTGAGGAAAACGTAAAACGGATGTGGCGTCAGATTGCTGAGATTATCTTTGCTCAATTTCCTTAAAGCGTCTGCCATCGCATCGGCATTGCCGGTCACCTTTGCCGCGTAGGCATCAGCTTCGAACTCGTGCTTTCGACTGAGATAACTGCTGCCAATCGAAAGCAGGTCATTGACGGGAGACATCAAGATTCCGAACAGAACCAGGCTCACGTAGACCGAAGTTTCTTTCACTCCGAAAGCATCAAACAAGGCCCGATTTTCCATCATCATTCCCAAAAGGAAAAACATCAGCCCTGTAGTGACGACACCGATGACCATGGACTTCACAATATGGCGGCGCTTGAAATGTCCGATTTCATGAGCCAGCACCCCAACGAGCTCTGGTACAGTGTGGTTCTCAATCAGAGTATCGAACAAAGCGATTCGTTTGTTGTTTCCAAATCCCGTAAAAAAGGCATTCGACTTCGAGGAACGCTTTGACCCGTCCATCACAAACACCTCTTTCAGCGGAAAATCACACTGTTCCGCCATTTCGTGAATCGCCGTCTTTAGCTCACCATCCTCCAAGGGTTGAAATTTGTTAAATAAAGGCATGATCCAAGTCGGAGCGACATAGGTCAGAGCTAAGGAGAAAACGGTCACCATGATCCATCCCCACAGCCACGCTGCCGGAACCGTCTCAAAGATCCATAGCAAGGCCGCCAATAGTGGTAATCCGATCAAAATCCCAAGCAGTGCTCCTTTGAGATGATCTACGAGCCAAGTCACCGGAGTCGTTCGATTGAACCCAAATCGCTCTTCCAATCCAAAGGTGGAATAGAGATCAAACGGGATACTCAATATTTGCTGAGTCACAACTAGGGCTCCAATGAAAACCAGCCCCGTTACGATGGGCCCTTTTCCTAATCCTCGGACACTACCATCGAGCCAGCTAAAGCCTCCCAGCCACCAGAATACGAACAGAACAACCAACGAGAAAATGCCTTCGCCAATTCCAAGCACCGCCCTGGCCCGGGTATATTCCTGAGACTGCTCGTAGGCATCCTCATCGACAAAATCACGAAATGACTCGGGTATTTCCGGACTCAGCGATTTGAGATTAAGCAAAGTAGCAAACAAGTCGACCTTCCACATCACGAAGAGGCCGAGAACGATAGCAATGAACCAGATATTATACTGCATCTTATTGGGATGTAATCGACACCGCGGCTGAGATCAAACGGTTTACTCTAGCTCTCAGATTCACTCTCAACCGTTTTTGCCGAGCACTGCTCAGCTTCGTCCGCTTCTGCCAGTCGCCGTGCTTCCATCGCCGCCTCGGCCAGCTCTTTTCCCAGTGAAACAAGCCGCTCGTGGTGCTCTTTTCGAATAACGATCAAATCATAGAAAGCCAGGAGCAACACAAATCCGACCATCAAAAAGCAGCCAAGCCAATACAATCCGAAAAATACGGGTCGCGTTGATAGAAAAGCGGTTAGAAAAACGGATCCGGCAAAGACCCCCAGTAGTGAAACTAAGGTGGAGAGGAATAGCAAATTTCGCCGGTAAGGCCGATGCCGGATGATGACCCATCCTGCAGCAAGACCGAATGCGGCTCTGTCCTTTTTTCTGTTCGTGTCATCCTTCACAGAATCCATCGAATCACAATCTCCATCAGTTGGCGAACACCTATCAATGAGTCGCACAAAAAAAGTCTCATCTCAGGGCTGTTCATCGGATTTGATTTCCACTACATTCGCCCCATGTCACGACAGAGACTTTCGGTCCTGAAAACCTACAAACTCTACATCGGGGGAAAATTTCCCCGGACGGAGAGCGGACGCTACATGACTGCCACCAAAGCCAAAGACCAAACCCACCTTGCTCACTATTGCCACGCTTCACGAAAAGATCTCAGAGATGCGGTGGTTGCAGCCCGCTCTGCTTTTCCCGGTTGGCGAAATACGACGGCTTACCTGCGCGGGCAAATTCTCTATCGCGCCGCCGAAATGATGGAGAGCCGGGCGGACAGCTTGATCGAAGAATTGTCCGACCTGACAGGGCAATCGAAAACAGTTTCCCAACGCGAAGTTGAAGCCTCCGTCGACCGCCTCGTGCACTTTGCCGGATGGACCGACAAATACGCCCAGATCTTCAGCTCGGTAAATCCGGTGGCCTCATCTCACTTCAATTTCACGACTCCTGAGCCAACCGGCGTGGTTGGGATCCTCGCACCGGACAGTCCTGGCCTTCTCGCACTGGTCAGCCTGACAGCCCAAGTCATTCTGTCAGGAAACAGTTCCGTTGTGATCGCATCAGAGACGACGCCCCTTCCCGCTATCTCTTTGGCCGAAGTCCTCGCGACCTGCGACTTACCAGGCGGAGTGGTGAATATCCTCACCGGGGTCCGCAAAGAGTTGGCCCCCTGGCTTGCCGGCCACATGGATGTGAATGCCGTGATCGATGCGTCTGGTGACAAAGCCATCTTTGAAACGATCCAAAGCGGAGTGGCCGATAACCTCAAGCGGGTTCATAACCATGCCATCGCATCCCCGGAAGATTGGTTCAGCGATTCGGCTCAAGATCCCTACCGCATATTGGACAGTGTTGAATTCAAGACCGCCTGGCACCCTATCGGTGTTTGAATCTTTGATCCTGCCATCTCGTGAAGCGCGCCTTGCTCATCGTTCTTGATTCAGTCGGGATCGGACACGCCCCCGATGCCTCTGATTTTGGTGACGAAGGAGCCAACACCCTCGGGCACATCAGAGAAACAGTGGCCGGATTTTCGATTTCAACGTTGGATGAGGCAGGGCTCTCTGCCGCAGAGCGTTTGGCCTCAGGGCAATTAGTCCAAGATAGCACCACCACTTTGTCGTTCGGATGCCTTACCGAGCAATCGGCCGGCAAAGACACGACCACCGGGCACTGGGAGATCGCCGGTGCTCCAGTGACGGACGCATTCACCACCTATGATCAATTCCCAAAGGAACTGGTCGACGAAATGGAAGCCGCGACCGGGGTCACTTTTTTGGGGAACTACGCCCAATCAGGAACCGTGATACTCAATGAACTCGGAGAAGAACATTGCCGGACCGGCAAGCCCATTCTCTACACCAGTGCTGATTCAGTGATTCAAATCGCCGCTCACGAAGAAGTGGTTCCTCTTGATGCCCTCTATGCCATCTGCAAATCCTGCCGGAAAATTGCCGATCGCGAGCGAATCGGACGCGTCATCGCCCGACCTTTTCTCGGTGAACCCGGTAACTTTTCCCGGACCAGGAACCGCCATGATTTTTCAATGACTCCTCCGACCACCGTTCTTAATCTGCTTTCCAATTCAGGAACGAAAACGATCGGGGTCGGAAAAATCAGCGATATCTTTGATGAATCCGGCATCGACGTTTCGCATCCAACAGCCAACAATGAAGAAGGATGCAACACGATAGACCGGCTCCTGGCCGATCCCGGAGAACAGTCTCAGCTCATTTTTGCCAATCTGGTCGACTTCGACATGCTGTATGGGCATCGCCGAGATCCCGTTGGGTATGCCGGTGCGTTGGAGGCATTCGATCAATGGCTGAAAACGCTTTTACCCCGGCTGGATGATGATCTGCTGCTCATTATCACTGCCGATCATGGCAACGACCCAACCTGGCCTGGAACGGATCACACCCGGGAACGGGTTCCTCTACTAGTTCATGAGCCGGGAGTGATCCGTAATCTTGGCATTCGCAACAGCTTGGCTGATATCTCCGCCACATTGGCAGACTGGTTTGGCCTTTCCGACTACGATCTTGCCGGTCATTCCTTTCTTTCCCGTGAATAAGAACTCAGACTTGGCAGGCTTCCCAGACCTCAAAGCACAAATCCGCGCAGACTCCCCTTCCCGTTTACGCTAAATTTACCATTTCCATTTTTAATACCGGCTTGTTAGTTTCCGACCCTCAACAACTTGTCTCTCATGAGTAATAATATCGAATCGCTCCAAAAAGAAGACCGTGTCTTCCTCCCTCCACCTGAGTTCTCAGCCAAGGCTCACATCAAATCGATGGATGAGTATGAGAAACTCCACCAACAGTCGATCGATGATCCCGATACATTCTGGAGCAATGAAGCGTCCGCTTTGACCTGGCAAAAACCCTGGGATACGGTTTTGGATTGGTCCGACCCTCCTTTTGCCAAGTGGTTCGAAGGTGGAAAAATCAATGCGGCAGAGAACTGCCTCGATCGACACGTTGCCGCAGGAAAGGGCGACGATATTGCGATCCATTTCATCGGCGAGCCGGGCGACAAACGCGACCTGACATTCTCCGAACTGCTTGGAGACACCTGCCGCTTTGCCAATGCGCTCAAAGAAGGTGGCGTCAAGGCCGGCGATCGCGTTCTCATCTACATGCCCATGGTTCCCGAGGCCGCCGTTGCGATGCTCGCCTGCGCCCGCATCGGTGCCGTTCACTCAGTTGTTTTCGGAGGATTCTCCGCTACTTCGATCAAGGACCGCCTCGAAGACTCGGAAGCGACCGCCATCATCACTGCCGATGGAGGATGGCGCCGAGGCAGCGTTGTTCCGCTGAAAACCAATGTCGATGAAGCGTTGGAAGGCTTTGGAGCCGTCGAAACTGTCTTCGTTCTCAATCGTTGCAACAATGACGTCACCATGAAGGAAGGACGAGATGTCTGGTGGCACGAAGCGACCGCAAAGGTCTCCGATGAATGTCCGGCCGAGGGATTTGACGCCGAGCATCCGCTCTTCATCCTTTACACCTCTGGCTCAACAGGCAAACCCAAGGGGATTCTCCACACCACCGGCGGCTATCTCACGGGCACGGCAACGACGTTCAAATACATTTTCGATCATCAGCCCGATGATATTTACTGGTGCACCGCCGACGTCGGTTGGATCACAGGCCATAGCTACATCGTCTATGGCCCGATGGCCAATGGAGCGACGCAGATCATGTATGAGGGAGCTCCCAACTACCCCGAGTGGAACCGATTTTGGGAGATCGTTGAAGAATACAAAGTTACCATTTTCTACACTGCGCCCACTGCGATTCGAGCATTCATCAAAGCAGGAGATCATCACGTCGATCAGCATGACTTGAGCTCACTTCGCCTTCTAGGCACTGTCGGCGAACCCATCAATCCGGAAGCCTGGATGTGGTACCGCGATAAAATCGGTGGCGGCAAGTGCCCTATCGTGGACACCTGGTGGCAGACAGAAACAGGAGCGATCATGATTTCCCCTCTCCCTGGGGCCACGCCCACCACTCCGGGGACTGCGACTCGCCCCTCCCTTGGCGTCGATGCTGCCATCTTTGACGAAACAGGCAATGAATGCGGCCCCAATGAAGGAGGCAAGCTCGTCATTCGCAAACCTTGGCCCAGCATGCTCCGCACGATCTACAAAGACCCGGAGCGCTTCAAAGAAACCTACTGGAGCGAATATGAAGGCATTTACCTAGCCGGTGATGGCGCGAGAACCGATGATGAAGGAAACTTCTGGATCGTGGGCCGTCTTGACGACGTCCTCAATGTCTCAGGGCACCGTCTCGGCACAGCGGAAGTCGAAAGCGCCCTCGTTTCGCATGAGGCAGTGGCAGAAGCCGCTGTCGTAGGCCGTCCTCACGATATCAAAGGCCAGGCAATTGTCGCCTTTGTCACAGTCAAAGAAGGAGTCGAACACGGCGACGACCTCGCCAAAGAGCTCAGGAACCACGTCGGCACCCAGATTGGGGCGATTGCGAAGCCCGATGACGTCCGTTTTGCGCAAGCACTACCCAAAACTCGAAGCGGCAAAATCATGCGGCGTTTACTCAAAGAAATCGTTTCAGGAGGTGAAGTTAAAGGCGACACATCGACGCTGGAGGACTTCAACGTCGTCGCCAGCCTGCAGAAAAAGGACTAAAGCCGGCAAATTTGAGTCAAAAAAGGGGATTTCGCCGAAATTATTTTAGATATCCTGATGATTCCTCCCCTTGACGAACGGCCAATCACCACCTAGCTTCCGGCCCTTCCACCCTATTGGGGAAGGTCCAGAAGTTTTTGTAACCATACCGACCACCAAACCATGCCAGAAGTCGAAGTTAAAAAAGGCGAGCCAATTGATCGTGCTCTCAAGCGCCTCAAGGGGAAAATGGAGTCTGAGGGCGTCGTCGAAGAGATGCGCCGTCTTCGTTCGTTCGAAACACCTGCTCAACGCACCAAGCGTAAAGCACGCGCTACGGCTAAACGTAATCGTGGCAATCGCTTCCGCTTCACGCTGAAGGAAGATAAGCCAAAAGAAGACGAGCGTTAAACGCTACTTTTTCAAATTCTGGATTTTGATAAAAGCTGCCTCTACAGGCAGCTTTTTTCGCGTCTGCGCCAAAAAACCGGCTCTTTTAGAAACTCTCTGAGCCGCCCCTCTGGGACAACTCACACACTCGGTGCAATCGGCGCCGTAGGAGCAACCGTTCGAGTCCGAGCCGGAACCACTCCCTCCGTTCCCTGATTCTCAACGACACTAGCTGAAGGCCGTGAAGTAGCCTTAAACGACCGGACCGCTTCTCCAGTAACATAGTCGCGGAGAAAGACTGTCGCAGACTTGGATATAAAGTCAGCCTCACCAGAATTGTGATGCAAAACAACCAGGCGATAATCGCCTTTAAAGAGAATCACCAAATTCCCGCCATCGTAACTGAACGCCAGTTGGTCGGGATTCCGCTTTTCCTGTGCAAAATAGTAACTGATGTCGTCCAGAATTCCGGATAGCTCCTCGACGCTCTCAGGACCGTAGGGAACGTCACTGATCACCGTATCATGCCCTTTCGAAAGCAGCACTCCGAATACCGAGCCTGACTTTTTCAAGGCCTTGAGGACCGATGCCAAACCTTTAGGACTCATTGGGAATCGATATACTCACGAATTGAACTGACAAATTCCTTCAGGGGCATCCTCCGATTGACGATACCACCTGCCACAACTGGGTTCTGAGAACTCGAATTGGGATCGAAACAGAATCCAACCGTTTCATCGCCCTCATAAGAGATGGCACTTGAAACCGAATTCATGTCCAGCTGTTCGCCCAGCAAAATGGCACACTCCTGAAGGACCATCAGGCTATCTGCAAAACGGGAAGTATCTTCGGGACCAGTCTTTCCTTTGGCCGCACCGCGGCTTGCGCGGAAATACCGGAGAGACTGATTCTCCAGCGCTTCGTTTAGCTGCTCGTTAGATGTATCGCCGACCGTTGCCATCTCAAAATTCGATATTCCAATTGAAGTCCTAATTTTACGCGACTGCGAAAGAAAGTCGAATCATTATGCTGTTGCGCCAAGGTCGGAAAGGATACACTGCGGCCGCATGACTCTGGCGAACAAAATCACGATCACGCGGCTTCTCCTGATTCCTTTTTTCATCGTTTTCGCGGCGTACTACAGCGCGAGCATCCAGGACGGGGCCGAAGATATCAGGCTTCGAATCACGGCACTTTGCATCTTTGCTGCGGCCGCTCTCAGCGACGCCCTGGACGGCTATATCGCTCGAAAATTCAATCAAAGTACGCGGTTAGGTCGAGCTCTCGACCCTGTGGCCGATAAATTATTGCTGCTGTCAGGGGTGGTCACATTGAGCATCACTCAATGGCACGTTGGGTTCCCCATTTGGTTCGCAGTGCTTGTTATAGCTCGCGACGTGACGATTGTCGTCGGCGTTATCATCATCCATTACACGGTCGGAAAAGTCCGGATGAAGCCGATTATCACGAGCAAAATCTGCACTTTTCTACAGTTAAGTTGCGTATGTTGGGTTTTGGTCGATTTTTGGAGCGTCGAGGCCCGTCCTCTCCCGCTGGAAATCCTGATTTACCTGGCTGCCGCGCTAACGCTCATTTCCGGCTACCAGTATATTGTTGAGGGAATCCGGCAACTAAAGGAGCACGGGCACACCAGCCCAGATTCTGATGTCCCATAAACATTTAGCCAAAGTTGCCATTGTCGGTCGCCCCAACGTGGGCAAGTCTGCCATCTTCAACTGTATCGCCAGACGACGCATTGCCATTGTGCATGACGAACCGGGCGTGACCCGAGATCGAATCGCGTACGAGTGCATCAGGCCCGGAGGGATTTCCTTCGAACTCACCGATACCGGAGGTATCGGAGCTGTGCTGGACGACGGTTTTAGTGATCAAGTCAGGGCGGAGGCAGATATTGCGATTGGATCATCCGATCTTATTCTGTTCGTCGTCGACGTTCGTGACGGGATTCATCCTATCGACCGCGAACTCGCCAACGTCCTGCGCCGGGGCAATGCTCCAGTATTCCTTCTCGCCAACAAAGTAGACACACCCAATGTTGAGCCAGCCGCTGCTGAGTTTTCAGGACTGGGCTTTGATACTCAACTAAACATCTCTGCTGCTCACGGAAGAGGATTCAAAGAACTGGAAGGAGCCATTGGATCGACTTTCGTAGAACTCGGCCTGGAAAGGCTAAAGCTGGACAAGCAGGAAACTCCGCCTGTCAAAATTGCAATCGTAGGCAGACCTAATGTGGGGAAATCATCTCTCATCAATGCCATCCTGGAAGACGAACGCAGTATCGTATCTGACGTTGCCGGCACGACGAGGGACGCCGTCGATGTTCCTTACGAACGAGACGCAAAAGATTTCATTCTAATTGATACCGCGGGAATCCGAAAACGGGGCCGGAGGGATACTTCGGTAGAAGTCTTTTCAGTGATGCGGTCAGAGAAGTCGATTCGCCGGGCAGATCTTTGCCTACTCGTCATTGATGCCTCCTCAGGCGTTGTGACGCAGGATAGGCGAGTAGCCAAAATGATAATCGATGCCCAAAAGCCCTGCATCGTTCTATTGAACAAATTCGACCTCTACCACCCCGATGCAGATTTTCAGGACAGGATCGATCAGTTTCGGGAAGAGCTGGGAGACGATCTCTTCTTTCTCCCCTACGCTCCGAAGGTCGCCATTTCAGCAAAGCATCGCGAATACCTTGGTAAAATTTTCTTCGAAATTGAAAATGTGCTTAAAGTTTCAGCCAACCCCGTTTCCACAGGCATACTGAATCGCTTACTTCAGCAGTCCATCGAACGCAATCCCCCACCCGTCCGACTTGGCAAGCGACTCAAATTGCTCTACGCGACACAGAAGAGAGAAGACAAACCCGCCGCTGTACCGGTGCCGGAATACCTGCTCTTCGTCAATCACGCGAAACTGCTTACCCGGACCTATCAACGCTTTTTGGAAAACCAAATCCGAAAAGAATACCCAATGGAAGGCTTGCCTTTTGTGTTTCGTGTCCGCTCCCGTGTCTCAACTGACAGAGCCTCAGCTAAAACCTCGCTCGGCGAAGGGAAAGAAGGAAAGCCTTCCAGCGACAAAAAACCGAAGAGGGATTTCAAAAGCCGAACCAGAAACAGAAGTAGCGGAAGCGGCAAGAAGAAGAAGTAGCGAAAGCGGGAAAAAGGAAATCTAAGGCCTCTTCTGTGCCACGTGACTCCCGGTTTCCTAATCCCACCGCCCTAGCGAGATCGAATCGCCTCAATATTCTCCGGTTTTTCGGGAAGCACTTTGAGTTCCGCTCCTTCCGGGATTTGGACTTCCGGATTTTCCTCGTAGAGATAAGACTCCATGATCATGTAGACCTTCCCGTCTTCATTGGGCTGAAAAGACCGTGAACCCAGTTCGCGTGTGATCTTCACAGGGTCCCCCCCTGTGGTTACTTCGAGAATAAACTGCTGCTGTCCCGTCAGTCCAAACGTCGGGTCAACCTTCTGCATTTCTTTCTGTATCTGGATCAAAGGCCGAAACAATTCCTGATAAGCCACTTTCCCATCCTTAATTTCGGCCGGTTCCACCAGAGGTATTTCCAATTTCACAAAGATATTCAGTGACCCTTTGGGCTGGTTCGCTACCAAATCCGGATTTGCCTCAATCAACGCCTCTGTGTGAGGCACTTCGACGAAACCATCATTGTCGACTACCAGGACTAGTGGCCCCTTTTCCAAATCGAGAAATAGTTCGATATCGCTCGATGTCACCAGCGTATTCCGACTCTTGATATTGAGTTTGTAACTCTCAGCCTCGGGCTTCGAACTCGAGTCGCTTTGCGCAATACTGATCAACTGCCGATAGGGTAATCGAGCAAGATTGCTGTAATTCCTCGGTTTTCCGGACAAGGTTTCGGGTGTTTTCGGCATGACCGACCCTTCGCCTTCCTGAGCGCAAAGATGACTGGCATTCACACCGCCAAAGAGTATGGCAACTAGCAAAACGGGCAGGCATTTCATAAGTCTATAAAGAGGTAATCAACACTCCTACCTCCTGTAATTCAAGCTTCTTCCCCATTCACTTTCTCCCAATAGAGCCTAATCCCGTCAGCGCACATGCCCGTGCCGTTCACCAATTGAATCGTATCCCAGTCCTCGCGAGATGTCTCGAAGCGGAATGCTTGCTCCATGTTAAACGCCTGATAGGCGATCTGGAGCGATTCATTATCCATCTTCTCTTCGATGCGTTGCCGAATAAACGTGGCATTCAATTCTACTGCCTCAGCATACTCACGAAGATGAGCATCCACTTCGCCAACTAGACCAAAGTGAGTCAGGTAGAGTTCGCTATAATTACCTGATCTCATCTTTTTAATACTTTCGAGAGTGTGTTCCAAATGAAATTGAGGTGGAGCAGAGGCGACTGACACAAAACCGCTCTCGTCGCATTTCACTCCCGCAGCGTCTCCAGCAAAAATAACATCTCCAACAGCGAAAGCATGGTGATGAAAGGCGTGTCCGGGAGTTTCAACTGCCTTGATCGTAAGCCCTCCCAATTCCACGCAATCTCCATCCTCCAATTCATTGACACAATCGGATGGCGCCGGAGTCATCTCCCCCCACAAGCTGTCAAACCGTTCCAAATAGATCTGCCGAGCACTTTCGACAAGCCTGGCAGGATCAATCAGATGACGAGCACCCCGCCGATGAACGTAGACTGGCACTCCTTGCTGAGCAAACCACCCGGCAGCCCCAGCATGGTCCAGGTGAATATGAGTGACCAACAAGGCAGACAGATCATCCACCCCGCATCCGAGTTCTTCCAATCCCTGAAGCAAACGAGGACGGGTCGATTCCGGTCCCGTTTCTATCAACACATTCCCTTCGGGGCCCTCCAGCAAAAACGCAGCAATCGCGCCGCGGGTGCCTTGAAACTCGAGATCTATAGTCTGAACCTTCATGCTTGCCAACATCAACGAATCCCCCTTCAAGACCAACTCAAACTTGCCGGATCCTTTGGGCATGACTAAAGTGCCGCAAATTGACACTGGCCCTTTTGCGTTAGAGCAACGGGATCCAATTGAACTGTTGCCGAATTTCTATTTCCAAAATCTCCATGAACGTACGTGACGTCGCTCATCTAGCCCGCATCGAACTTACCGATGAAGAGGCCGATACCTATCAGGAACAGATGGATCAAATCATCAAATACGTCGAACAGCTAGACGCTATCAATGTTGACGGGATTGAACCGACTGCACATGCATCGCCTGTTTTTGATGTGATCAGGGAAGACAAAACTAACGGTCCCGGCCTTTCACAGGAAGCCGCACTTTCAAATGCGCCGGCCACTGCACACGATCAGATCAAAATGCCCAAGGTCGTTGAATAAATCCGACGCGAATCTTCGCCTTTTCCCAATTAACTTTTCCAGATTTCTGTCTTGAACGCCGCCGACTTTACCATCTCACAGCTTCGCAACGCCTATCAAAACGGCGACCTGACTCCTGCCGAAGCTCTCAAATCTATCGCGGGATCTATCGATTCGATCGACCCCAACATTGGAGGTTACCTTTCCTACGACCTCGACCGAGCTCTGGCAGATGTGGAGAACGTCGATCTGTCGTTGCCTCTGGGAGGTGTTCCTATCGCGATCAAGGACCTGATCAATGTTGAAGGACATCCCTGCGGCTGTGCTTCGAAGATTCTCACCGGCAAGTATGTCTCCCCATACGATGCCACGATCATTCGAAAACTTCGCGAAGCGGGTGCAATTCCATTTGGCCGAACCAATATGGACGAATTCGCGATGGGTTCATCGAATGAAAACTCAGGAATTAAGCCCTGCCACAATCCTCACGACCTGGATCGCATTCCCGGAGGCTCATCAGGAGGCTCTGCTGCTGTGGTCGCTTCCAATACTGCCGTGGCGGCATTAGGAACTGATACAGGCGGCTCAATCCGTCAACCAGCGAGCCACTGCGGCGTTGTTGGATTAAAACCTTCCTACGGCCGTGTGTCGCGCTATGGCCTGGTCGCCTTTGCCTCATCACTTGATCAGGCAGGCCCCATGACAAAAACAACTGAGGACGCGGCGACGCTGCTTGGAGTCATCGCCGGATCCTGCGAGCGGGACTCCACCTGTCTCGACTCTCCCGTGCCCGATTACACTGCCGCGATCGGAAAGGACATCGCAGGACTCAAAGTCGGATTGCCAAAAGAGTATTTTGCCGAAGGCCTCGAACCTGCCGTCAAATTGCGGATCGATGCCGCCGTGAAATCACTCGTCGATCAGGGAGCCGAGCCGGTCGAAATCTCACTGCCTAATACCGAACACGCAGTAGCGACCTACTACATCATCGCCACCGCGGAAGCCTCCGCCAACCTGGCGCGCTTTGACGGTGTTCGCTATGGTCACCGGTCACAGGAAGGAACCGATCTGCTGGGCGTCTATGAGAAGTCACGTGATGAGGGCTTTGGCGCCGAGGTAAAACGTCGAATTATCCTCGGCACCTACGTTCTCAGTTCGGGTTACTACGACGCCTACTACCTGCGGGCACAAAAAGTTCGAACTCTGATTCGTGACGATTTCAATAGAGCCTTTGAACAAGTCGATGTGATTGCCTCTCCCGTTTCTCCTACCCCAGCATTCAAGTTGGGCGAAAAGTTCAGTGATCCGCTCTCGATGTATCTAGCCGATATCTACACCATCTCGGCCAATTTAGCCGGGATCTGCGGGATCTCAGTTCCATGCGGGACAGTGAACGAAAGCGGAAAAGAACTGCCGGTCGGATTGCAACTCCTGGCCAAACCATTCGACGAGGAAACGCTGTTCAAAACTGCCTCTGCGTTCGAACAGGCCAACGCCAGCTGAGGATCACGGCTGGATCACTGCGTAGTCGCCGACCTCGAGCTTCCCAAAGAGATGACGAGCACTGTCATTGGGAAGACGGATACAACCATGTGAAGCCGGATAGTTGGGAACATAGCCGGTGTGAATTCCAAACGCAGCGAAGCTAAAGCGCTGAAAATACGGCATGCTCGATCCATAGATCGAGGAATTGTGATGACGATGGCGATCGCTGATCACATACTCACCGGTTGGAGTCCTATAACCGCTCTTTCCAGTCGAACAGCGGCTTGAATAGGTGGCAATTCCGTTTTCGTAAAGCGTCGCCCGCTGGCTCGAAAGATCGATCACCAATTTCCGAGGCTGCACTTCGGGCACTTCCCCTAAAAGAGCAATCTGCTGGATATCTGTATCCTTGTACCATGATCCAATGATCGCCGCCATCAGGTAACGAGGAGTGTAAGCTTTACCATTCGCTCCCGCATCCATCAGGGCCTGCGCCATCTCTTTATTACGATGAGCCGAAGCCATCATGATGGGCGTAATTCGCCGATCGACTTGAAGGTGATACTTGAAAGTTTTGCTTTCAAACAAGTCTCTAAATTCCGTCCGAGCGGGAGATCGTTCCTGATAATTCGGGTCAGCCCCAGCGGCAAGCAAGGCGAAGGTCACATCGCCCATTTGATGCGCGATGGCCCAGCCTAGCAAGCTGTGCCCATCATTCGCCAGGATGCCTTCGACATGGGCCCCTGATTCAACTAGCGCCAACGCAATTTCAGAGTTTCCTTCCCTGACCGACTTCGATAGCCATGATTCGCTATCGTCATACCGAGCATTTGGATTAGCTCCGCCTGCCAGGAGTATCCGCGCAGCCTTGTGTCTTCCTTTGGTAAGACAATAATCCAGAGGGTCGGCTCCTTCCGGACCAGGTTGACGAGGGTCAGCCCCTGCTCCGAGGATTAGTCGAATCAAATCGTCCTGCCCTGTCAGTAACGCTGCCCAGAGGTTGTTTCCAATCTTCGTGCCGGAGGCCAGTAAGGTTCGGACCGCTCCGGTTGCTCCATCTTGCACCGCCACATCAAACACCCTCTCCTCTGTGCCGGGAAAAGTAGATTCCGGATCAGCTCCGGCATTCAAAAGGAGATTCATCAGTGGATCATCTCTCAACTGATAGGCTTTCGCAAAAAGCCCACGTTTATCTAATTCAGCCCCTGACACGATCAGTAGATTCGCTATGGCAATATTGCCATTGGCGACCGCTTTCAACAAAGGACTGTCTTCTTCGGTTGCGGCGAGCGAGGCATCAGCCCCATTGGCAAGCAGTTGCTCAACCATGTCAAGATCCTCGAATTCGACCGCTATCCCCAAAGAGGTTTCCCCGTTTCGAGTCATCACGTCAGGGTTGGCACCTCCTTCAAGAAGGCGCAGCGCCGTGACTTCGTCACCAAGTGAAACCACTTCGTAAATCACCGGGTCACCGCTGGTGCCAATAACATTTGCGTCAGCCCCTTTCTCCAAAAGGAGATCCTGCATTTTCTGATTTCCTTGAGCAACCGCAAAACTCAGCGGAGCCATTTCCATTCCACTGGATTTGCCTGTCTTGATATTGACGTCAGCATCATGACGAATCAATAGCTCAAATTTCTCCCAATTTTCTTCGGTAACCGCTTCAATCAAAAGCGGATTGCCAGACGTGCCTCTCAAATTTAACTCAGCGCCCTTTTTAATGAGCCGCTTCATTAAATCCAATTGATCCATCCCGGCAGCGACAGCCAAGGCCGTAACGGGCTGCGCTCCGCGGTATTCAACGTCGACGCCGTGCTCAAAAAGAAAGCCTAACATCTCAGTGTCATCTGTCTCAATTGCATCGATGAGGAACGGCTTACCTGCCTCTTTATCCACATCGATGAGCGCGCCAGCTTCAAGCAAATTGCGAGCCAACCCAAAGTTCCTGTCCCGTAAGGTCACGCTGAGAGGCGTTTCCCTTTCAGGATTAGTAGATTGATTGATGCTTTCGACGACGCTCTCACGCTCCATCAGATAATTGATCGCCGGAAGATTCCCAGACCTAACCGCGGCGAGAAGGGGCGTAAATCCCTGTTCATCAGGGGTTCCCAAATCAATTCCAGCGCGCTCAAGATTTTCCAATAACTCAAGCTCGCCTGTCCCTGCAGCACCGATGGCACTCTTCGTCGACAGGTCTATTCCTTCTGAGATCAGATAACGAGCCGCCTTGCCTTTCAATTCGTGCCTGAGATAATAATCCGTCACAATCGCCCCAGCCAAAAGCGACAGGGTAAACAGCGCTAGAAGCAGTGTTCGAAAGAGAAATCCGGCAGGCTTCATTTTCTTACTTCAATTGAGAGACTCTAAGGTTACGAATATTCCAGCAAATTGGATGAAGCTCGAAAGTTCTTAAACGAGACGAAGAATATCACATTTCTTTGCTGACAAAACCGGAATCGATCAATTTGCCCCCCTTAATGAGGCTATTTCGACAAATTCTGCACTTCAATTTTGCCAAAACGCTCCAAACTCAGAAAAATCACTTCAACTCGACGCACCAATCAGGCTTCGAGATCGAGTTCCGGCTTAAAATCAGCGGCATGATAGGAACTTCGAACCAGAGGTCCCGAAGCCACATGACGGAATCCTTTTTCTAATGCGATATCCTTGAGGCGGTCAAATGCGGCAGGCTCGACGTATTCGACCACAGGCAGGTGCTTGTCGGAAGGGCGCAAATACTGCCCCATCGTCAACACGGTAACGTTGTGATCACGAAGATCGTCCATCGCTTTGAGGATCTCGTCTTCACGCTCACCCAAACCCAGCATGATACCGCTCTTGGTCGGGCAGCGACGTCCCATTTTGGCGGCCATTTCCCGAGCAGTCTTCAAAACTTTGAGAGAACGCCAGTATTCCGCCTTCGACCGAACCACTGGAGTGAGCCGCTCGACCGTTTCCAAATTGTGATTAAAAATATTCGGGGCAGCCTCCATCACCACCCATAGGGAATCGTCTCGGCCGATAAAATCGGGAACCAAAACCTCGATCACTGTCTCGGGATTCACTTCCCGGGTTTTATTGATCGTATTCGCAAAGTGACAAGCGCCACCATCGAGCAAGTCATCCCGTGCCACCGCTGTGATGACGACGTGATTCAAATTCATTCTCCTGACGGCTTCAGCGACGCGATCCGGTTCATCTGCCTCCAGCGGCATAGGTCGACGAGTGTCCACCGCACAAAAACCGCAGGCACGGGTGCAGCGCTCACCAGCGATCATCATCGTTGCAGTTCCCTGCCCCCAGCATTCCCAACGATTTGGACACTGAGCCTCCTCACATACCGTGACGAGGTTGAGATCCGCCATCAGGCTTTTGGTATCCCAGAAAACGGGATTATTCGGCAGGCGCACCCGAATCCACGGGGGCTTTTTTTCCTGATGAAGTGTTGGATCGATCTTAACGGGCATGAAAAGACAATAAGTTGATTGCGATGTTACCTTTACGCCGAAAATCGCTCTATTTCTCCGGAAAAAGTGCCCGTATGTCAGACTCTTTTGCCTCGCAAACACCGCGTTCGGTAATCAACCCGGTGATGAGGCGAGCTGGCGTGACATCGAAGGCATAGTTGGCCACAGGACTGGATTCCGCAACCAGATTCACTTCAACTTCTCCAGCTGGCTCAATATCGTCTCCGTTCCAGCCTCCCAGATGGGTTACCTCCCTGCCATCACGCTGTTCGATCGGAATTTCATTCACTCCATCCCTGGTCTCCCAATCAAAGGTGGAAGAAGGAAGCGCCACGTAAAAGGGCACCTCGTTATCTTCAGCTGCCAGCGCCTTTAAATAAGTTCCGATCTTATTGGCAACATCCCCTGTCACGGTAGTTCGATCCGTTCCTGTGATGACCATGTCCACCATGTCGTGTTGCATGAGATGTCCTCCCACATTGTCGACAATCACCGTATGCGGCACCCCATGCTTACCAAGTTCCCAGGCGGTGAGCCGGGCGCCCTGATTTCGAGGGCGGGTTTCATCCACCCAAACATGAACCGGAATACCCGCATCATGTGCTGCATAGATCGGTGCGGTGGCCGATCCATAATCGACAAAGGCTAACCACCCTGCATTGCAGTGAGTCAAAATATTCACCGGCTCCGATCCTCCCTTTTTTTCAAACAGGTTCCGAATCAACGGCAACCCGTATTGCCCGATCTTCTGACACCATTCCGCATCCTCGTCCGCCACCTCGATGGCGATGGCATGAGCGGCAGCGACCTTCTCTTCAATAGTAGAGCACTCCCGAACGCCCACTAATTGACGATCGACAGCCCAGGCGAGATTCATTGCAGTGGGTCGAGTGGAACAAAGTTGCTCGCCTTTCTGCTCGAAGTTTCGGTCAAACTCAGCCGGACTGGCAGCATCAGCACACTCCCGGGCAGCAAGAAACATCCCGTGGGCTGCGGTCGCTCCGATACAACCGGCACCTCGAACCAGCATTTCAAATATGGCATGCGCCGCGTCATCAGTGGATCGCAAGGTAACCACCTCAAAACTCCAAGGCAGCTTTCGCTGATCAATGATCTCCACCGAGATTCCATCGCCACCCATCCAAACGGTGCGATATGACTGGCCGTCTACCTGCATGGCAAAGTCTAATTCAATCCGGCTCCGGAACGCAAGGCCGTGAGATACCAAATCCAAATTGCCGGCCCGATGAACAGCCAGATGAAGGCTGCCAGCGCCAGGTAGGGTCCAAACGGAAGCGGCCGAGCCCATTCTTCCTTCGCCACGAATTTCTGAAACAGCCCTACCACCGCTCCAATGATGGATGCCGCAAACAAAACGAACACAGCGCACTGCCAGCCCATGAATGCTCCTATCATGGCCACAAACTTAACATCACCAAAACCCATCGCCTCGCGAGGAACCACCGCACTCATCATGGTGCCGCTGACCTTCTTGATTGCGTCGAGTTCCACTCGTTCGCCATCCACTTCAAATCCGTCACCTATCACCCGAAATGAATCCTTAAAATCGCGCTTCTTATCATCAAAGAACAATTCCCGAGTGTCCATTTCGAGACGGTCCCATTTCCGATAAAAGACATCACCCCACTCATATTCGTGTTCCCCCAGTTTGATGACGATGGCCGCGTCCTCTCCACCCGGCTGTGATATTTCAAATGGGGTTGGCTCATCGAATACGTGCTTAATCTTGCCGAAAGCCATCTTACCCATTAGCACCACCATCCAAAGGAGAGCAAATCCAACCGCCGCTCCAATGAGACTCTGTATCCCTCCCTGCCACCAAAGCTCCTGCCCGTGCAGCGATGGAAACGCAAGGCTTGCCACCACACCCACCACCGTGCCGCCAATCGTAATCGAATCGGGAATGATAAAGTGATCGATATCAATGAACGTCGCCGATATCAGCATGGCGGCCATGATCCAGAGCGCGAAGACATTGCCCAACACAGCGAGATTGTTCATCACCACCGTGTCATCGGGCACTTCATGCTTCCAGATCGCGAGAAAGACGATTCCTGTCACCAATTCGACCAGAAAATAGCGAAAGGCGATTGGCTCTTTGCACCACTTGCATTTGCCCCGAAGCATCAGCCAAGTCACCAGCGGAATATTGAGCGCCATCGGTATCTGCGTCTTGCAGCTTGGGCAGAAGGACCGCTTCGGTTCGTTCACGCTAAGTCCGTTCGGCACACGGTAAATGACTACATTCAGAAATGAACCAATGGCCGATCCCATTCCGAAAGCGAAAAGGGGAAGAATGATTTTCAGGATAAGATCAGGCGTCATAAGGTCGAACGCCCCAGATCATCGCTTAACATATCCGAAAAGTCTAGTATTTATAGAAAAACAGGATTCCCTCTCTCAACGCCCCACGTCCGTTGGTCAGTAGGCAGTCGGTCGAAACATTTTGTCCTGCCAGTCCGCGTCAGCATTACCGCGGTTGTATGAGCCTGAAGGGGAGCTACTCACGGTGGAACAACTCGCCAAAAACAAGCTACCGAGAGCAAGAATCAGTAGGAAAAAAGTAGTGAAAGATTTCATCGAAGCAGTAAATCCGAACAGTCAGCGTATTCTCAACCGAATGGCAATGTCCATTTCAAAACACGGCCAGCGCAAATCTGCCGCTACCATTCCCCTTCAGTGAGACTGGAAGAGGAAAGAACACGCCAATCATCTTTGGCAGGATCCGGAGATTCTTCGGCTTGCGCCTGTGAAACGGTTTGTTCAACGACCTGCTGAGCTTCCTGCTCCAGCTCTTCTATGACTTCACTTGAGAGCCATTCGTTCTCGATCATAGCTGTCCGAGCCGCTTGGATGCAATCCCGTCCATAGTGCCCGGCTTTGACCGAATCAGGCACATAACTCGCATCATCATGCTCTCCGTGCCCCGAAAGCCTGAGCAGTTTCCCTACCACCATCTGCGGCCCATGGCCTTCCCGAGCTCTACCAATCGCCGTTCTAAAAGTATCGAGACACTCAGAAAGGTCTGTCCCATCAATGGAATATCCCTCGACCCCATATCCCGAGGCACGCTCAACGAGGCTCTCGCAAGCATATTGCCGGTCAGTCGGAGTGGAATACGCAAATTGATTGTCTGCCACCGAAACGACCAACGGCAGATTCTCCACCGCAGCCTGATTCAAGCCTTCATGAAAGGCACCTGTGGAAGTGGCCCCGTCACCCGCCGTGACTCCGCCGACGTATCCGGCTTCCCCTTTAAAGCGCTTTCCCATCAGCATCCCGTTTACCACCGATACGCTAGAGCCCAGATGGCTGATCATCGCAGGCATCCCCTCCAAGGGCCGGCCTCGATGGATATTTCCATCTCTTCCGTGCATGGGACCATTGACTGATCCGAGATATGTCCGAGCAGCGTCAAGCAGAGCCTCTCCAAACCCCAGTCGGCCACTCTGATCTCGAATCAGGGGTGAAAAAACATCGCCCTTGGAGCGATCCAGCTGCATCCCCAGGGCCACGCTGAAAGCTTCCTGGCCTCGCCCAAGGTAAACTCCGCCGATTACCTTTCCGGCCCGAAACAGAGCTCCAATCTTATCTTCAAAAGTCCGGGAAAGCACCATGCACCGAAAAGCATCAATATAGGTGTCATTACTGATTCCAGAGTCAGAAACAGTCATTGGTTCGCGAGCAGACATAACGTGCCTAACCCTTGCCTCTCTGAATTCCCTACCGCAACGCATTTCTTGTCTCTTCCACCGCAATCGAAGACCTTCTCACCCCCATGAGCAATCTTTTGCATGACACTTGAGTGAAAAGCTGTATTTATTTCAATTTACTTAACTACTTAAAATTATCAGAATATTACGATATCATGAATGTGATTAAATCAGAACTGAATGCCAAGACGGCCGAACTAGCTTACGCCTACTATCTTGAGCGCGTGCAAAATGGAATGCACGGTGACGCCGGAGACGACTGGATGCGGGCCGAAAAAGAAACCCTCGCCGAGATACCCCCTCTCGATACGCCTTCCGTTACGATAATTAAGGGCATCGGCCCCAAAGTTGCCGCTGAACTGTCTCAGAGGGGAATCGAAACCGTCTCAGACCTTGCGAAGTGGAGTTTGGCTGATTTCGGCGAGCAGTTGCCGCGTCTTACCGCCAGAGCCAAGAGCGGCAGATGGCTGGAACAAGCCATAGAACTCGGATCCATCAATTGAACCTGACGTCACCCAACGGGGAAATTTCCCCTGACCCGTTTCGATTTACACTGTAAAGAATTACTCATGAAACTTGGAGTCATTGGCTGTGGAAAAATGGGGCGAGCCCTCGTCGGCGGAATTTTGAACGCCGGCATTTGCCCGCCAAAGAATGTGGTGGTATTTGACACCTACACCGAGTCTGCCCAATCAATGGCGGACGATTTGCTTGTCACCGTAGCTCACTCCAATGCCGAAGTCGTAGCCGCGTCTGAAGTGGTCCTTCTATGTGTGAAGCCTCAAGGGTTCATCGATATGTTAGGAGAACTCGGATCGGAAACGGACCGACTTCTCATTTCGATCGCAGCAGGTGTCCAGATTGAAACAATCGAGTCCGCATCGAACAATCAGCACCGCGTAATACGCGTCATGCCTAACACTCCGGCACTAGCCGGCAGAGGTGCCTCCGCCTACGCTCTTGGTTCACAGGCAACCGAACAAGATGCGGACCTGACTGAGGCTCTCCTGCGAGCTGTTGGCTACGTCTGTCGAGTCGAGGAGAAAGAGCTCGATGCCGTCACCGCAGTTAGCGGTAGCGGCCCCGCCTACATCTTTCTTATGATCGAAGCCCTCATCGCAGGCGGCATCGAACAGGGCCTTTCTAAAGAAGTGGCACGGGACCTTGCTGTTCATACCGTCGGAGGAGCAGCGGAGTTGGTTCTCCAAACAGGAGAGTCCCCCTCTCAATTGAGAGAGAACGTCACGAGCCCCAACGGAACCACCTTTGCCGCCCTGGAATCATTTAGAGCAGACGGCTTTGAAACCATTGTGACACGCGCAGTAGCCGCTGCAGCCGACCGGTCCCGGGAACTGGGTAAAAGTTAAATCCGCGGCAGATGCGACAGCATTATTACTTTAATTAATCCCCCTGAAGTCGAAAGATTAATCCAAGATGAGCGATATCCAAAAACTCTATTCGGAGAAAGGACAAGGGCACGTCTTCGCCTTCTTTGATTCTCTCAACGTGGAAGAGCAACAGCTGCTCGAACACCAGGCTGCCTCCATTGATCTCGACGAAATTGCAGAGCTCACCTCTTCGTTGATCCAGGGTTCTTCAGATCAAGACCATTCATTGTCTGAGGATTTAGAACCAGCCGAATATATTCCTCTGCCTGATTCGAGCGAGGGCAATCCCACTGATTGGATTGCCGCCCGTGAAAAAGGCGAGGCCGCTCTGCGATCTGGTCGTGTCGCTGCTTTCACTGTCGCTGGTGGTCAAGGCACTCGACTCGGCTACGATGGCCCCAAAGGAACCTACGGAGTCACTCCGGTGCTGCAGAACTCTCTCTTTCAGGTTTTTGCCGAAAAGATTCTCGCCTCGAGCCGAATTTTCGGCCGCCCAATTCCTTGGTATATTCTGACGTCGACGATCAATCACGATGCCACCGAAGCGTTCTTTGAAGAGAATGCCTTCTTCGGTTTGCCCAAAGACAAAATTCACTTCTTCAGCCAAGGCCTCATGCCGGCAGTTGATACCGATGGGAAAATAGTCCTCTCCGAACGCGGACAGATCGCCTTGAGCCCCGACGGGCACGGCGGCGCTTTGCGTGCTCTGGTGCGATCCGGGTCCATTCGCCAAATGGAGGCCGACGGCATTGATGTCATCAGCTACTTCCAGGTCGACAATCCAATCGTCCGCTGCATTGATCCATCGTTCATTGGATTTCATCTGCAGCATGATTCTGAGCTTTCCAGCAAGACGGTCCCCAAAGCATACCCCAAAGAAAAAGTGGGAGTATTTTGTCAGGATGGAGACCGCAAGCTGGTTGTTGAATACAGTGATCTTCCGGACGAGCTAGCCGAAGCAACCGACGATACCGGCGCCCTGCGCTTTCGTTCCGGAAGTATCGCGATCCACCTCTTTGATCGCAACTTCGTCAATCGGATCGGAAGCGGACAGGACGAATCAGCCCGGCTTCCATTCCACCTGGCCCATAAAAAGGTGCCATTTGTCGACGCCTCAGGTGCCTTGCAAACCCCCGAAAGTCCGAACGCCCGTAAGTTTGAAATGTTCGTCTTTGATGCCCTCCCCTTTGCAAAGAATCCTGTCATCATTGAAACGGCCAGAGAAGACGATTTTTCTCCAGTCAAAAATGCGGAAGGAGTAGATTCTGCTCAAACATCGCGTGATGATCAGCTACGGCAATTCGCTCGCTGGGCAAATGCCGCAGGAATTGCACTGGAGCAAGATCAATCAGGCTTTCCCTCCATAACGTTCGAAGTATCACCGCTATTTGCCGACACCGCCGAACGATTCTCCAAGGCGTGGGACGCACTTGAGAATAAACCTGAGTTGACTGACGGACTTGTTTTGGTGTAAGAGCCTCATCACATGAGTGCAGAAGCCCGATTAGCAGAACTTGGAATTTCCCTCCCTCCTCCACCCCAGAAGATGGGCGTATACCAACTAATGGTTCAGACAGGGAATCTCGCCTATCTTTCCGGCCATGGTCCCTTCCTCGATGATGGATCGTTGATGAAAGGCAAACTGGGACAGGATTTATCAATTGAAGAAGGTCAAAACGTAGCGCGCCAGGTGGGCCTGAATCTGCTCGCCACTCTCCAGAACGAACTGGGAACTCTCGACCGCGTTTCCCGACTCGTAAAAAGTCTTGCCTTGGTCAGCTGCTCTGACGATTTCTTTGATCATCCGGCAGTGGTCAACGGATTCTCCAATCTGTTCTCCGATGTATTTGGCGAAGAAGCAGGAGTCGGTGCCCGCAGTGCCATGGGAACGAATACTTTGCCCGGGAATATTCCGGTTGAGATCGAAATCATCGTCGAACTCAAACACTAACCAGCAAAGATGACGGCAATCAAAGGGCTTTCAAAACTGCCGTCCCCTTCTCTCATATTTGATGCTGATCAAATTGAGAAGAATCTCGACTTGATGCTGAAAATGGCTGGGGGAAACCCCGGCTGTCTTCGCCCTCACATTAAAACTCACAAGTGCGCAGAAATCCTAACGCTGCAACTTGATCGAGGCATCAATCAAGTTAAGTGCGCCACCATTGCAGAAGCGGAGTTGGCAGCCCGGACTGGAGTTCCCAACATTCTCCTCGCCTACCCCCAAGTAGGTCAGAATGCTGAGAGGTGGGTCAAGCTTTCAGCGCAATTCCCCAAGCTCTGCCTTTCCACCATTGTGGACAGCTTCGAAGGGCTTCATGCTTTTCCTACCGATCATCCTGATCAACTGCCGATTTATCTAGACCTCGACTGTGGTATGCACCGTACCGGCGTTACTCCGGGAGAAATGGCCATCCGGCTGGTCAAAGAGATCATTGAAAGCCCTCGCCATTCTTTTGCAGGGATTCATGCTTACGACGGGCACATCCACGACTCAGACACACGGGATCGCCGGCAGGCTTTTGACCAGTCAATCGCATTGCTCGATGGATTCATTGCTGACCTCAAAGAAGAGGGCATCAACCCACCTGCTATCGTGACCGGAGGCTCGCCCACTTTTGCCTTTCACGTCGAACGCGCCTGTCAGTCGCCGAATTGGCAATGCTCACCAGGCACACCACTCCTATGGGATGCTGGATACCAGTTTCACTTCCCGGATCTTCCGTTTGAGCCCGCTGCTTTTCTCATGACCCGGGTCGTCAGCAAACCCGGAAAGGATCTGATCTGTCTCGACCTTGGCCACAAGGCCGTTTCGGCAGAGAACCCGATCGAGAACCGGGTTCGGTTTCCATCACTAGCCAAACCCGAATTTGTCTCTCAAAGTGAAGAGCACTTGGTGGTCAAAACCAGCGAGAGCGACAGCCCGGCTATTGGAACAGAACTGATCGGGGTGCCCTTTCATGTTTGCCCCACAGTGGCCTTGCATCAATCCGCCAAAGTGGTTCGAAAGGGTGTTCTAACAGGTGACTCGTGGCTTATCGAGGCGAGAAGCCGCGTCCTGACGATTTGACCTTTTTTATAGGTTAAGCGCACTCAGATCGACCGTTCCCGTCCGTTGATCTGGCAGTCGAATCGAAGCACGTGACCCGCTTTTGCTGATCAGATGGACCTTTGATCCCTCATACAGCATCACTCGGACACCTTCCACCTCAGCCTGTGCATTGCTTAAAACCGTCACGATTTCCCCTTCCGCTTCAGGTTGACGTTTCACGAAGATCGATGCCTCCTGGGTCGGTTGAGGTGCCGGACGCTGCTCAGCCCATTGAGGCGCCTCAGGTAGAGCGCCTCCTCCATCCGAAACTAACTCCTCCTCGTCAACCACGTCCGGCGCAGGAGGGAGCAAATCAAGGTTCTCTGCTGGCAAGGCCCCCGAATTCTGGTTCTTACGCCCAAACAACCGGCCCAAGCCCTTACGTTCATCTACTTCTGATGGAGGCGTATTCCCCCCGATCATATCGACATCACCTTCACCCAACGGTGTCTCCGATTCCAAAGCGGCAATTCCTTCCGGCGTAAACGGGTTCTGCGATGCCTGTCGTTCACTTGCACTAGATTGAAGCTCAGTCTCCTTTGGCCGTTTCAAAAATTCCATCAAATTGCGTGGCTTGGAAGGCGACGCAGGGCGCCTAACTGAGGATGAATCTCTTCCCTTGCCTCCTGATGAGGAATCAAATTCAGGGACATGGCTTGCTTGCCTCACTGGAGAAGGATCCAGCGATTGACTGGCCGGAGGCATTGGTGGGCGATTCGCTTTCAGGTAATCCTCAGCAGAGAGATATTTCTGACTGGCTGGATGAATCACCGCCATCGACTGCTTGATTGCTTTCAACTGACGGGCCTCTACGGCAGCCACTTTCTGCTCACGATCTCTCACTTCCTGATTATAAGATGCGCTTCCCTGAGTATTGTACGCAGTGGTAGCGAGCCCCGCAGAAGGGAGTGAGCTGTCCTGTGCATTGCCAAAATTGGCAAAACATGATACGGCAATCGATAGCCAAATACTTCTCTTCATATCATCTTCTGATTGAGTTGAGTGGCGATTCTGCCCTGCCTTTTCCTAAATTACCAGCCCGGAACCATGAATTTAATTTTTGATGTCCACCTCGATTTGAGCATGAATGCCCTCGAATGGAACCGCGACCTGACTCTCTCCATTCCAGAAATGCGCGAAAGAGAACAAGGAATGAACGATCTGAAAGGGCGTGGAGGAAATACCGTGAACTTCGAGTCGATGAGGAACGGTGGCGTCGGTCTCTGTGTGGCGACTCAAATCGGTGGCTGCATGAAACCAGCCGGCCCTGTCGCCAGTTGGGAATCTCCGGCGCAGGCCTGGGCGATGACTCAGGGACAGCACGCCTATTACGAAGCGATGACTGATTTGGGCGAGATGACACCAATCCGAAATCTCGAAGAACTGGATCGACACCTGCCCCTTTGGGAGGATCCCATCGAAGCGGCAAAAAGAAAGGAACCGATTGGCTTCATCATGAGCCTGGAGGGAGCTGATTCAATCATCACCTTGGACTATCTCGACAAGTCCTTTGAAAAGGGCCTGAGAGCGTTAGGGCCGGCTCACTATGGCAAAGGACGCTACGCACTAGGACACGACCAAGACGGAGGCCTTCCAGCCAATGGTCAGGACCTGCTGCGCAAAATGGAAGATTTGAATCTCATTCTCGACGCGACCCACTTGAGCGACGGATGCTTCTTTGAAGCGCTCGATATTTTCGGCGGCACGGTCTGGGCCAGCCACTCCAACAGCAGATCGGTGGTAGACAATCCCCGTCAATTTAGCGACGAACAGATCAAGCTGTTGATTGAACGTGGGGCAGTCATCGGAAGCGTGTTTGATGCCTGGATGATGATCCCAAACTGGGACCGGGGGGCAACCACACCCGAAAGCACCGGGGTGACTCTTGAAAATATCGTCGATCACATCGACCACATTTGCCAACTGGCCGGAAATAGCGACCACACAGGAATCGGCAGCGATCTCGATGGTGGCTTTGGCCGGGAGCAGTCCCCCACTGACATCGATACGATCGCCGACCTTCAAAAGCTGGAATCTATTCTATCGAAGCGGGGCTATACTTCCGAAGATATTTCCAAGATATTCCACCGCAACTTCCTGCGACTACTCCGCAACGCGTGGTCCTGATTCACTGGGCCCCGGGGTCGCGACCCAAAAGTTCGTAGAGAACAATGGCCGCGGTTGCCGCCACGTTGAGTGAGTCCATTCCTGCCTTCATCGGCAAATGAATCATTTCATCGCAGGCTGACTTCAATTCTGCGGTTAACCCGTCCTTCTCGGCCCCCAAAAGAATAGCCGCTTTCGGCGGAATCATGACATCAGGCAGCGGGGTCGAATCCTCCTCCAACGTGGTGCCAAAAATTTCCCCGCCCGCGATGCTAAATCGAGCCAAACTTTCCACCAAACTGCTGACTTCGAACACCGGAACTCTGAAAATGGCGGTAGCAGAAGAGCGGATACATTTGCGGGAATAAATATCAGCCCCCCTCCCTTGCTCGATCAAAACTCCATTGGCACCAAACGCCACCGCACTCCTCACAATCGTGCCGAGATTCCCTCCATCCCCCAGGCCTGCCGGCACCACGAGCCAAGCCAATTCACTCAACCATTCATCTGTCAGCTCGACTTTCGGACGGTCTGCTGTTGCGAACACACCTCGATGAAAATCATAGCCAGCCTGATCTGCTATTTCGTCACGGCTGAGAACGTGCAACTTGGCCCCTCCCTCCACTGCAACCGCAGAAAGATCCAAATGCTTTCCTTCTTCCAGGAAAACCGAATCAACCCTGACAAAGTCGCTCGCTAAAGCAGCCTCAACAGCCCAGCGCCCTTCAATCGTTATTGATTCAGAATCAACCATCAGCTGACAGGTGATTCGCGAGTTCAACCGGGATCAGCCTCAATGGGCTTCCTCTTCGTCTGAAGACAGAACGAAGCCCATAGCGCCAAGGACCACCATCAGGCCGCCAATCGCAATACGGAGAATCCCTCCTCCAGTCGAACCATCACCAAACGCAGCAAAGGCATAGGCAATGATGCCGAGACCGATCAAAATCGAAAAGATTGGTCCGGCTGTATTGATCGCTTTATCAGAAAGAGGCAAACATCCAAGAATAGAAAACATTAAAATAAAGCCAATTACGACCAGAGCCAGAGGTATCGAATTGCCATTACTGGCGCTGACACAAGCTTCAGCGAGGATCCAGCTGAAACCGCAGACGTAAATAAAGCCGAGGGTAAGAGAATTCATGGTCTCGAAAATGATTCAGTATCCTAAAGATTCAAGTCGATTATTTGAAGTATTGCAATTGCGATCGCGCAAAGTTGACTAGCCTTTTCGCCCTTTTTCACGCACCTCACCAAATTTCCGGAATTTCTGATAACGATTTTCAAGGACTTCCGCTATCGGAATCGCCTCAAGCTCGAGCAGATGTCGATTGACCGTTTTCTTGAGATTGTTGGCGGATCCAACATGATCGTGATGGGCTCCCCCCATTGGCTCGGGGATCACTTCTTCAACAATGCCTAGATCCATCAAGTCGCTCGCACTGAGCTTCAGCGCTTGTGCCGCCTCAGTCGCATACTTGCGGTCCTTCCAGAGAATCGCAGCACACCCTTCCGGGCTGATCACGGAATAGTAGGAGTTTTCCATCATGAGGACACGATCGGCAATCCCAATTCCCAGGGCTCCACCGGACCCACCTTCTCCGATCACCACGGCGATAATGGGAACAGACAACGTCATCATCTCGCGAAGGTTGTATGCGATTGCTTCGGCGATGTTGCGTTCTTCCGCGCCAATCCCTGGATAAGCTCCTGGAGTATCGATCAGAGTCACGATCGGAACTTGAAACTTCTCCGCCATTTTCATGAGCCTGAGAGCCTTCCGATATCCTTCCGGATGGGCACTTCCAAAGTTTCGTCGCAAATTCTCTTTGGTGTCCCGTCCCTTTTGGTGGCCAATGACAACCACCCGTTTTCCCTCGAGATACGCAAACCCACTCGGCATCGCCTCGTCGTCACCTATGTGGCGATCTCCATGAATTTCCAAAAAATCATCAAAGGAATGCTCTACGTAATCGAGCATGAACGGGCGCTGCGTGTGACGCGCAATTTGGACCCGCTGCCAGGCAGAAAGATTTCGATAAATTTCGGTCTTCGTTTTGGTGAGCTTATCTTCGATACGCTTCATCTCACTCGACATATCAATATCGCTGTCGGCGGCGCGGTCGCGCAACTCCATCAGCTGTCGTTCGAGATTCACGATCGGCTTTTCAAACTCAAGAGGCTCCGTAATCATTTCTGACATGTTATTTATTGGGTAGCGGGTGTTAATTAACCAACCTGACTTCAGTTCCGACCCGAAGAATGGTGAATATCTCTTCCATGTCGGATTTCGATACCATAACACCATATGGTGCCGATCCGCCAGAGGAGGAATCTACTGATTTTTCGCGAATAAACAGCCCCAATTTTCCCGTCCTGGCCCACTTGCTGCAATTCAAATAATTGGCATCGGAAAAATTGACCGGACGATCAATGTCCCAGGCCACTTTTTCGCTGATACTGGTAGAAACTGGGGCGGCAACATCGGCAGGCAAATTGGTGTCGATGACCTGGTATTCTTTGAAAAAATCCCCGTCAGAATAAACCGTAATCACTCCTTCTTCCAAATCGATTTCGACACTGAAGTCGAGAGGATAAACGGTGAGCTCTTCATCAGGGTATATCAGAGCGTTCGTTTTCCCGTTAGCCCTCATGATGTAGTCAATCGTCGTCGAATTTCGTCGTGCGATCGTTACAAGAGCTTCGCCCCTCCTTACCACATGCTGGGTTTTACCCGGTTGAGGTACCTTCGAAATAAGCAAATCGAGGTTCAACTCACCAGCGACTCGCCTGGCCTCGTCGTAGGTATTGGACTCAGGATAGTAGTCCATCAGATACAGGAGGAGGTCTCTGCCCGAAACGAGTTCACCTTCCTTTAACAAGCCCAGGGCTTTATCAAAATGCCGCTTCCCCAAGTCTGGCTTCTCTCTCTGCCCGTCTCCACCCTCCAAATGGCGATTCACTAGTAACTCAGGTTGAGCGAACTTTTTCCAATAATAGAATGCACCCGAGACCCCTGCTGCACAGATCAGCAACGCAAGAAAAGCCAAGAGGAACTTGAATCTAGCCATGTCTCTTAATCAGCCTATCAAATTAGAGGAGCCCACGACGTTTGAAATCAAAGGCGTTAATTTCGAGAGAATTCCCGATCATTTCCATGGTAAATTTGAACAAAGATATTTCCCAGGTATCATCGATCCCAACGATTACGGCACGAGAAGGGTTTCCTGCTGCCTCGATATCCCTCACGATTCGATCCCTGACCGCTTCCATCGGTTCGTTTGATATACTTTCCGAAAAGCCGCGTTTGGCAAAATTGAATCCATATTTGACCAGATTTATATTTCCAAACTGCCGGAACCACTCGGCAAACACTTCTGCCTGTTCCCCAAATCCTTCGAACATGAGATCATCATACCCGCTAGGGCGCAGGATTCTCGGCCGCTCGGCTTCGACTCGCCCTTCCCTGATTCTGACTTGCCCGACCTGATCCATGGGCTCAGTCAGCAGATGAAATTCGAAGTTTGTTGTTCCAAACGTATCGATACGCCGATCTGGCGCATACACCACTTCAGTGGCTTCCATCGCATAGGCGACATCATCGAATGAAAGGGCGGACATCTTGGAACTTGTAGGAAAACTACGATCAGTTGAATACGAAATCCAATAGTATCCTCGGGGAACGACCTCAGCACCTCAAAATGAAGCGGCTGTTGGATTGGTCATTTCCAGATACAAAAAATGCGTCCGAATTAGGGACGCATTTTAGAAATTTCAGATGAAAGCTACTTACGCCTACTTGGACTGTTCGCCGATGTAAGTGTTCACTTCGCCAACGCTAGTCAGCTTCTCTGCATCTTCATCTGGAACAGTGATATCGAATTCTTCTTCGAATGCCATCACCAGCTCAACCGTATCCAAAGAATCGGCACCGAGATCTTCGATGAACTTTGCTTCAGGCTTAACCTGTTCTTCGCTAACACCCAATTGCTCAACAATGATGTTCTTAACTTTTTCTTCGATTGATGCGTCAGCCATTTGGAATGAAATATTTGCGGTTCTGCGTTTTATTACCGGTGCTTGTAGCTTTTGGCAACGGTTTTTTTCTTATCTTTCTAAACTACTTGGCACTTTTCGACGAAAATTGCCAAGACCTTCGATTGCCGAGTGGCGTTGGCTGACTATGTTTCGGTCACATGTCGTTTGTCGAACATCTCAACGCTCTGGATGCAGGAGGCCCACTTTCAGCCACTTTAAATCGATTTGAGCAATTTATATCACCCCTATCCCGACAGGGCCTGGAGGCTCTCGCCGCTGAGTCCGTCAAAACGACAAGAAAGCAATTCGGACAGACCATGCGCCTGTTTGCTCCGATCTATCTTTCAAACGAATGCGTCAACAATTGCTCTTATTGCGGATTTTCCCGGGATAATCCTATTCTCAGGACAACCCTCACGGTCGATCAGGTCGTCAATGAGGCCAAATTTCTCACCGACCAGGGATTTCGGCACATCCTGCTCGTAGCTGGCGAACATCCCAAATTCGTATCGGACGGCTACCTCGAAGAGTGCATCGCAGCACTACGTGAGGCGATTCCTACTATCGCCATTGAAGTGGGGCCAATGGAAACGCCCGAATACCGCCGCATGGTGGAGGCTGGTTGCGAGGGGCTCGTCGTCTATCAGGAAACCTACCACCGAGAGGCCTATGCAACCTATCATACGGCAGGCCCCAAAAAGAATTTCGACTGGCGCTTGGATTGTCCCGAACGAGGCTACGAAGGGGGATTTCGACGCGTCGGAATTGGTGCCCTGATGGGACTGGCCGACTGGCGATACGAACTGATTCGCCTCGCAGCCCACCTGGAATATCTCTACAAAGCCTGCTGGAAATCGACATTCACGATCAGCCTACCCCGTCTGAGGCCCGCTGCCGGCGACTTCAAGCCGACTCACCCCATGAGTGATGCCGAATTCGTCCAGGCCCTCTGTGCTTTCCGTGTCTGCTTCCCCCAAGTTGGCATCGTCTTGAGCACCAGAGAGCCTCAGGCCCTCCGAAACGCCCTCTTCCCACTCGGAGTCACCAGCATCAGTGCTGGGAGCCATACGGAGCCCGGAGGCTACACAGGAGAAGGGTCAAACGACGTCCATCTCACGGTCAAAGGACGCCGGATGGAAATCGGAGCCGAATCCGCCCCCTCCCCCTGTTCCGCTGGCACTGGCGAGACATCAGCCACCGGGCAGTTTGAAATTGCGGATGAACGTTCACCCGCCGAAATTGCGGAATACCTGCGAAGTATCGGACTTGAACCAGTCTGGAAAGACTGGGACACCGCAATCCTTGCTCCTGCCGTAGCCTTTAGGTAAAGGCCACCATTTCCCCTCCCTCAGGACACCCATGAAGGTTACCCTCAACGGCAAGAGCCACGAATTCGAAGCCAATTCCGGCGACCTGACAATCACGGCATTCGTATCTGGTCTCGACTTGGGAAATCAACCCGTTCTGGTCGAACTAAACGGCGAGGCAGTGCTGGCCCGCGAGTTCGACACTCACTACCTCAGCGACGGAGATACCATCGAAGTCATCCGCATGGTCGCGGGCGGTTAATCCCTGCGTTTTCTTACGTAAAAGAGGTCGTAACCAGCAAAGCCTGATTCAACAGGTTCAAATATTCGTAACGTGGGATCTCACGACAACCAAACCCACTGAGGTGTTCCGTTGTCCACTGAGTATCAAGAAGTTGAAATCCATTTTCCCTCAATTTGTCAACCAGTGATACTAGAGCAACCTTGGATGCATCGGGCTGCTTGCTGAACATTGATTCTCCAAAAAAGGCCCCTCCTATCGCAATTCCGTAAAGGCCGCCGACCAGCTCATCGTTTTGCCAGGTCTCAACCGAATGCGCGTATCCCAGTTCAAAAAGCTTTTCGTAACTGGCCACGATTTCGTCACTGATCCAGGTCGTTTTTCGCTCGGCACATCCCTTCATCACCTCGGAAAAAGCAGTATCAACCCGAATCTCGAACGGCGCTTTTCTCAAGGTCCTTTTGAGACCGTGCGGAATGTGAAATTCATCCAAGGGAATAATCCCACGCGGATCCGGAGAAAACCAGCCGATCTCCCCCCTGTTATCCATCGCCATGGGAAACATACCTCCGCGATAGGCAGCGATAAGGACTGCGGGACGTATGTAGCCCTCTCTTGTAAAAATGGATTCCGACATTGCCTGCTAGGATCTGACCGTATGTCGCATCCCGAATTTTGACAATCGCAAAAATCATTCTGGCGAACTTCGGTAGCAATTTCTCCTGCCACCACCATTCGAACCCTTTCACATCGGCACTTTTGGGCTCCCCCTCCCTCACCGGACGTCATCGAGCCATTGTCAGTATTATTGAATCATGGCAGGCTCCGCGCACCTATGAGATTCATCACTCCATTGATCCTGACATCCATCCTTCTGCTGGCAATTCCGGCATTGGCTAAGGAAGATCCTAAAAAGAAAAAGCCAAAAGCGGACTCAGAAAAGATTGAGAAGCCAGGGAAGAAAACCCCGGAAACACCTGCCCAAAAAAAAGAGGAGCCGAGAGTCTGGGCAACGGGATACACTGACACTCCTTTACTGCCCGGCGGAAAGTGGAGAGTCCACGACGATACCCGCCCTAGGCCAGAAGTGGTCACACCCGGCGAAAGGTCTTCCAACGCCCCTTCCGATGCCATCGTCCTTTTTGATGGAACCAATCTCGATGAATGGAGCATGGATGCAGACGGCTCCGGATGCGACTGGGTGATGAGAAATGACTACATGGAAGTCCCACCCAAAAGTGAATCAGTCGGCGGCAGCGCCAGAACCAAGCGCGAGTTCAGTGACTTTCAGCTCCATATTGAGTTCGCTACACCCGAAGTCGTCGAAGGCAATTCTCAGGGCCGTGGCAACAGTGGCGTGTTCCTTCTCGGGGCCTTCGAGATTCAGGTGCTCGACTCGTACAATAACAAGTCGTATGCCGACGGACAGGCCTCAGCTATCTATGGATACAAGCCCCCGCTCGTCAATGCTTGCCGCCCTCCCGGCAAATGGCAGACCTACGATATCATTTTCGAGGGACCCAAATGGGACTCCGAAGGCAATCTACTGAAACGAGCCTACGTCACCGTGATGCATAACGGTGTTCTCACTCATCACCGACAGGATTTTCTAGGGCCTGGCGGACACAAGCAGGTGCCAAATTACAACAATGTGCAGGAGTCAGGCCCCCTCAAACTTCAGAACCACGGCAATCCAACTCGCTTCCGCAACATCTGGATTCGGGAACTCGATTTCAACGCCAACAACTAAAGGCGGACTCTTCCAGTAAAACAAACAGGGTTAGGTCGATGACCTAACTCCTGTTTCGTTCGTTGAATTTGTAATGCTAGTATTTGCCAGATAAGCGGAAAATCACGACACGGCGATCCTGCTTCAAAAGATGCTCTGAAGCGTATTCAGGATGGTTGGCTTTGGATTCCCCAAACCCTACCGGAACTAATCGGGATGAATTGACTCCATAGTCCATCAGAACCGATACAATCTTTTCTGCCCGACGTTGCGAGAGCGCCTGATTGGCGTAGTCACTTCCCTCCGCAGAAGCATGACCCTCCACGGCATATCGAAAGCTTTTTAACTTTTTGTTAGTCAAAGCAACAGCCAATTTGGTCACCACGGAAACAGATGAACTGTCCGCAAATTCGTCAGAGCCCTTTCGAAAAAGAATGTTGTCTCGCGTCACCTTCGAATCCGGGTCCACTGAATAATTCACTTCGATTGCACCGCCGCTGCTCAATTCTTTGAAATTCACATTGCCATCCTCTTTGGCGACAAGAATCTTTTTAGGAATGCCTCGAGTTACCGTAACAGAACGAGTTTCGGTTTTAGGCGGAGCGACACTCGTAAGCCCCCTCGTCGATAGGCCTCTCGTTTTCATCGGAACTTTCAGAGCCTGGCCCCCAAGTTGCTCCACGAGGGCATCGGCCTCGGCGTCTTGCCCTACCGCGTCGCAACTCATCGCCACACCTATTCCTACAACAAGAACCAATAATTGTGTTTTCAGTTTCATATTATTATATTGTTAGTCGTTGAACTTCAGCCTTATTAATCTTTGAGAAAATAGCCGATCTTTGCCTGCACTATCCTTGAAGGAATCGTTGATGATTCCTTCACATCTTTTACGCGAATCGCTTTGGGAATTCCGCGAGAAGAGTAGACATCATCTTTGTTGTAGAGGGTGAAGTCGCCCACGACTTCTCCTTTTGCGAGGTTGGTCAGCTCCCCTCTCGCAGCATACACGATCACGTGCTCTGCCCCGCCAGGAGAGGTGGTCTCCCAGGATACCTGAAGCCGCTTGTTTTTGGGGCGATGCGTGGACTCGTGCGAGTTGCCGGGAAATAGCTCGGTGACGTGTTTGTCTGAACTGAAGTGAAACACCATGATGTGCGTATCGGCCGTTGCCACAATTTCCAAAGTGGCACGATCGCCAACCTTCAACTTTGGCTGAATCGACACCTTGAGTTTGCCGCCACCATCAAGGAGCACGGATTCCTGTGCCAATGTTTCGGTAGAATGAGTCGAGCTTAGCAAAGCAGATGCCGTTTCCAACCGGCTGTATCCAGAACTGCCAAAGGCCGTAATATACTGATCTGAGCTTGCGATCAATTCAGCATACTTTGAGCCCCCGAAATCTTCGTAACCGAGAGGAATGAAAGGCATCAACTCGTATCCTAATGCGTAGACCATCGCGATGTATTCACGGAGCAAGTTCTCCCGACGAACCGGCAGATCTCGCTTCATCGAGCTGGCAATAACACTCATGGCCTCGCTCTCATCACTGGCCTCGTCGAGCAACTCCAGCAGGTCCTCGAGGGTCATCCCGAATTCACTGGCAAGTTCCCGCGCTGTCACCGCTCCCCTAAATTCATTGTAGAGTCCGATCACAGGTTCGGTCGAACCAGCCAGGCCTCCTGTGGCCTCTGCATCGGCACGAGCAAAGCGATCAAAGTCCTTTTTCACCGCAGCCTGAAGAACTTCAGGCTCCACGTAGAGCTTTTCGAGCAATTTCCTTTCCTCGAAATCGAGGATTCCAGCAGCTTCGACCAGAGGACGAATCTCATCCTTCATCCCTTCGAGAGTCCGCCCCTTCGGATCAGCAACTCTAATGGGAGGCTTGACGCCTTGATCATGACAAGCAATACAAGAAATTCCGTTGAGAATCACATTGTCCTGCCTGTTATCGTCCTGAACAATCTCGATAGGAGCGCGATCTAACCTATGCCCTTGGTGGGTCGTCAGCATATAGCCTTGCATGCCATTAGGGAGACTGTAGACCATCTCACCGCCATCGTGGCCGAAGATATGATCTTCTTCATGAGTGAGCTCCGCGTCAACCGGCCCAAGAGGAGCCAACTGAAGTTGACCAGTCCTTTTGGTACTTAGAGGCGTGAAATCATAACTAACCCAGTAGGCACCTTTGTAGCTTCCGATGTCATGCCGCTCAATCAGACGGTTCGCCTCAGAAACACCTGAGAATTGGAATCCTGCCCTCATCGCCAGACCGTTCTGAAGATTATATTTCCTGTCTACCCCCAAAGCGTCCTCAAGCTTGCCTAAAATATCATCATCATCGCCCTCGTCATGGAATCCGAGAAGCTTGTCCATGATATCATCGTAGAGAGGTGGCTGAGCGACCGCGAAAGTGAACCAGTCAGCGCGAACATAGGCCATTTTTGAGCCGGTGTAGCGCTCAATCAGAGACTCCTTCTGCTGATTGAATCCTCGAATACCATAAGGATAGTGCTGAATCACCCTAGCCCAGTCTTCATGTTCCCAATCATAATCCCGCAAATCGATTCGATAGACAGTTTTTGCTTCATCCACAGCGACAGGGCGCGTGATTCGAGCATTCATTGAAAGGCTATTGATCAATTTGCTGATCGCCGCGCGATGCGGATCCATATCAGGAATCAATGCATTCCCATCTTCGTCACTTGCGTTGAAAAGATTGGTTAGCGTCAGATAGCGGTAGAATTGCTGTTCCGCCTCTCTGGTTTTCTTCAAATCGTCAAAGATGGACGCTATCATGTCGTCGTTGCTCACCAACTCCCGCTGAACATTCTTCGGCCGACCGGCATCGAGCCATTTTTTGACCGCATCCAGTTCAGCCTCTACCAGAATCGGGCGAAAGCCTTTGTCGCCGGGATCCCCTTTTGATTTAGGCATTCGACCTGAATCGTCAACCTTTCGAAGAATCCGCTCCACCACACCATCAGCGAGAGGCTTTGCTCCATCCGCATCTTTTTCAGAAAAGAGGGCGGCCAGGTTAATCGTGCCGTGCAATTCCGGCTCGTAATCTCCCGTATGGCACTGGGAACAACGCTGCTCGAAAATCCAATGCACTTTCTCTGTCAGGCTGACACCACTGGGCATTCGATCAAGGTCGTCGGATACCGAAGCTTTGATTTCAATCGGCTCAGGGTCACTGACAGCCAACTCAACTGGGCTCTCAATCGTCGGAGTGGGCTTATTCACAGCAAATGTTGGTTGCTTCTGTTTCGGCGGACTGACAACTTTGGCTGCAGCAACTGTGGGCTCAGTCGTTTGCGCGATCCAAGTTTTAATCAGTTCCTGTTCATCAGCACTCAAAGGAGCACGATAAGAATCATCCCCTTCAGCACCCCGGCTTTTGGGCATTCGCTTTCGGGAATCAGCATCAAGAACAACCCTTTCAAAAACGGGTGAGGCATCAGCATCTCCAATCACAACTGCTTCGTCACTGATCAGTTCTTTGAGAGCAACACCTTCGTGCAAATAGGGGAAATCGTCATTTGTATCCGGATGATGGCATTCCTGACATTTACTCTCAAAAAGCGACAATACTTGCGGAGTAAGATCGTCGGCATTACTCCACGCACTGATAGACAAAGCGGTCGTAACGACGATGAACAGTTGAATTTTTTCGGCGAAACAAGATATTTTCATAGAAGGGCGACGTTAGCGATATTAACAGTGAATCGACCTGAAAGACGAACTGATTGCGCAATGTTTCATATTTTTTACTTCGAGTATCTATATTGAACCTTTATGGTAACCAAGGTGAAGCTCAAACCGCGCAACTTTCTTGTTTATTTGGCCGGATTCCTCCTGTTCTCATGTTCTTCCAAGGAGGCCGCCCAAGACAAGCCGGAACTAGACATTGGAAGTGTTGATGCCACCACTCCGGTATGGGACCTGCTAGAGCACTTAGGTGAAACCCCTCCCAGCCACCGACCAGCCATTACCGAACAAGCCTTGATCGAAACCGGTCGGCAACTGGTCCACTCCGGAAAGTCCGAAAGTCCCGCGACTGGAGAAATGGGGGTCCGAATTTCTGCCTATTTTTACTGCACCGATTGCCACACCGTATCGAGAGAAGAGTCTTCCCTGGCCCGCATCAGCGATCCTGAGACCAAATTGGACTACCTCATCGAAAACAACATTCCGCTGCTACAGGGAAGCACCTTTGCCGGAATGGTGAACCGTGAAAGCTGGTACAACGGCGACTATGCTCGCAAATACCGATTTTCACCTGCCGTCAGAGCTGCCAGAACCAGCCTGACTAAGGCGATCGAACTTTGCTCACGGGAATGCTCCCAAGGGCGCGATCCGGAAGATTGGGAAATGCAGGCCATGGTGGCGTATTTCTGGTCGCTCCAATGGACCCTCGGAGATCTGGGTTTCACTACGGTCGACCTGGCCGAAATGAAACGCCGCTCACTCAATCCTACTGAATTCCCTTCTTTAATCCGAGAAATCCAGTCGCGCTTTGCCACTGCGGCACCAGCAACATTTGGGAGTCCTCCCGCTGACCCAAAGGTGGGATATTCGATTGCCCGAGAACCGGACCTGAATACAGGAAAAGAGGTCTGGGAGCGAAGCTGCCTGCACTGCCATGGTGCAGAAGGCGCGTCCGAGCATTATTTCAAAGACAAGAGTGATACCTGGGCTTCCTTGAACCGCAAATTCGGAAGCGAATCCAAGAAATCCATTTATGGCTTGATCAGGCTCGGCACCGAGCCTGATCAAGATGACAAGGCATACATGCCAAACTATCCGAAAGAGCGCCTTAGCGATGCGCAGATCGAAGACCTCCGAGCCTTCATTTCATCAAAGGCGGAGGAATCTGCTACCACCTCCACCGAATAAGAATCGCTTCCATCAAAATCGCACTGGTGATCCAAACTCGGAAACAAGACGATCTGCGGAACGACTTATAGCCCGACGTCTTTGGGCTCGTCCTCGTGCTTCTTCTCTTTGGCGTGGTCATCGTGCCCCTCTTCGTGGTCATCATGATCATCATGGCCTTTACCATGATCGTCATGATGATCGCCTTCATGGTGACCTTCCTCAGAGTGATCATCCCCATGCTCACCATGGTGATCGCCATGATCCATGTGGAGAACTTTGGTTTCGTCAAATTCGTGACGCTCACACCCTAGCAACAGAATGCCAACAGCTCCGATCAACGCAAACATTTGAAACAACGATTTCATGGGAAATTCTGTAACCGCGCAGCTGACCTTTTGCAACTTTCAACTTCCGTTCTAAGATATTCCACCCATGCCCACCGACGCCCGACCCAACATTCTCTGGTACTGCACTGATCAGCAAAGATTCGACACCATCGCTGCTCTAGGAAATCCGACGGTCGTCACCCCCAATATTGACCAATTGGTTCGCGAAGGAGTTGCCTTCACTCACACTTACTGCCAAAGCCCCATCTGCACCCCAAGTCGGAGCAGTTTCATGACCGGCCTCTATCCCTCAAAAGTCCACAACACTCGCAACGGGAACGATACCTTTCCGGAAACCACCCCGCTGATCAGCAAGCTCATCGCCGACCAAGGCTACGATTGCGGACTCATCGGAAAGTTTCACCTTCGGAGCTCGGGGCTCCGAACGGAACCCAGAGTGAAGGATGATGGGTTTCGGTACTGGAAATTCAGCCATGCTCCCAGAGACGACTGGCCTGAGGGAGAGCATGATTACGCGGACTGGGTCACAGAAAATGGTGGTGACCTCAATGCGATGAGAGAAACGCCCCAGCGCGTTCCCAGGGAATTTCATCAAACCACCTGGGCAACGACCCGGGCAATTGAATTTATCTCAGAAGATCGAGGGGATCAGCCATGGATGCTGAACGTTAATATTTACGACCCTCACCCCCCCTTTATTCCACCCAAAGAATATGCTGATAAATTTGACCCCGAATCGATGCCCGGCCCGCAGTTTGAACCAAGCGACATCGCCGCGCAGGAAAGACTGAAGAAGGTAGACTTTCAGACAGAATCAAAATCGCCGGAAGAATCTAACGCCAAGGCGAAGCAGGCAAAATACTATGCCATGATCGCGCTGATCGATGACGAGTTCGGTCGACTCATCAATCATTTGGAAGAGTCAGGACAGCGCGAAAACACCATCATCATCTTTACCAGCGATCACGGCGAAACACTGGGTGATCATGGGCTTTTTCTCAAAGGCTGCCGATTCTACGAAGGGCTGACCCGCGTCCCTCTGATCTTCAGTGCTCCCGGAAAGTATCAAGAAGACCTCCAAGTCCACCAGTTGACCGAGTTGCTGGACTTGTCCGCAACCCTGCTGGAAATTTCTGGTGCATCCCTTCCCGATTACCATCAGGGATCTTCGCTCCTACCTTACTTAACCGGGAAACAATCTGTCGAGAAACCGCTCCGTGACGCAGTACGCTGTGAATATTTTGATGCTCTCGCTTCGGAATTCACCCAGGGAAACGGCACCTTTGCCACCATGTACCGCGACTCCCGCTACAAACTGGTCGTCTATCACAGTATTGGAGAAGGCGAATTATTCGACCTCGAACAAGACCCATGGGAACACCGTAATCTTTGGGAATCAACAGAGCATGAATCAATCCGGAACGAACTAGTTTTGAAAAGTTTCAACTCCCACGTCAACCTGACGACGGATGTCGGTTCAGAGCGAATCGCTCCCATGTGAACAAGCGATTTGGGCAGCTCAATTTCACCGCTCCTTTCGGGAGACGTAATCAAACGCGAGTCACCACGATCCGCGGACCTTCGTGCTGAATCACCTTCACGGGTTCCCCTTTTTCGATGAATTCGCCATCGGAAACGATATCGACATACTTACCGCCGAATTCCCCTTTACCCGATGGAAGCAGGTCGGTCATCGCCTCCCCGGTGAGCCCAACATAACTTTCCTTCATCCCCTCTAGCTCAGGCTGTTCAATCGAACCACCGCTGGCAACGGCTTCCTGGAGAATCAGTCGACTACCTAGCCGGGTCTGCGGCAGGAATCGCATACCCAGCAAAACAGCCCCCAAAGCTCCGACAAGGCCCAGTGCCAAAGCCATAAACGATCCCTGAAAAATAGTGATCCAAGTGTCACCACCTGGCAACCCGCTCCACTTCCATTCGAGATCAACCCGATCCACCATTGCAAGGCCCAAAGACATCAAAACCAAAGCAGCACCGACCGCCCCCGGGACAATCGCTCCCGGGAACAAAAATACTTCAATCGCAATCAATACCAGCCCAAGCACCAACAAAACAGCCAACTCGTAACCCGCCAGATTTCCGGCCAGATAGTTGCCGAAGAAAAACAGGCTGAACACACAAACACTGATTAAACCCGGAAGACCAAACCCAGGGCTATTGATCTCTGTATAAGCCCCCGCTAATCCAACCACAATCAGCAGCACGGAAAGTTTCTGAACCCAGTGCGCAAAGGATTCCATTCCCAACGGCTTCGCACTTAAAATTTCCCCGTTTAATTTCTCTGATTTGACAATATCTTCGATACTATTCGCAACCCCCTTTGCCAGAACCGGTCGTCCCCCAATTTTCTCAGTCGCTCGAATCGTATTGAGATTCAGGACATTCCCCGCCTCATGGATCACCTCCCCGTCGATCTTGACTTCCTTGTTCCTCGTCACAAAAGCTTCCGCTACATCCGGATTGTGCCCCTTCAACTCAGCAATGTTTCGCACTGTGCCAATCATCATCTGGGTCACTTTATCTTCCATTGACTCCGAAAGATCGCCGCCCGATCCACTCACCACCAACGCTGAGCCAATCGTTGCCGCGGGCCTCATGAAAATGTGATCCGTCCCCATGGCGATAATCGCCCCGGCCGATTCCGCCCTTGTATTCACGAAGGTATAGGTCGGTATACTAACGTTCTGCAAACTATTGAGAACCAATCCCTCCGTGTACCAAGCGAATCCACCCGGTGTATCCATATCAAAAACTACCGCCGCAGCCCCATCCAGCTCCGCTTTTTTAAGAGTTCGATCCATGAAGTCGAAACTCGCCTTTCCCGTTGCCAGCGTGTCGTCCCCGACTTTTAGCACAACTACCTTTCCAGAATAACTCCCCTCTTCTCGGCGACCAAAAAGGCTGTCATCTTTCTTCTCCTTGCCCTTCGAGCCTTGTTCTTTCTTCGCAACTTGGGTCAACCGCTCCCGATTAAAATTCTCACCGAATGACCTAGGTGTTATGGTCACCGGGTCACCTGAGAGTTTCTCTGTAGCGAGAAGATCCGAGACAGATTCGACAATACCTTTTGCCAACAAAGGTTTTCCTTTGTCGAGCTTCACTGCTTCTTCTGCGGTTAAGGTCAACACTTCACCCTTCGCTGAAACGATTCCCCAATCGGCCTTGATCTCAATCTGAGCATCAATGAAAGCCTCTGCTACATCAACCCGATGCCCATTCTTCGCCGCCAGGCTCCGAGCTCGCGCCTTCAAAATAGACTGCTGCTGGGAAACTGATTTTTTGCTCTTTTCCTTTTCCGACTCTTCAAGCGACTCAATCGCCGCCCCTCCAACAATGCCGGAAGGTCCCATGTAAATGATGTCGGTTGCCAATGCCATAATGGCTCCGGTACCAATCGCTGATGACTCGATTAAAGCAAAAGAGGGAAGATTTGAATTCACTACCTTCCCTGGAATCGACCGCCCCCCTGTGCCGCCTAGCGACGCATCAAACTCCAATACATAGATTATCGCTGCCGCCTCCTCCTGCTCAGCCTTAGTGACAATCTTCTCCAATTCCCGAAGCATTTTCGACTCAGCGAAATCGTCATCCCGCAACTCGATCACAACCGGACGCCCTTTCCAGCTCTCTTTCCCTCCTGTATTCTGGGCTAACCCGCAGTTCAGAAAACAACAGAAAACGAAAATGGCGACGGTCAGTCGAGAAATGGAGTCGGCGATACGCATTGCACTAAGGTAGAAATCGACAAGCCTCCCGTCCACCGCTTTTCACTCCAAACTGATCGATTTTCCAGAGGAGCAAAATCAGCAAATTTAACTCAACGCCGCCTCGACTGTCTTCTGGCGTTGATGAAGCATTGCTATGAGAGCCGTGATCGAAACCATCAAAGTCACGCACACAATCGCAAGAAGCGTCAATACCACCCCCAGAACACGCTTCATATTAGTGGGAGCGACGCTAACCGGAACAGGCATATTGAACCCCGCCCCCTTCAGCTCGACCATCTGCTTGGGCCGAGTCGTCACGAATGTCCCAAGGGACACCGATTTCGCGTCGCCCACATATTTAGTCGCCTTGGCCCACTGACTCAATTTCAGCTCACGACCACTGGCCTCGTCAAAAATATAGAGACGTCCCCCTGGCGGAAGCTTTTCAGCCCCTTCATTGGCGTCGGCCTTAGGCACAACGGTAAGCCAAACAGTATAACTCGCCGCCTCCTCTAGCGTCATCGAAAATCCTTCCGGCAGGAACCCCATTCCACTCTCCTGTGTAAGGCTGGGAATCTGCCGATATCCATACAAACCGGCAATAACTAATCCACCGATCAGAAAAAATGCAGGAAGAGCAAAGCAAAGAAGTAATGAAATGGGCTTTTTCGCAATCATGCTTCAGCCCGCCTTTCGGTGAGTGACTTGCCCGCCAATTTGTATTTCGCCATTTCCATTTACAACCGAAACCTCGCCTTCGATTTTGCCTTCGCTAATCGAGTTGGAAATTAAGAGAACGCCCGAGGAACCTCCAAAAGGAGTTCGAAGTTCAATCCTCACATCAGTGAGAACAATTTCAAAGGTGCTGGGCTCATTCATGCCCGTGTGCCAATATTCACACTCAATAAATTCCGTCACTGAGTTAAAAGAGAACTTCCAATGAAACTCTTGAAGTTCGTCGCCGAAATTTCGGCTGCCCGCCATGACGAAGGCCCCTTCCTCGTTCATTTCACCAGTCCAATCTTCATGAATCGAAGTGACGACCCCATCAGAATTTGTCAATTCGCCCTCTCCAACCCAGGCTCCACTTACCGCCTCGAAAAAAGGATAATCAGAAAGATCGCCCGCGGCCACAGGCCCAGCCCACCCTGCGAAAATGAAGAATACTAACAAACGCAGATTCATACTTCGGGTGTATCAGATTATCATGGGCTAAACAAGTTTTTAAGGACAAATCACTTAAGCTTCAAGCATTACGCACACTTGATCGAGCACTCGCTTCCTCGCTTCGTCCATTGGACCAGCAAGTCTGGCCCCGGCAGCCAGGGTATGCCCGCCCCCTCCAAAAGTGGCACAAAGTTCACTCACACTGAATTGAGCATCTTTGGACCGTGAACTCACCCGGATTTTGCCACCAGGCAACTCTTCAAAAAATGCAGCCAAGATAACGGAATCAATCCCCCTGATCATATCGATCATCCCTTCCATATCTCCAGGCTGAATCCCGAACTGACTGGCAACTTCCAAAGGCAGACTAACACTCGCAAATCTTCCGTCGCAATCCAACGACATCCCCTCCAACAAATAGCCCATCAATTCAACTCTCCGTTTTGGATAGCTGCTATATAACTTCCGATTCAACTCCCCCACATCCACTCCCAACTCGATCAGTTCGGCAGCGATACGATAGGTATCGGCCGTGGTTGAAGGATAGCAGAAGCTCCCGGTGTCAGTCGATATCGCGACATAAAGGTTCTCTGCAATCGCGGAATCCATTTCCCATCCATTGGCCCGAGCCAATTGAAAAACAATCTGACCCGTCGCAGGAGATTCGCTATCAACATAATTCAGATCGCCATACTCGGTATTGCTGATGTGATGATCGATATTAATCAACACTCCGGCCCCTTCAGCCATGGCCCACACAGCTTCTCCAATTCGATCCCTACCTGCTGAATCAAGAGCTATCACCAAATCCACGTCAAAGGGAACTGAAGGCCGAGACACCATCTCCCGGCGGGGTAGAAATTCGAGCCGCTCTGGGACGAGGTCTGAGTTCACTACCCTGACAGTCTTCCCTAATTTTTCGAGCAATATCCCCATCGCCACGGCAGAACCAATCGCGTCCCCGTCCGGTCGATCATGGCTCACCACCAAGACAGACGAAGCCTTCTCGATGCATTGCTGAATTTCCTCAAATATCGCTGACATATCTAATACCAGGAAAGAAGGACCAAAATTAGATCAACAAGCTTACACTTGCTGCTCAGAGTTTTTCAGAATCGCCCTCTTCAGGGGGCAACTCGATCTCGCCGAGTTCTTCCAGAATATTCAAAACCTTAACGCCCCTCTCAATCGAATCATCAATCACAAAGTTCAGCAGAGGCGTGTTACGCAACACCACCCGTTTCATGACAGCTCCTTGAATGAAACCGCGTTTGGCTCTCAATTTCTTGATCACCCCGCCGGCCTGCCCATCGCCTCCTATCACGCCAATAAAGACTTCGGCACTTCTCAGATCAGTCGCTGTCGACACCCCGTGAACCGTTACCAGCATACCGGGAAACTCGAAGCTCTTCTCTATGCATGAACTGATCTCTCGCTTAAGAAGTTCGTTCACGCGGGTTATACGCTGGCTCATGACCGGTTGGGTTGATGCGGATTTCCGCACCGAAATTACAAAGCCTTCTCGAGCTTCTCAAGCTCGTAGACTTGAATCACATCATCCTTCTGATAGTCGTTGAATTTTCCGAGCTTAATGCCGCATTCGAGGCCGTTTTTCACTTCTTTGGCGTCGTCCTTAAATCGGCGCAATGTTGAAAATCCTCCATCGAAGATCGGAACGTCCTCGCGCAAAACCCTGGCACGAGCGGTTCGCACGATTTTCCCGTCCGTCACCATGCAGCCGGCCACTTTTCCAGAGGACAACTTGAAGATCTCCATCACCTTGGCGTGGCCGATTACCTTCTCACGTGTCTCAGGTTCAAGCAGACCTATCATGGCCTCCTTCACCTGATCAATCAGTTCATAGATGATCGAGAACAACTTCACCTGAACGCCTTCGCGCTTCACAATCGGCTGAGCTTTGCTTTCGACTTTGGTATTAAATCCAATCAGGACCGCATCCGATGCACTGGCGAGGAGAACGTCTGCCTCAGTGATAGGACCAGCTCCCTGCCTCAGAATATCGACAGATACTTTCTCGGAAACAATCTCGGTTAAAGACTTTTCGATGGCTTGAAGCGATCCCTGAACATCAGTCTTAATGATCAGTTTCAGAACCGTCTTTTTACCTTGCTCAATATTTGCAAACAAGGTCTCCAACGCAGATTTCTGCGGTGGCTGCAGCTTATCCTGGCGAAGCTGGTCGTGTCGTTCTTCGCCCAGCTTTTTCGCTTTGCGCTCTGACTCCATTTCGATCATCTCGTCCCCGACATTGGGAACTCCGGAATATCCCACTACTTCAATCGGAGTGGAAGGCCCAGCTTCCTTGACCCGATTCCCCTGATCATCGAGCAATGCTTTCACCTTGCCATACTGATTTCCACAAATGAAGGCATCACCCACACTCAAAGTACCACTCTGAATCACAAGCGTAGCTGTGGGCCCCTTACCTGGCTCAGTCCGTGCCTCGATCACGATACCACGGGCTGCTCCTTCCGGATTTGATTTCAGCTCCAAGATCTCAGACTGCAGATGAATCATCTCGAACAAATCATCAAGCCCAGTGCCTTCTTTAGCAGACACTTCGACACAAATCGTATTGCCGCCCCAGTCCTCTGGTGCGAGATCGTGCTCCTGCAACTGTCCCTTCACTTTGTTCAGGTCAGCCCGGTCAAGATCCACCTTGTTGATCGCAATGATGATCGTGACCCCTGCGGCCCGACAATGATCAATCGCTTCAAAAGTAGTAGGCATCAAGCCGTCATCAGCCGCAACTACGAGAACAACGATATCAGTGATATCAGCGCCCCGAGCACGCATTTCCGAGAAAGCAGCGTGTCCCGGAGTATCAATAAAAGTCACCACTTGATCATTACGAGTCACTTGATAAGCCCCAATGTGCTGGGTAATACCGCCCGCTTCGCCCTTCACCACTCTAGATCCGCGATACGCATCGAGAAGCGACGTCTTTCCGTGATCTACATGCCCCATGAAAGTTACCACGGGTGGTCGAATCGAAAGCTTTTCGTCTTCGACTTCTTCGATATCCTCTACTTCAGGAACCTCAATAACCTCTTCGATCTTGTGAACTCCGCCGCCTTTTTCGCGCTTCTCTTTCTCAAAAATAAACCCGTGCTTTTCACAGATTTTAGAAGCAATCTCAGGCTCAATAGACTGAGTTTGATTCGCAAAAACATCGAGCTCCATCAGATCTTGAATGATCTTGAAGGGCTTCAATTCCATCAATTCCGCGAGATACTTAACGATGATCGGAGGCTTGATGTGAATGATCTTCTGATCACCAACTTCCTCCACTCCGTTTACGATTTCACCCTCTTCACTCTCTTCGACCACTTCCTCAGGCTCTTCAGGCTCTTCAGGACTAGGAACCTCCGGAACAACTACAGGGATAACAGGATCATCCTTGCCAAGATGGCCAAACACAGAACCTTGCTCTGAAACCGGCACCGATGTCTTTGGCTTACGACTACTCTTCTTCTCTTCTTTCTCAAAGAGGTTCAGAGCCTCAGCCTTCTTTTCATCCAAAGATTTACTACCGGAGTCGGCAGCATCCTTGTTGTCAGCGGCAGTGGATTTCTTTTGAGGCATAAGAGACTTTGTTGATGACGAAATAAATCGGTCGGAAAATCAGGGGATTGTTTATTCTGGAATGTTTAAAAGCGGTGTCAAACTGAGAAGTTACCCAAATCGTAGCAAAACAAGCCTTGAGCGACTAATCTTTAGCTACTTCTTCGACTGGCTCTGCGGTAGGCTCTTCGACTGGCTCTGCGGTAGGCTCTGCGGTAGGCTCGGACGCCTCTTTCACTGGCTCCACGGGATCAGCAACGACTTCTTCTGCCGCTTCAGCATCGTCAGTAACGGTTGCTTCAGTATCATCAGAACCGTCCTGCTCTTCTACAGGGACATCAGTTCCTACAGCAGCCTTGGCAATATCAAGAATCACTTTTCCTTCTTCGACGCTAATCTCAAGCACGCCGGCAATGTCGACTTCGTCCACATCCGTCGCGAGCATTTCCAGAGAGGTCAAACCACCGCGGACCAGGGCAATGGCCGTCTCCTCCTCGATTTCAGTGTCGCCAGAAATCAGGGCCGCTGCTTTTGCGACCTGAGCTTCAAATGCTTCGTGAGCAGATTCATCTTTCTGAACCTGAACATCCCATCCCACGAGACGGGCCGTAAGCCGGGCATTCTGGCCTCTTCGCCCAATTGCCTTGGACAGCTCCTCCTCATCAACGCGAACCAAAACTGACTTCGCCGCTTCATCCAGAGTAATCGATTTGATTTCAGCTGGCTTCAAAGCCTCAGACACAAATGCATGAATATCGTCACTCCAGCGGATGATATCCACCTTCTCGTTATTGAGTTCACGCACGATATTCTTGACCCGCGCACCTCGAAGTCCTACGCAAGCGCCGACAGGATCCACCTTGTCGTCAGCACTGTAAACTGCCACCTTCGTACGGTATCCAGCCTCCCGCGCCAAAGAACGGATTTCAACGGTATGATCCGCAATCTCACTCACTTCAGATTCAAAAAGACGACGCACAAAATTGGGATGACTACGGGACAAAATGATTTCAGGCCCCCGAGCACCATTCTCAACGGCGACCACATAGGCCCGGATACGATCTCCTACATTGTACTCTTCCGTAGAAACTCGCTCACGCTGATGCATGACACCCTCAAACTTTCCGAGATCGATGAAAACATCACCACGCTCAAAGCGCCGAACAGTGCCACTGACAATATCGCCGGCACGATCTTTAAATTCTTCGTAAATCAGCTCCTTCTCCGCCTGGCGAAGACGCTGCATCATCGTCTGCTTAGCAGTCTGTGCCGCGATACGGCCAAAGTTGGCAGGAGTGATGTCAACCTCCACCTCGTCTTCTACATTCAGCGCCGGATTCATCCGGCGGGCGGTAAATATATCCAGCTCATCGTATGGATTCTCAACACGGTCGCGCACTACAAGAGTGGCGAATGCCTTGATATCCCCCTTCTCGGGATCGATGTGAATCCGCATTTCGCGGGCCGGGCCGATACTCTTACGAGAAGCAGACAAAAGGGCCGTCTCAAGCGCTTCGACCATAGTCTCGCGATTGATGCCTTTTTCTTTCTCGTAGTATTCGAAAAGTGCTAGCAGTTCGTTTGTCATTTTTCCAACTGATCCTTTTATGTTGAGACGAAAAAGAGTGGGACGAACCCACTCAATCAATTTAACCCAGTTTCGAGGCTAACCTCTCAAGATTGCAGGACGTCGAACATAGGCCTACGCCAGCCGATAGGCAAGGCGGAAATCGACCCAAATAATGTGATGTCAAACCGAACCATTAAAGCCGTCAGTTTCGATGCGGCAGGAACCTTAATCCACCTTTCGGAACCCGTCGGATCATCCTACTCAAAGGTGGCGGCGAAGTTCGGCCTGGAGGCAGACCCCGAGGCACTCAACCGCGCCTTTCGCCATATCTGGGCGCATACTCCCGCCCCATTCTCAACAACTGCGGAGCAAAACGACCCAAATGAAAAGTCTTGGTGGCGACGGCTCGTTTCCAAGGTATTCGATGAGGCAGGTCACCCCTTTGACTCCGAAGCCAGCTTCGAACCGTTTTTCCAAGCCCTCTACGATCATTTCGAATCCCCCGGCACCTGGCTCGCCGATCAAGATGCGCTCGAAACCCTCGCTATCGTTTCCGAAAACCTCCCCACTGTGATCCTGTCCAACTTTGACTATCGTCTCCGCCGAATCCTCGAAGATCTTTCACTGCTTCACTATTTCGACGAAGTCTTTCTTTCCTGCGAACAAGGAGCCTCCAAACCAGATCCCAAGCTCTTCCGGATCGTCTCACAATCAATCGGTCACCCCCCCGGAGAAATCATCCATGTCGGAGACGATCCCGAGTGCGACTGGAAAGGTGCCGAACAAGCGGGATTCGCTCATTTCAAGACAGGAAAAGGTCAGCGGCCCCTGAGCGAACTATTGCGAGAACTTTCGCTTGCATGAGTGAACTGCATGAATAGATTGCGCGCTCGTCCCCATCACGGTGAGGACGTCGCTCTCAACGGAAAGGTAGCTCAGTTGGTAGAGCAGTTGGCTTTTAACCAATTGGTCCTGGGTTCGAATCCCAGTCTTTCCACTCTTTTTCCCGAGCAGCACCGGTTTCCGGTCAGGACACGTCGTCCAGCTCTTCCAAAGGCTGCTCCCGTCCGCCTATTTACGGCTGCCCAAAGGGTGGGTCGCGGAGGCTCTAAGTCACCCCTCAAAATCAGAAACGCGCGACCTGTATTTGGCCGCGCCTCCGGGAGGTAGATAGGACTCAAGCCTCCTAACCTTGCTCACTAGGAGCCCCTACGATCTCGGCGTGATCCTCTTCCTCAACACCCAATCCTTTTCCTCTGCCTTTTCGTCGACACCCTGCCGGTAGATATTGATCAGAATGCCAACCGCTAGACATCCGATGAGCAGTGACGATCCACCGTAACTAACAAATGGTAGCGTGAGGCCGGTGTTTGGAAGAATGGCGGTGGTAACACCGATGTTTAAAAAGGCCTGAAATCCGATGAAGCCCACCAACCCAGTCGCCAGAAGAGTACCAAATCGATCTGGAGCATGAAATCCAATCACGAATCCTGAAATCACCAAAGTGATAAACGCTATCACAACCAGAATGGTGCAAACCAAGCCCATCTCCTCACCAATCATTGGAAAAATAAAGTCAGTGTGAGCAAACGGCATGTAGAGCATCTTAAGCCGACCTTCACCAACACCTCGACCAAGCATACCGCCTGATCCAATTGCCATGAGGGAAAGCCACTGCTGAAAACCTGCGCCATGCTGGTGTTTCTCCAAGTCAAGAAAGGCCATGATTCGCTCAACTCGATCCGGTGCGTAGCTCATCATTCCGATAAACCCAGCCACTGCCGTCAGTCCCAAACCGGTAAGATATTTCCAATCAGTGCCTGCCACAAAAAGAATCAGCATGGTCGTGGCAGCGATCACTGCGGTGGTGCCGATATCAACTTCAAACAAAATCAGAAGCACAGGAAGCGCCACGATTGCCAACGGGAATCCGAACCCCCTCAGAAAGTGACTACCGCCATCAGGGTGGCGGGAAAACCAGTAGGCAAGAAAAACCACCACGGAAAGCTTACCTATCTCCGAAGGCTGAATCTGAAGAACTCCAATTTCGATCCAGCGGCGTTCCCCGTTGATTTCACGACCTATATTCGGCACAAAACAAAGCGCCAATAGAAACACGACTGTTCCAAAAAACAGCCAGTTGTGCCGCTTCCAGAAACGGTAATCAGTAGCCGCCGCCCAGCAACAAGCCCCTATTCCCAACAACAACCAGACCGCCTGTTTTTTCGCTTCTCGGTAACCATCAGCCGTATCAGCATGAGCACTGAAAATACACGTGCTGATAAGCATAACGACACCGACAATCACAAGAAATGATACCGAGGTAAGCAGAAGAATGAGACTTTTCCGATGCATAGTAGCGAAGGGGCTATGGGTGGATATGGAGTAACTAAATACCAGTGAGGCTAGTGGCTCTGAGGCACACGCAATTGTTGTCCAATCTGAAGCGTCTCAGGACTGCTAATTCCATTCAATTGCATGAGCTCATTGAACGAAACATTAAGAGTTCGTGAAATCGCCCAAGCGGTATCACCAGGTTTGACCACATAGCCAGCCGGGCGGGATGCTGCGACTGTTTCCGTCTGACTGACTTTGGCCCGAGCCGGGCTATCCACCGCTGCAGTTTCCGTGGCAGGAAGATTCAACCAGCGACCAGGGTAAAGCTCGTTATCAGAAATGATGGAGTTCGCTTTGCGGAGAGCCTCAGGACTAACCTTGAGTGCCTTTGCAATTTCAGGAATCGTGTCGCCGGCCTGGATCTTATACTGATTGTCGGCATTGCGATCACGGCGAAGCGGACTTGGGGGCATTGGCCGGGCCGAATCCTCGCTCGCAGCGCTGGTAGGAGGGACCTGAGCAGCCAACTCCTTCTGGTCCTTGACCGCGTCCTCAAAATTTGCACGAGCCGAACTGATCGTAATGCCAGTCGTGGCGGAAGCTTTATCGACCATCTTGAAAGCCATGATTCCACCGATCGCAATCGCATGTAAAATCACGACGACACCGAAGATTCGGGTCAACCTAACATCGGGAGTGTCAAGGTACCAGTCCTGCTCCTCTGTCACGTTAGCAGCAAGTTTCGTGTGGGCTCGCGCCCTGCCCAAAGCGCTGTGACGGGCGCTCTTTGCTGTTCTTCGATTTCTTCTTTTGTTGCTCATGGATTGTCGTTGGTTGTTGTTGTGTTGGGCGGTTAAATTGGATCAATCAAGTTCGAGGGAGCGCTTGAACGGCGCCTCGAAAGGCCTCGCCTCTGGCCTCATAGCCGGAGAACATGTCGAAGCTGGAAGTCCCTGGAGAAAAGAGAACGATATCGCCACTGGTCGCTGCCTTTGCGGCAAGAGAAACGGCATCCGAAACTGAAGCCGCGCATTCACAGGAAATTGAATCGTCCCAAAGGCCTGATATCTCATCAGCAATCTCTCCGATACAAATCGCTGCTTTAACTTTCTCAGTTACCAGATTGGTCAAACTACCAAAGTCGAGGCCCTTGTTCTTTCCTCCCACAATCAGAACAATCGGTGAATCCTGCCCCGCCAGCGCACTTTCAAGCGAGTGCAGATTAGTTGACTTGGAGTCATTCAGGTAAATCACACCACCAAGCTCAGCAATTTTCTCGCATCGATGAGCTGGAGCTTTGAAGTCGCCCAATGCCCCCTTGATCGATGCCCGTGAAATTCCCAATTGATCCGCGACGGCCAATGCAACCATCACGTTCTCCGCATTGTGTTTGCCTTGGAGTTCAGCCGCAGAGAAATCGAAACGTTCGCCCCCTGCTCCGCCGGTGATCTCTCCGCCGGAAAAAGTAAAGTCTCCACCCTCTGAAAAAGCAGAAAATGAAACTCGATTCAGATCGAGAGCAACTTGATCCTCCAGCTTGCAAATGGCGAGCTGTGTTCTGTCAGTGTTCTCAAACAGACGAAGTTTTGCATTCCGGTAATCTTCCAAAACTTCATACCGGTCCATGTGATCCGGCGCAAAATTCATCCACACCGCGATATCAGGGCTGAATGATTTGATGGTCTCCAATTGAAATGAACTCAATTCAAGAACGATCCAATCATACTGTTTGCCGGAAGCCACCACTTCACTGTAGGCAAGACCGATGTTACCCGCTGCAACAGCCCGCTTTCCGGCAGCATTTAGCATCTCAGTAACAAGACAGGTCGTCGTCGTCTTTCCATTCGTCCCTGTGATAGCAATGACAGGGGTTTCAGACATCCGAAAGGCGAGTTCGATTTCACCGATCAGCTCGGTCGATACTTGATCGAACGCCCTCGCAATTGGCCAACTTGTGGCGATTCCGGGGCTAATGACAGTGATGTCAAAAGACTCACGGGATTTCAAAGCTTCATCACCACAGCAAAGTGTCACCCCAATTTCAGCAAAGCGTTCAACGGCAGGTGCCAATTTAGCTGGATCACCACTGTCAAAAGCAGCAACGGAAGCACCATGGCTGAGCGCAAGAGTAGCGGCAGCGATACCGCTTCCACCTGCTCCTAGCACTGCCACTTTTCTACCAGCTAATTTCATTTTATCGCAATTTAAGCGTCATCAGTCCGACCATGGCGGAGATGATAGAGATGATCCAAAATCGATTAATCACTTTGCTTTCCGGCCACCCTATCAGTTCGAAGTGGTGGTGAATCGGCGACATCTTAAAGATTCTTTTTCCGGTTAGCTTGAAACTCGCTACCTGGAGAATGACCGACATTGCCTCCATCACAAAAACGAACCCTACGATCACCAGCAGGAACTCTTGCTTGCAGCAAATGGCGACCATTCCCAACATTCCCCCGATCGCCAGAGAACCGGTATCTCCCATAAAAACTTTAGCCGGATAACAATTGAACCACAGAAACCCGAGCCCAGCGCCCACCAGTGCAGCACAGAAGATGGCCACCTCTCCAGAATGCTTGTTATATGGAACGTAAAGGTAATCCTCAGCAAGAATCTGATGTCCTGCCACGTAAGTTAAAATGGCATAAGCCGTCGCCGTGGTGATGGTGCAACCGGTCGCGAGACCATCGAGCCCGTCAGTCAAATTGACCGCATTGGAGCATCCAACAATCACTAATGGGAGCAACACAAAAGTAAAGACCCCCATGTCCTCAAAGATGGGATACTTCAGGGATGGGAGATAGAGTTGGCGCACATACTCTGATGTATCCGGATGAACGTAGAGGAAACCGACAGCAATGAACGATACGATGAATTGCACGAGCAGCTTAACCTTACCGCGAACTCCAATAGAATTCTTGCGACTAACTTTCAGATAATCGTCGATGAATCCAAGCGTTCCGGTAGTGAGCGTCACGAAGATTAAGGCTTGGATAAACGGATTGGTGGGGCGTGTCCAAAGAATCGCCGAGATCAAAACGGCCCCGACAATGATTACTCCGCCCATGGTAGGAGTTCCTGCCTTCCTTCCATGAAGTTCAGCCAGTTCGTGGACCTCTTCCTTGCTTCGAATCGGTTGCCCCAATTTTAGAGAAATCAGCTTCAGGATGACCCGGTTTCCGAAAACAACAGTCAGCAAGAAAGCCGTCAGGCTCGCCCCCGCTCCGCGAAACGTCTGATACTGAAAAATATTCAGAACCTCAAGAAATTCTGAGTTGTCTTTGAGAAGATGTAAAAAATACAACATGAATAAAATCTATTTAAGGTTTTCGATCACCTTTTCCATACCCGCGGCCCGGCTGCCCTTAACCAACACGAGGTCATCTCCATTGAGAAAACCCTTCAGGAAATCCGCCGCTTCTTCGTGTGAATCAAACTGATGACTTTGCCCCACACCTTCAGCTCCTTCATTGATTCGAGAAGCCCTATCGCCAACGGTCACCAGCACATCGATACCGTTTTCAGACAGGGCAGAGCCTAACTTCAGGTGAGCCGGCTCCTCATGCTCTCCCAATTCGCCCATGAAGCCTAACACTGCCACTCGACGTCCCGCTACATTGCTATCACGAAGTGTTTCAATAGCAGCGAGCATGGAATCAGGGTTCGCATTGTAGCTATCGTCGAGGAAGTCAAATCCTCCCACAGCTCGCTCCTGCAACCGTCCACCGCTGAGTTCCGCAGCGGAAAGTCGTTCAGCAATTTTATCCGGGGAAATCCCCTGCCGCAACGCTACCGCAGCGGCCAACAAAGCATTCACCACCATGTGTCGCCCTTTCACCGGCAAGCACACTTCGGGCGGCCCATCAAAATCGGAACACAAACGGAACCGTGTCATGCCGGCAGTTTCAGTATTGAGCCCTTCAGCACGGACATCACCGGTGTCAATTCCGGCAGAAACCATCTCGCAAGAAACCCTCTCAGCGACATAGCCATAGAAATCGTCGCCAGCCGGCATCGCACAAAATCCACTGGAGGGAACTGCCAGAGCAAGCTCACATTTTTCAGCGGCTATCGCCTCACGGCTGCCCATGTGCTCAATGTGCGCCGTCCCAATGTGCGTGATCACAGCTGCATCCGGCTGGGCAATTTCCGCAAGCACTTCAATTTCACCAGGATGGTTCATCCCCATCTCCCAGACACCAAAATGCTCTTCTCCGTTTCCTGAAAGAATCGTCAGAGGAAGCCCGATGTGATTATTTAGATTACCGGCCGTGCCGCAAACCCGGCCGGCGGCAGACAAGCTCGCTGTAAGAAAATCTTTCGTAGACGTTTTACCGTTACTCCCTGTCACCCCAATCGCATAGAGGCCAGGAGAATTCCGACGGTGATGGAAAGCAATACGCTGAAGTGCTTTGAGAGAATCAGCAACTCTCACGACACCACCCTCATAGGATTCTGTATCGCGATTCAACTCACTCACCACCATCGCAGAAACACCCGATGCCCCGACCTCACCGAGGAAGTCGTGGGCGTTGAATCGGTCACCCTTCAGAGCGAGAAATACCTGACCGGGCTCGAGCTTGCGCGAGTCAGTTGAAATAGATCCAACCGTGTCAGCAGGACGCCCTTGAATCAGGGATCCATCGGACCAACGAGCCAATTGCGACAAAGTTACCGGCATCATCTACCACCCCCTTCGGCTTTTGCTCGAATCGCACCGGCAGCAATTCTTCTGTCATCAAAATCGTGGCGTACGCCCTCGATCTCTTGGTAGGCTTCGTGCCCTTTGCCTGCGATCAAAATAATGTCTCGCTCTTCTGCGAGGCCAATCGCGCGCTTGATGGCAAGCTTACGATCTTCAATCACCTCATAAGACGAACCAAGAAAACCTTTGGCGGCATCTTTGAGAATCTGCTGAGGATCTTCAGTGCGGGGATTGTCAGACGTCAAAACACAAAGATCACTGCCCACTTCCGCAGCCCTGGCCATCGGAGCGCGCTTAGTGCCATCTCTGTCTCCACCACATCCGAATACGGTGATGATTCGGTTTGGCCCAAGTTGCTTTAATGTTTCAAGAACATTGGCCAGAGCATCGGGAGTGTGGGCGTAATCAACGTAAACACGATAATTGATCTTCCTGTCACCAACGGCTTCCAAGCGACCCGGCACTTGTGGCGCTTCAGCAATCTTTGCCACAGTCTCCCGGAGGTTCAGGCCAACCGCATGCGCCGACGCGATGGCCGCGACTGCATTGGAAACGTTGAACGCTCCGATCAACGGAATACGAACGAGAAAACTTCGCCCACTATAGGAAAGCGTAAACTGTGTTCCATTGAAGTCGGAACGAAGATCTGACGCCCTGAAATCAGCGTTCGCTGAACGCCCAAAAGTCACTTTTTTCAGCTTCTCGAAATTCCGCTTACTCAACCGATCTCCATAGGAATCGTCAATATTGATGATCGCGACGCCTTTCTTGCGAGTGTCTTTGTCCATCTGACTGAAAAGCAATTCCTTAGACTGGAAATACTTCTCCATCACTCCGTGAAAATCGAGGTGATCCTGACTCAAGTTCGTAAAGACCCCAACATCAAAGGCAACACCAGCAACTCGCTTCTGAGCAAGCCCGTGAGAGGAAACTTCCATTGCCACACCACGGCAGTCCGCATCACGCATATCCCGCAGTAACTGCTGAACATCAGGTGACTCCGGCGTCGTGTGAGGCGCATCAATCACCTCGTCGCCGGTTGAATATTGAATCGTCCCAATCATCCCCGCCCGGTGCAGAACCGACTGCAGGAGATGGTGAATCAAATATGTCGTGGTTGTCTTGCCATTCGTCCCCGTGACTCCAATCACCGGCATCTCCTCGCTCGGATGAGCCTTGAGATTCGATGCAGCAATCCCCATTGCCAACCGTGCATCGTTGACCTGCAACCAGGTCGCACTCGATTCAGCAGGATAAGAATTTTGTGAAATGATCGCGACCGCACCATTCTCAATCGCGGCATCGATATAGGCATTCCCGTCATCTCCTCCGCCCACAAGGGCACAAAAAAGACCACCAGGAACAACCTTCCTCGAATCGTAAAACACGCCAGAGATATCAATCTCTAGCGTCCCAGATACGGACTTGATGTGTATGGAATCACTAACTTCGGACAGCTTCATTTTAACCTTCTCTCTTTACCACCCCCAGCGCGACTAGCGCAGGCTCAAGCTGATCTTCGATTTCCTCTGGCAGATCGGGCTCGATCCCCAAAATCTTTACGGCCTCGGCCGCAATAGCTTTAAAAACTGGCGCAGCAACTGAACCGCCATAGACCGACTGCCCCTCCAATCGAGGATCCTCAACAACGATCATCCCAATCAGACGAGGATTTTCCGCCGGAAGGAATCCCATAAAAGACGCCGTGTAACGTCCTGTCGCATAGCCAACATTCTCGATATACTTCCTTGCCGTCCCAGTCTTCCCTCCCATTGAGTGTCCCGGAACCTTCCCTTTTGTGCCTGTGCCAATATCGCTCATTGCCTCTACCATGCACTGCCGCACCTGTGCCGCTGCCTTTGGACTCAGAACCCTACGTGTCAAACGCTCAGCCTCTTTCACGATTTCCCTCGAACCTGAACCGCCTTCTTGAACTCGCTCAATCAAGGTAGGAGCACGGTAGATCCCACCATTAGCTATCACACTGCAAGCAACGGCCATTTGCATTGCAGTTACTGAAACTTCATAACCCATCACCTGACTGGAAAATGAAGTTTTGGACCACTCACTCACAGGATAGACCCGACCAGAACTTTCCGCCGTCAGCTCGATACCCGTTTTCTGACCAAACCCGAACTGCTGCATGTAATGATGAAACCCGTCCTTGTTGAGCGGATGGGAAATCTTGAAGGCACCAATGTTAGACGACTTTGCAAACGCCAACTGCGCCGTAAGGACTCCGTAGGGATGATGATCCTTCAGCTCATAGCCATCGAAATAGTAAGCCCCCATATGGCAGTTGACCTCCGTTGCAGGATTAGCCAAACCCCGATCAAACGCGCCGCCGTAGCCGACGATTTTGAAAGTGGAACCCGGCTGATAAAGATCGGTCACCGCAATATTCCGTCGCACTGGATCCATCCCGCGAATGCCCTGTCGATTACTGAGATCAAAATGAGGGCGATTTGACATTGCCAAAATTTCACCCGTTTGCGGGTCCATCCAGATCGCCGACACCTTCTCAGGACGATATTGATCAATCACCGAATCAAGCTCCCGCTCTACCACTTCCTGAAGAGCCATATTGATTGTCAGATACACATCATTACCCGGAACAGGATCAACCTGAAGGCCACGGTATGCATGAATCTCTCGACTCCTGCGATCCCGCTCACAATACCGATAGCCAGGACGTCCCGTCAGAACTTCATCGAACGTCTTCTCGACACCTGACATCCCCACCCCTTCTTCATCAACATATCCAATCACCTGAGTCAGAGAGAGCGGACTAGGATAAAACCTTCGCTCGCCCTTCCGCAAATATAGGCCTCTCAGAGCCTTTGCCTTAATTACGTCATCCAGAGTCCTCGCAAAATCATCCTCGATCCCACGAGCCAGAACCACTTCCCCAACCGGCTTTTCACGCAAGGCCACTGCGAGATCCTGCACTGGCAACCTCAAGACCTGAGACAGCGACTCAGCCACGTGCTCCCGATACCGAGCCAGAATTTCTTCAGGTAGGTATTTTTTTCGAATTTCATGAGAAGGAATCCCCTCTTTCGCCGCAAGGCCTGCCCGCGCAAAGCCCTGATCCTTCAAATGCAAACAGTCCGCGACCAAAGAATACACCGTTTGATTTCGAGCCAGCAACTCACCCGACGAATCATAAATACGGCCACGCCTACCAGGCAATTCCTCCCGATACTCATAGCGATTCCGAGCCCTCTCACTAAACTCCTCCGAGCAAAACAGTTCGATATAAATCAATCGACCACTAAGAACAGAAAGAAGCAGAACGAGCGCCCCGCAACCCACAATCAATCTCGTCCTGAGTTTTTGCGCAAGAGGTCCCATTAGTCCAAGCTCGCAACAACACCATTTCCGATCTCAGTCCCATCGACTTCAATCACTCGTTTTAGCTCGATCTCCTGCAAATCACTCTGCACCCACCGCAAGCGGCGAGAAAGCTCCTGCCTGCCCTTAACTCCCGCAATTCGCAATTCCCACATTTCGATCTCCCGCTCTAACTCAACAACCTCATCCTCGAGGTCGCGAATATCATAACCCCGAATCACATGCTCGTTCCTAACAAGCACAAATCCTGCACCAGCAGCCAGCAAAAGGGCCGCGGCTAACACAAGCCGACACAAAGTGACCATGCGAATTCGATTGCGATAACGATTCCTCTTTTCCATTAGAGATCCCCCACCTTGGTTGCTAACCGCAACTTCGCGCTCCGTGCCCGTGGATTTAATGCCACCTCATCTTCACCTGGCACAATCGCCCGACGCGAAGATAGATTTAAACAATACTCAGGATTTTCCTTCGGCTCAGGCCACTCCGGACGGTCAATAAACGGCGAGCTTTTGCGCCTCATGAAGTGCTTCACCATCCGGTCTTCCAGTGAGTGAAACGTAATCACTGCCAACACACCTCCCTCAGCCAAAGCATCCACTGCCTTGTCCAAGACGATCTCAAGACAGTCCAGCTCCCTATTCACCGCGATACGAACGGCTTGAAACACTTTCGTGGCAGGATGCTTTCGCCCGGTTCGAGGAATGGCACCTTCAACCGCTGCGGCCAACTGAAGGGTCGTGACAATCCTTGCTTCTCCCCTCGCTCTAATAATTGCTCTTGCAGCCCGAACCGCCCGCTTTTCTTCACCATACTCGCGAAAAATACGAATCAACTCATCCTCAGACCACTCATTGATCAAATCCTCAGCCGAAAAAGAACTCCGGTCGTCCATCCGCATATCCAGCGGACCGTCCTCACGAAACGAAAAGCCCCGGTCAGGTTCATCCAACTGATGCGATGACACCCCCAGATCCAGCAAGATTCCATCCACATGCTCAATCCCATGCGACCTAAGAAGAACATCGACCTCTGAAAAATTTCCCCGAACCGGAAGAAACCTATCCCCAAAAGAAGACAATCGACGCGAGGCGTAATCGAGAGCATCCGCATCCTGGTCGCAGCCCACAACATGAGCCCCATGCTGCAAAAATATCTCTGAATGACCACCGCCACCAAGAGTGCCGTCAAAAATCTGCCTTCCCTCAATCGGCTGCATCGCCCTGAGAATCTCCGTTGCCATGATAGGCTGATGATAAAACTCCATGCGTGTAGACATACTTAACCCCCTTGGTACTTCAGACATCATTCCGCCTGCCCTCATCAACTCCTCCGCTTCAAAATCTGAAGACAAGGTCAAACCACCCTCAATTCGGCGCCCCCAAGACTGAGCCCCATAGGCAGCAGCCCCCTTGTTTTTCTCAAGCCACGGTTTGATCGGAATTATCATCTTATGAAATTGGATCAAATTTATTGTTATTCTGAGCACTCTGATGGATCGCAGCCGAATCCATAAAACCCATAATTTAAGGAATTATGGTGAGATTACTATATTATCTCTAACTATTCTAAGGCAAGCCTAAATGTTAACTTTTCCGAAATAAAATCGGCGGCCCAAAATTGAGGCGATATCTATGCGTCTTTTGCTCTCCAAGCCCCTCAGGGATTGAAATACCACTCCTTAAAAGCGGAATTCCATTCGCGTTTTCAGGCAACAGCCCAAAAGAAGCTGAGAGGAGAACCCCTCCACTATTAACTCACGTCCCCCTCAAAAACCGATGAGAGCGAATCAAAAGATGGACGGACTCCAACCGAAGATAAGTTCACCGCGTTTGAGGCAAACCCTTGGGATTACCTTTGGCGGAGCCTTTCCCATCACCCTTCTGCCCTCGCCGAGCCATACTCTCCAACCGCCCCTGAATCTCCTTTAGGCTCGGGTCAGCTTTGACCATCTCATTCATGGTCGTCTCACGAATGTTCCGGTATGCCTGCAACCGCTTGACCTTAATTGCATCATCCTTCATTCGAAGGGCCTCCAAGGCTTGAAGCGCATCCTGCACTGCTTGAGTCGTTTTCGCCTCCTTCTCGGCCTCGTGAAATTTTTCCCGCTCCTCTTCAGTCAACCCTTCAAGAAATCCGGGAGGGCTCATCGGATAATCTCCCAGCCGGCGCATTCCATTTTGTCCGGGCAATCCTCCTCCAAACCTCTCCTTCAAATGACCTTCAGTAGCAGCCTGCGCCTTGGCCAAAGCACCAGCGACTGAGGGATCCGCCCGTCGGACTGCTTGACGAATTGCGTTTTGATAGGCCTCGCTTGCTCTCTTCACTTCTTCTCGAGCACTGATTACGGTTGCGTCAGCCCAGACCTGCCGAAGCGCATTGCGCAGCTTTTCCTTATCCTCATCACTGAGAGAATTCCACCCCTCACTGCCCGGCCTATGTTCAGCCGTTTCTCCACCGTCCTCGTCACTTTGCGCTGAGTCGGAATCATCAGCGATCACATTGCCAAAAAGGAGAACAAATGCTGCGATTCCGGGTAGAAAGAGTTGTGTGAAGCCAATAGTCATTGCGCAGTATGCTGGGTTGTTAGCCGATAAAACCCGTTTACTCAAGAAAAGTTGCGTGCCTGTTGCAATACTGGCACGATATTGCATTTCGTATGCTGAAAATCCTGAAGATGGCCATAATTCCAGTGGTGCTATCCTGTTCGCTCGGCGGCGCCGACGAGCAACCCGCGACCAAGGAGGAGCCACAGCCGGACTTTGAGGTCTTGGAAACGAAAGACGGCCTGCACTTTGAAGACTGTTTCGTCACCCGGGTCGAGACCGATACCCTTCTGATTCGACATCGAGGAGGAATGGCTCAGATATCACTCTTCGATCTAGATTCTACGATTCAGGAAAAGTATGAATTTGACCCCATCGCCGCTCTCTCGGCCTACAAAGCCACTCAGGCTAAAGATAGAGAACTGCGAAAACAAATGCTCATCGAAACCGAAAAGCGGCGGGCCGAGAGACATTTTCAAGCAGGGAAGGATGCTCGCTATAAGATGGCAAAAAATGAGTGGATTCCCGCTACCGGAAAACTCCTGCACATTAGCAAAGATAAAGTGTTGGTGGATTTGTGGAAAATAGAGATGGTTCCGACAAAAGAAATTTCCACATTAGGCTTCGAACGTGAAGGTCCCCCAAAGCGCAAACTCAGTAAATTCGGAACAGGAAGCGTTTTACTCAAAGGAATAGGCGAAGGACTTTCCCTTGGCGACGACTGGAAAGGATTCGTCAATCCCTTTCCGCATACCGATTCAAACAACGCAGGAATATCTCCCTCCACGACCCAGGTTTACGAAGCCGTATCATTCAGGTAATCAGTCCGACCGATTCCTCCTCATTTTTCTATCAGCGATGCTCGACTCCATTAAGCAATACCCAGTTCTACCAACAGCAATTCTGCTGGCGCTGATTATTCGGCTGTTCACCAGCGGTTTGAGCTGGGTGGGAGTTGTGGCCCTTTCTCTTGCCACGATTTGGTTTGGGTTTGAGATGGTCCGCTGGCTCCTTCGCAAAACCTCTCGCCCTGCCGCGCTATCGTCGAGCGATGATGAGGATTTGATCCCTCCTGATAATTTAATTTCACTGGTCTACTTCCTCTCCGAACGCAGGGACGCAGAAGAAGCCTCGATACGCACCTGCGTCTCCAATGCTCTAGGGATCAAATTCAACACCGCGAACACGAACTCCGAGTACTTCGTGATTCAATTCACCCCTCCTGATGAAGCGAGAGGCACTGACGACGGAATCAAACATTTCATGGTTCGCATCCCCCAGGGCCTTTTCGCCGTACTCGTATCAGATCAGCCCTATATCTCCAACCCGGGACAATTTGCCCATCAATCAATCCGGGACAAACGACTTAGAAATGCCGTCGAAAGCCATCGCGCCTGGATCTCCGTCGACTTGATGGATGATCCCTCAGAATCAACCACCACTGCCGCAGCCTACCAGGTAATTGGCAAGATTCTGGCAGCTCTGGCGGGACCTGATTGCCTGGCCATCTACTGCCCCGAGCTTCAGCGATGCAATGAATTCGATTTATCACTCATCGAAAGCCTGTCGAGCTCCTCACCTCTAGCTCTTTTCAATGAGCCCACCTTTGAGCCCATCATCGAAATATCAGATTCAAATACAAAGATGGAAGCCGCAGTGAAAGAGGCGATAAAACGATGGCCCGAATTTATTAAAGCATTCAACGATCGGAACCTTGAAGATGCCGATCGTTATATCGCCAAAGCAGAATTTCGAGAAGGCCGGAAATGCGAATACATGTGGGTAGCAGTGACTGATCTCGCAGAGAACCACATCAAAGGAATCCTCATGAACGACCCCCACGAGCTAATGGATGTCCACCGGGGGGCCGCGGTCACCTTTGAAATGGATCGCCTCAACGACTGGATCTACCCTGACGCTCAGGGCTCCCATGTCGGCGGATTTACCCTCGATGTTCTGGCTGAAGGTGACGAAGATTAAGTGACCACTGCTCGTTGAAACGCGCACAGCCCTTCGCCACGGGTGCGATCCTCTCCAGCCCTGTGATTTTCAGGCATTATCCGACTTGCAATGTCGGAAAACTATTCTAGATTCCGCGCCTTAGTCAATTACACCAATATTCAGCCATGTCACAGCACGCCAGCCTTAGAAAATCAAGCGCCATCGGAGCAAAGCGAAGCGTCCTTAAGCGTTTTGAGCGCGTTAAGTTGTTGCAAAAGCGTGGTGAATGGGAAGAAGGAACCAGCCCGCTCGGTCTTCCAAAGACCAAGCCCGAAGCTTAATCGCTTCTTTTTGCGGATCCTTCAAACAGGGCAAAAAGTCCAATCATGGGATCCCCTGCGGATAAAGGCGTGCGCCTCAACAAGTTTCTAGCATCCTGCGGTGTCGGATCGCGTCGTGGTTGCGAGGAATTCATTCGGGGAGGCCGGGTTGAAATAAACGGCGACGTCATTCTCGAATTGAGCACCAGAGTGCTTCCCTCAGACCACGTCCGTTGTGATGGCAAGCTTCTGCGCACACAGAGCGACCTCTCCGTGATTTTCAACAAGCCGAGGGGTTACCTTTGCACTCGCCGTGACCCCCAGGGACGAAAGACGATTTACGATATCCTACCGAATAAGTTCGCCAGCCTCAACTATTGCGGTCGACTCGACCTGGATAGCTGCGGCCTGTTATTACTCACCAGCTCCGGTGAACTTACTGAACAACTCACTCATCCTCGTTACCATGTGGAGAAAGAGTATTCCGTTCATCTCGAGCGCCCTTTCGACGGAGAATTAACTCAAAAACTTCTCGATGGTATTCACCTTTCCGAGGGACTTGCCAAGGCAGAATCCGTTACCTTTGATTCCAAGCGCCGGCTGAGACTCGTTCTCACACAGGGTTATAACCGTCAAATTCGAAGAATGTTTTCCAAGCTCGATTACAAAGTTAAACGCTTGGAACGGATCCGAATTGGGCAGCTAACGATGCCGGTACTCTCGACCGGTGACCATCAAGTCCTCAATAAGCAGCAGCTTGAGTTGGCTTCCACGCCCGGGAAATAGCCCCCTTCTCTTCAGTCGGTCAACAAAGCGAGGATCAGTAGATCCTGACTGACCAACTATTCAGGGGCGAACGGGACAATCTCAACACGCTGAGAGACCTGGCATCCATCTCATTAAATCCGTAGATGGCAGTATTCTGAAAAGCCCTCGTAGGACTGTGCGATACAAAACTATTTTCGAGTCGAAAGCGCTCCCCGGCGCCAACTGAAGAATCAGCAACAGTGAGTTCGACCTTAAACCCAAGGACGCTGTCTATGAAACCCAGTTCCCATTCGTGCCGGTGAAGATAAACCCGCGGAATTCGCATTTGAAATTCCTTCACTCCATCATCCCTCGTGACCAGTACCGACGTCACTCCTTGAGGGCTCAGGCTCATATTATAGCCGTTGCCAAAACAACCTGGCGCGAGCGTAGGAGCACTGCCTGGTCCGTCGCTTCCCTTGGTGTATACCACGATAGGCTCCACCGCCCCAAACGAAAGCACCTCACTAGCCGGTCGCGCATCGAGAAATACCCTGGCACGAAGAGCGGCTGCATCCCCTAAATCAGGAACAGCGATGCCCTCAAGAGCGGCTCGTAAATATAGCGCATCCTCATCCGCATCGAACCTCATCGTGACAGATCCGGGGGAACGCCTTTGCGCCTGGCTCTCTCCAGCCGGAGGAGCGTTGGCATACTCCGACCATTTTCTCAGTTCTCTTTCTTCACCGAGAACAAGATCCCGTGACGCTTCAAGCTCACGATTGAATCTCACAACAGTCCCGTTGACCTCGGTCTGAATCCACACGTCACGCTGAAATGGAGTATTCTCCATCCCCTCGGAAAAGTCGAACAAAGAGAAAACACTCTTTGTTCCCAACGGTGAAACTGAGAATTCAGTCGGCTGACCTACCTTCTCCCCCATACCTACCTGAAAGGTTCCTGCAGAAGCTTTGTCTGACCCGTTGATCAAATCCCATTCTATGCGAATGCGATCGCTCACATTAAGATATTGCCGGGACTTCCAGACTGCAAAAATGGGCCCGACCCTTAACGGCAAATCAATCAACTCCGAACTGAGGGTATCTTCTAACACAAACGAAAACCGGCAAAATTCATCTGTCGGCTGCATCGGAAACAAAATATCAGCCCCATCCCTCGCCTTACCTGTCGTAGGCCGCCGGTAGACAAAATTCAACTGACTGGTGCCCTCTCCCACAACCGTAAAGCGTTGCGCCGCCACATCGGGCTCCAGCCCCTGCCCTACCGCCAAAGCTCCGACTGTTCCTCCCTGCGGATCACTGGTTAGATTCCGCACGACAAGAGTCACCCGCACTTCTCCGTCTTTGGTAAAAGCTGCTACTCCAGCATAAGAAAACTTTGACACCCGCGGACCATCTTTCAGTTCAGCGAATATAGACTGAGTCAGATACTCATTGGCACGGGCTGACGTATGAACCTTTTCGACCTCGTCCAACTCCGGTCCAAAATGGAAGATTCGCTCCATTCGGTCCCCTACTATTTCCATGGCCGCCTTGGGGTGGGTTTCTTCATCAACCCCTCCACCAAAACGAGCCAGATGTTGACCCACATCGATGAACAGTAAATTATTCGCTGCAGCCACTTCACTGGCAACCATAGAATAGGGACGTGCCAATCCCCACTCCATCGACCCGCTACCGTGATTAACCAATCCTGGGCCAAGCAAGATCATATCCACATTTGCAGACCTTCCAGCATCAATCGACTGCTGAAGCGCCCGACGATAGTCATCATAGCTGATATGATCAAAGGCATCGTAGACGCCGTATTGAATAAGAAGGAGATCCGGATCATGCAGAAACGCATCAGACGTAGAGCGGCGCGCACCGGTTAGGGCCGTGCCATCCATCACCGTCAGATTCTCAACCGTGATTTCATCTCCCAGGTATTCAGATAACTTATCAGAACCTCCTTCAGGAGGGTTCAACAACCGCACCCCTCCAGTATAAAAGAACTCCCGGGCCAGTCGCTCCAGGAAACCCCCAGCGTAGGAATAAAGCGGATTATTGTTTTCCCAGGCTGTCGCCAATGGGGTGTAGCCGCCCGTCACACTGTCGCCCAGTATAGCCACATGAACCGGATCCCGTGCTTCCAGCTTTGAAAAAGTACGCGGTATATAACGCTTGAATCGCTCTCGCTGCTCAAGGGTCAGGGGGTAGGCGCACAGGTTGTTAACTCCAAAAACCAGTAACAATCCGGTAGCAATAGCCGCAGCGACAAATCTCATAGCTCTCTTCCGACTAAGGATAAACGAAGAATCCAGATGATTTCTTAGTAAAAGAGCCCTGATTTTCAGGGCCCTCTTACTTTTAGAATTAATTTAGGACGCTGTCGATGTTCCACTTCGCTTATCGCGAAACGAAGTCACTGCATCATCAGGAAGGAAAAAACCGTTAATTTGCAGCTTTGCCGGCTCCACGCCCAGCTCTTCCAGATATTCGTAGTGAGCAAGCGCATCAGAATTCTCAAGAGGTCCCAGCGTTGGCTCGATACCCTCCGATCCCGTCAAAAGACTCACCAGAACACAACCCGTGATCTCGTGCTTATTGCGACTAGCGAGGAACTTCATGAAGCCTAACTGAACAGCCTCGTCCATCTCCTCCAACTCTTCAGGGAGGTAAATCGTTTCACTAACCACATCCGGTAGCTTCAATTCTCCACCAGTTGTAAACAGAATATCGCGTTCAGCCGTAAATCGCTTAATCGCTTCGTCCAGCCTGAACACAGGTGGGAAACTGTAATCAACCACCAGTGTTCCAGGACGCAAAGCCTTGATGTCCAATACGCCGGGAAGATTCGATGACGCAACGACCACCGATGCAGCGTAAACCTCAGGAGGCAATGCTCCACCGTTCTTGACGATATCGATCTGACCTTGGAAGCCTGCGTCACGAACTCGATCCCGAATCCGACTCATCTGATCATCCGTCTGATACGGATCGCAAAGGATGAGGTGCTTCGGATGATCCAGCACATCCAACATCAGTCGAATGGTGCCAAATCCGATGGATCCGAGGCCCACCACTGATACGGTCTCGTCAGCGAGCTCACGCCGCGCTTCAGCAAGGATACCCTCCACCGATTTCACGATCGTCGCCGAACGCGTTGCATCGCCCGTCGTAATCGCTGGCAGGTCTTTCCCGCCTTTCATCCATTTGGCGATATCGCGTCCGTGGTCAGTCGCTGATGGAATGACTCCCGTTAGCGAAACATTCTTTGCACCCGCTTTAGCAGCCATCTCAAGCGCAGCCAATGTGGCTGATTTTGCCGAAGCAGGATCCTTTAGGAAATCCGACTCAAAACACGGCAGCATAATGACGCCAATGTTTCCTTGTTCAAGATGATAAGTGTTACTAATCCTGGGCTTCCCAGCAAAGAGGCGCTCGGAAATCTCATCCCGGGCCATGCCCGAAATACTCGCCAAGGCCTCTGGAATATAGGTCAGCGCCACCGCATCAAGCTCAGGCAGTTCGTCGCTGGACTCTTCCACATTGATGTGGGCCAGATCTTCCAAATCAACGGAAGCGGAACTGGCAGCAGCCTTCGCAGCATCAGCTGGCTGATCCTCGGATGCTTCGCTGCCGAGATATAGTCCAAGCTGCTCAATCGTTGGATGAGTCAGAAAAGTATCAACACCGACATCTTGCTTAAACACCTCTGACACATCGATAATAATACGAAGAGCAAGCAGTGAATCACCACCCATTTCGAAGAAATTGTCAGTCACGCCAATGTCTTCGGAATCGAAATTCCGGCTAAACACATCCCACAATTTTGTTTCGATTGGATTCCGTGGAACCACTCTCTCCCCTTCGCTCGCGCCGCCGGTTTTTGGAGCCGGAAGCTGCTTGCGATCAATTTTCTTGTTCGGCGTCAGAGGAAAGGCAGGCAGTGCCGTGAAGTAAGCAGGAATGTAACTGGCAGGAAGATTCTTCGCCAATTCGCTTCGAATCGCAGCACTTTCGAGATGAGCATCTTCGGCAAGGTAGTAGCCAACAAGGCCTTCGCCTGTCGGCAAATCTTCCCGTTTGGTTACAACCGCCTGTTTGATCCCATCGATGGATTCCATCTGAGACTCAATGTCGCCAAGTTCCATACGAACACCGCGAACTTTGACTTGGAAATCAACTCGTCCAAGGCACTCAAGCTTCCCGTCGCGATTCCAGCGAGCCAGGTCGCCAGTCCGGTAGAGACGCTTCTTGCCTACATCGGCAAGAGTCACTTCGCGGAATGCTTCTGAGGTTAAATCCTCGCGATTCCGATATCCACGGGCAAGCCCGTCACCACCGATCCAAAGCTCACCGGTAAAGCCTTGCGGCACTGGCAGCTGATTGGAGTCCAAAATGTATGCCTGAGTATTGGCAATAGGACGCCCGATCGAGATAGCAGCATCGCCCTCTTCGACTTTCTCCACGGTGGACCAAACCGTTGACTCTGTAGGCCCATACAAATTCCATAGTTCATCGGCGGAGTTCACGAGAACGTTCGCTAAGGAACGACTGAGCGCTTCACCTCCACAGAATATGCGGAGTCCACTGTTCCCTTCCCATCCACTGTCGAGCAGCAATTGCCATGTCGCAGGAGTCGCCTGCATCACGGTGATGTCCTCTTCGTTGATCAGGTTGGCAAGACGTCTACCATCTTTCACATCTTCACCGCTAGCGATCACCACTTTCGCTCCGGCCAGCAATGGCAGGAACATCTCGAGCAAGGAAATATCAAACGATAAAGTCGTTACAGCGAGCAAACGGTCAGTAGAAGTCAGCCCTGGCTCTTTCTCCATCGAATTCAGGAAGTTCACTGCTGCACGATGGGAAATTTCGACACCTTTAGGTGTTCCCGTCGATCCAGATGTGTAGATCACATAGGCGAGAGAATCGGCATCAATTCCACTCACTCCTGGCGCCTTTGAAGTCGCCTCAATGGAATCGAGATCCAATGTAACCCAGCTACCTGATGGCAAAGATTTGATGTGTCGTTCAGATGCAATCAGCGCCTTAGGCTCTGCATCGTCCAGCATCAACTCAATCCGCTGAGCCGGAAATTCAGGATCAAGCGGCACATAGGTCGCGCCAGCTTTCATGACGCCAAGGAGAGCTGCGATCATCTTCGGAGACCTGTCAGCGAATACACCAACATTGTCTCCAGTCTCAACGCCCGCAGCAATCAAATCTCTAGCTACGCCATTGGCGAGACGATTCAGCTCGCCGTAGGTCACGTGGCTGTCTTCAAAAATCACCGCCGTATCTTCATCCTTAACCGCAGCAACATCTTCGATCAGGTTGTGCAGAAGCATTTCACTCTCGTAGGCAACTTCCGTTTCGTTGAAGTCAGAAAGAATTCGCTTCTCATCTTCACGACCAAGCAGCTTGACCTCAGAAATTCGCTGATTTGGATCTGCAGTGACTTCGCGAAGCACCTGCTCATACAGAGCACACAATTCAATGATTGTTTCTTCGTCGAACAGATCGCGATTATACTGCCAACATCCGAAAAGTTGTCCTCCGGCTTCCTCTAGTGTGAGGGTAATTTCGAACTGCGCCTGACGTGTCGTTAGATCGATCGTCTCCATCGAAAGATCACCCACGTGGAAAGTGTGACCGCCCTGACCAATCAAGAATACGGCGATACCTTCATCGTCAATCCCTGGAACCTTCTCCATCGTAAAGCTCACCTGAAACAATGGTGAACGACCTGGATCGCGAACCACATCGAGGCGATCAACCATTCGTGCGAGTGGATACTGCTGATTCTCCAGCGCACCGTTCACCCGGATACTGTTCGCAGCGAGAAACTCAGAAATAGTAGGGTCATCCTCTACTGTGCTTCGAAGCGGAACAGGGTTGAGATAATAACCAACCGTGCTTCGAAGCTCTGATTGAGTCCGTCCTGCCAAAGGCACTCCAACAACAATATCATCCTGCTGGCAATAACGATGCATGAGCACGTTATAGGCCGACAAGAGTGTGGTAAAAAGAGTGACGCTGTTCTGCTTGGAAAGAGCATCAACTGATTCAGTCAGCTCTTCGTCCAGCTGAAAACCGTAAGTAGCACCGTTGAATGTCTGAACTGCCGGACGAGGCCGATCACTTGGCAGATCAATGGAGCTCGGAGCTCCCGCAAGATGTTCTTTCCAGAAATCGAACATTCTTTCTCCGGCTTCGCTTTCGAGGTGGGCTTTCTCCCAATTCACGAAATCTGCGTAGGTCGCATCAAGACTTTCAATCTTCGGTGTGCGCCCTGCCTTGGTAGAGAAGTAATATTCGATCAGATCCTGAATAATTACCGCGACAGACCAAGCATCAGAAATCATGTGATGCATGCTCAACAAGGCGACATGCGCATCGTCTGCGGTGCGGAACAACTCCAACCGAATCACCGGACCACGCTCAAGATTGAACGGTCGATCAGCGTGCTCGCTGATCATTTTCTTCAACTGCTCATCATCCAGATCCGTGCAATCGTGCTCGCGGAAATCAATCGTTCGTCCTTTTTGAACGACCTGCATTGGTTCTCCGTCTTTCGTTGCGAAAGTCACATCAATGAGAGGGTGACGCTCAAAGAGCAGCGAAAACGCCGTCTTCATTGCCTCGATATCAAGCAGAGGACGGAACTTTCCGGAGAATACGAGATTGTAGGCGGAGGAATCCGGAGCAAGCCGGTTAAGGTACCAGAGCGCTTTTTGCCCTTCAGAAAGCGGGAACACTTCCGGCATCTCACCAGTCGCGACAAATTCGACCAGACCACCGGCCTCGCTACCACTGCCGCTACCCACCTGACCACCGCCCGATTCGAGCAGTTTTTCAAGAACAGGAATGGAAAGATCTACAATACTGGGACCATTGAGGACAGAACCCATCGGCATTGACATACCGAGCTTATCTTCGATCCGATTGACCAGTTCGATGGCCATAAGAGAATCGAGTCCAAGGTTGGTCAGAGGCGTATCTTTATCAAGGCGTGCCGCATCAGTGCCCAGAACAGCACCAACCTGAGCGGCGATGAGGTCTTCCACCAAGTTAGCCCGCTTCTCGGGAGCAGCCTCAAGGATTCGAGCCGCCATTGAGTCACCGCCTCCACTGTTGGTGCGCGGCACCACATGAAGGAACATGTTAGATCCACCCACGGAAGGACTGAACCTCGCCAGTGCCTGCCAATCACAACGGGCGGCACCAAGCTGATCGATATCAGTCGGAATACCGAGACTGAAGAGATACTTGGTCTCGTCCATATTGGTCGATCCCAGTCCCACCAATTCGAGATATTCTTTCGTCTTCTCGTTTCGAGCAACAAAACCGGCTCCCTCAAGAGCACCCCAGTTAAAAGTCAAAGCAGGAAGACCAAGGGAACGACGGTGGTGTGCGAGCTGATCAAGAAATACGTTACCCGCGTTGTAATTCGATTGCTTCACTGCACCGATGAAGGCGGAGAAAGAAGAGAAACTGATGAAGTGCTCCAATGGAATATCGAGCGTCGCTTCGTGCAGATTCCAGGCTCCCAACATCTTCGGAAGGAGCACTCGATCGAAACGATCGTTGTCGAGTTCATTGATGAACTCGTCATCAAGCACCATCGCGCCGTGAATCACGCCAATCAATGGAGCTTTGCCTGACTGAATCTCCGAAATGACCTGGTCAACATCTTTGCGACTGGTGACATCACCGCGAGAATCGATCACCTCAATCCCCTTGGCTCGCAGTTGCTCAATTTTTTCGACCGCGTCGTCCTTCGGACCGGAGCGACTCATCAACGAAAAGTGACGAGCGCCGTTGTCAGCCATCCACTCTGCCAATTCAAGACCAAAGCCACCAGCTCCACCAGTGATCAGATACGTTCCATCTCCGCGGAAGCGATGACCTTCTTCAGTTGGCTGACCGACTTCGATTTCGGCAAGATCAAAGTCCAACACGTTCTTACCGATGTGCTTGCCTGCCGCCATGTAGCGGAAAGCCCCTACCACATCCGTAATTGGGAATACTTCGCTAGGCAGCGGCCCGTAGGTCTTGTCGTAGAATTTTTTCTCCAGTTCGGAGAACATCTTCGCCACATATTCAGGCTTGCTCTGCAGGTGCTGAGCCAAATCGATCACGAAGAAACTGATGTTGTTGCGCATCGGCTCAAGTCCGATCTTGGAGTTGCCATAAACATCGACCTTTCCGATCTCCATGTAGCGACCGAAAGTCTTCAAGACGCTGAAGTTTTTCGGAATAAAGTCCCCTGCCAGTGAGTTAAGAACCGCATCGACACCTTCACCATCAGTGATTCGCATGATCTCGTCAGCGAACTCAAGGGTCCTGGAATCGAGCACATGATCAACTCCCATGTCATGAAGCAACTTGCGTTTCTCCGGAGAACCAGCTGTTGAGAAAACAGTAAGACCAAGATGTTGGGCAATCTGAATCGCAGCTTGTCCGACACCACCTGTTCCAGCATGAATGAGAATGCTTTCGCCCTTCTCCATCCGCGCCAATTCGTTCATCGCATAATGCGTGGTCAGGAAAACGGTAGGAAGAGTCGCCGCCTCAACGTGAGACATCGCATCAGGTTTCCGGAACACCATGTTGCGATGAACCGTCACAAAACTGCGGAAACAGTATGGAGCCATGCCGACAACATTGTCACCGGCCTTCAGATCCTTCACGTTCGAGCCTACCCGAACCACCGTTCCGGAAAAGTCATCACCAAACCATTTCAGGTCGACAGGATTTCCCGGGTAGATCCCGAGAGCTTTCATCACATCACGGAAGTTGATTCCGCCAGCCTTGATTTGAATTTCGATCTCATCAGGATCCGGCTCGCGACGTGAAGTCTCGTTGAGCGAAAGGTTAGTGAGAATACCCGGCTTCTCAATTTGGAGGCGATAAGGAAGAACGGTCCCGTCTTCCTGAACCGCATTGCGAGTGCGCGGAGGAAGATCTTCCGACTTCACCCGACGGACCCGGCGAGCGTAGCGGCCGTTTCCACGGAATGCCAATTCGTGCTCCCTATCTGAATTCAAGAATTCAGAAGTGAGATCCTGAAGCTCGAATTCATTCGCCTCTGGATCAAGATCGATCTGACTCCAGACGTAATCTGGATGCTCATTATTCGCCACCCGCAGAAGTCCGGTGATTGGCGCAGACGCAAGACCTGGTAGCGGCGCGCCTTCGATGACCGGCATCGTTCCGCGAGTCAGGAAGAAAATTTGAGGCCTGGTTTCCCATTCCCTCGTCGAAATCGTCGATACCAGTTCGCGGGCGAACCTGACACCTGAATCCTGAGCGGCATTAAGCGTCTCGAGATTGAGTCCCTCTGCACGAGGGTGATCCAATGAAAGAGTCTGAATGACAGATCTGACAATTCGGCCTTCGCTCGCCAATTCGTCAATCTTTGATGTCAATTCCTCAATCGTATCTCCGACAAGCACTGCTTCAGAGCTCTCCGTTTCCAATGCAACCGAGAGCTTTTGCCCCAGCCCCGACGCATCCGTCGTAATCAGAAAAACATCCTTTGCAGGAGCAACCGGCACTTCAACGATGGCGGACGAATCGTCCTCACCGTCTTCTGCCTCAACTGGCACCTCAACCGGATCAGGAGCCCGACCGATCAAACAGGCCTGCTGATTTTCCTTAGGATCCTCCGAGCTGATAAAACTGGCCACACCTCTGTATCCAAGTTCGGTCAGCAACTCTTCCCAACGCTCACGGGTCAAGAGTGCTGAATCTTTCCGAATATCCGTATCCGTAAAACGCCACCAGCCTGGCAAAAGTCCAAACACATTATCCAGTGCGGCCCTTCTCCAGGTCACCTCAAGGAACATCAATATTCCGTCAGGGGCGAGACACCCACGCAGATTGCCAAGGGTTTTCTTCAAGTCTTCCGTGGCGTGAATCACGTTCGAAGCCAGGACGATGTCAAAATGGTGAGGCTCAATTCCCTGTGCCTCTGCCGATTTCTCGCAATCGAACATTTTAAATTCCACAAAAGGATAGTCCTCTCCGAATCTGTCCTGCGCGGACTGTAGGAAAAGAGGTCCATTATCAGTGAAAACATATTCCGTTCTCTCAGCAGGAAACACTGAAAGAATCTCGCTAGTAAGCGAACCAGTTCCGGCGCCAACTTCAAGCACACGGATGACGCGGCGATCAGGCAACTCTGCCACGGCCTTAGCAAGCGCATCGCGGATCTGAACATTAATCACCGGAAAGTCAGCACCTTCACGGTAGAACTGCTCCATGATCCGGGAAGATCCGCCCGGGAAAAGCACCTCGAGTGGATCGGTTTCGCCACTGAGAACACCTGCCAGATTCGGACCGGTCAGACGCTGCAGTTCTGCTTCGGATGAAAATTGCGGCAATTCCACATACAGTTTGTCGATCCACGGCATGGGATCGTCGTGACCTGGAATCTCGATCACCTTCCATGAGCCCTCGCCCACGACCTTCAGAAATCCACCTTCGGTCAGCGAAGTCAATTGTCCGAAGACCAGCTTGGCATGATGATCAGCAATCGAGAGATCCCGCATCAGATCAGAGATGGAAATCTCGTCACCTATTTTTGGCTCCCAACCCAATTCATAAAAGGCATTGATGATGAACTGACGTGACAGTTCATCGATCGCGGGTAAAAATTTCCCGTAGTGATCAGCAAGACCTCTTTTCGCATAAAGTTCGGCCAGATTTTCATTCGCTGCATCGACCAGCTCTCCTGGTGACGGAAGATTGGCAGTACCCTCTTCACGAGTGCCCTTCAGCAAGGCCAGTTCCCATTTCGTGCGATAAAGACACTTCTCCAGCTCGTCGCGATTGCTCTGCTCGACTCGGTCTGCCCGAAATCCGTAGATCTCAGCAACCAGGTTGCCGGCGTCGTCATACACATCAATGTCAGCAATGATGTATTCGCGATCATTGTCTGAATTGACCTTGGCGTGGCCCCATAAACGGAGCGGAGGCCGCTCGACGTGTAGTCGAATACTTCGAATGGCAGCAGGAAGATAGAAATAGTCAGTCGCATTGGCCCCATCGGGGATGACCTGGCCACCTTTTACGGTGTGGAAACAGGCATCGAGCACCGCCGGATGAAAGTGGTGATCCGGAATCGTGTCGAAAAGCCCTTCAGGCGCTACGATCTCAGCGAGCGCTTCGCCGTCACGACGCCAAACATTTTCCAGATGCTGAAACAAGGGGCGGAACTGATACCCTGCCTCTTCGTAGTCTTCGTAATACTCTTCGTGATCAAAATGACGAGGCAGACCTTTTTTGATCTCATCCAAATCAACCACCTCACGATTCGGCTCAGGCTGTTTCCTCAGAACTCCTTGAGAGTTAAGCTCCCACTCGTTCTTTTCACCCGTTGCGCTGAATACACGGAAGATGCGTGTATCCGGATCGAATACCACCTCAACAGAGGGCACTTTCTCTTCGGAAACGAAGAGCGCTTTCTTCATTTCCAGGTCCTCGACGACATAGTTCTCGTCAGGGAAAAGCTTTCTGGCAATAGCGATACCGATCTCTCCGTATCCGGCAGCAGGGAAAACCACGCTGTCCCAGAACCGGTGGTCATCGAGCCACGTGAAATAACGAGGATCCAGATCAAATCTCCAAGTGGGACGAGGGGCTTCCTGAACCAATCCCAGCAATGGATGCTCCAGAGGAGCACAACGAAGGTATTCGTTGTGCTTCGACTCAAGCCAGAACACTTCCTTTTGCCAAGCGTAAGTGGGCAATCGAACCCCTTGGGCAGACGCCTGATTCACCGCTTCCCAGTTGATTTCGTAACCGTGATTGTGAAGACGAGCGAGATTAGAAATCATCTCAACCGACTCATCAGTCTTACGCTTCAGACTGGAAAAGTAGAACCCCTTCCGACTTTGATCGGACAAACACTCCGTAATAGGGTTCTGAAGAGCCGGGTGAGGCCCTAACTCGAGAAAAGTGTCATCTCCTGACCTGATCAATCCTGAAATGGCAGGCGCAAACAGCACGGCTTCGCGCACGTTCTGCCACCAGTAATCGCCATCGAGTTTTGTCCCGTCGAAAACGCCGCCAGTTACCGTCGAAATATACGGAACTTTAGTGGCCATTGGCTTGATATTCGCCAACTCTTTCAAGAGCTCTTCTTTGATCGGCTCCATCTGATGAGTGTGGAAGGCGTAATCAATCCGCAACCATCGGACAAATTTACCTTCCTCCTCGAGAACAGCTACCACCTCTTCAAGAGGCCCGGTATCTCCAGCCAAGGTCAGCAGGCCAGGGCTGTTGACCACCGCGATCTGAACCTGCTCTTCTTTTCCAGCGATTGCTTTTCTCGCTTCAGCCTGGGAAAGTCCAACAGCGACCATGCGACCATTCCCGCCCGTCTCGTCCTGAAGGCGAGAGCGATGGTAAATAATCGTCACCGCATCTTCCATCGTGTAAGCGCCGGCCACATAGGCCGCGGCGACTTCACCCACAGAGTGCCCGACCACCTTGGAAGGCTCAATGCCCCAAGACTTCCAGAGCTCGGCCAAGGCGACCTGCAGTCCGAAGATCGCGGGCTGAGCAATATTAGTGCTGTTGATCTTCGACGACTCTTCGTCCTGAGTCATCTCCTCGATCAACGACCAGCCGGCAAGCGGCTTCAAATACGAATCGATCTCTTCAAGAACACCTCGGAAAACAGGCTCTCGCTCTAGTAGATCCTGTCCCATGGCCCACCATTGGGCGCCCTGGCCAGTGAAAACAAACACTGGAGGATGGGTCTCTCCTGCCGGCTTGCCAGGAATCACCGTTTTGATGTCCCCCTTCGCCAGCCACTCAGTCATCTCATGAAGAAGTGATTCCTTATCGTCAGCCACAAAAGCGAGACGATTATCGTGATGCTCACGACGCGACCCGGCAGCCGCAGCAACTTTCGATACATCGGTATCTGTCGCCTTAAGGAATCGGCGCCAGCGCTTGACGGTATCACGCAAGGCATCGTCTCCACGAGCAGACAGGGGAAGCATGATCGGTCGATCGGCGCGCTCCTTCGACCCCCTGATCGTAACAGACTCTGATGCGGCCTTTTTCTGAGGCAGCGGAGGGGCTGCTTCCAGAACAATGTGAGAATTAGTTCCACCAAATCCGAAGCTGTTGACACCTACGACAGGCAGCAGGCCGTCCAAGTGAGGCAGCGGCTGCAATTCAGTCGGCACTTTAAATTTAAATTCATCGAACGGAATGTTCGGATTGGGATTCTTGAAATTCAGGTTAGCCGGAACCTGATCGTGATGAAGCACGAGAGCAGCTTTGGCAAGGCCCGCTACGCCGGAACCGGACTCAAGGTGTCCAACATTCGTTTTCACCGAGCCAAGCAGACAGTAATCATCTTCGTCACGCCCTTGGGAAAGAATCTGCCCGAGTGCACGAGTCTCAATCGGATCACCCACCGGAGTTCCCGTACCATGAGCCTCCATGTATCGCACCATCTTAGGCTCCATGCCTGCCTGAGCGTATGCGACGCGCAGCATCTCTGCCTGTGTCTCCACACCAGGAACTGTCATCGAGGAAGTGGTACCGTCCTGATTGATCACTGCGGCACGGATCGTACAATAGACGCGGTCACCATCTTTCTGAGCTTCAGAAAGTGGCTTGATCACAAACATCCCCGCACCCTCACCCCTGACGTAGCCGTTGGCTCTCTCATCAAAGGCAAAACACTGACCCGTAGGCGACAACATCGTCGCCTTTGAAAAACCAATCGAAGCGTCAGGCGTCAAAAGCGCATTCACTCCTCCAGCAAGAGCCATGGTTGACTGCCCCGACCAAATGCTTTCACAAGCCAAATTGATGGCCACTAAGGCCGACGAACAAGCCGTATCCACGGAAACAGCAGGTCCCTTTAAGTCAAAAAGATAGGAAATACGGTTCGATGCAATCGACAAAGTACTGCCCGAATTCGTATGAACATCCACATTGCCGGGCTCACTTGAAGCCACATTGGCGTAATCATTTGAAGCGATTCCAACATAAACAGCCGTTTGCGATCCGCGAATCTTCTCAGGAGCGATCCCTGCATCCTCGAGCGACTCCCAAGACGTCTCGAGCAACCAGCGCTGCTGCGGGTCCATCCGAAGGGCTTCCCGAGGGGAAATCCCAAAAAACTGGGCATCAAACTTGCTAAAATCATGGATAAAACCACCCCATTTGGTGATCATCTTACCAGGAATCTCCACGTTTTCGTGGTACCAACGTTCCCGGTTCCAACGATCCACGGGAACAGGAGTGATTCCTGAACGGCCTTCTGCCATCATCTGCCAGAATGATTCGGGACCGGTGACACCGCCAGGTAGGCGGCAACCAATTCCTATGATGGCCAGGGGCTCTCTCTGATCTGATTGGCGATCGGACATAATGTTTTAGGCTGGTCGATATAAAAACTACAATTCCGTGAGAAGGAGAGCTCTTTTTAAGCACCCCGCTCACGGCGAAAAGACGATTCACGTCGTATAAACTGTCACTAAGTTTACCAAAAATTACCCCTGTTAAGGTAGTCTTTTTTCAAGTTCAGGGGTTGGCTGATTTAAGCCTGAACCGTTACAGAGTCAACAGGGTATGACGAAAGGTTTAACAGAGTTAAATTGTTATGATTTCCAAAATTTCAACAATCTCAAGGAAGTAGGTTTGAAACCGCTTCTCGCTCTTCTCGTAATTCATTTACCGAAGCATCGATTTTCTCGCGACTGAAGGCGTCAACCGGCACATCCTGAACAATTTCCCAAGACTCTCCATCGGACGTGCGAATAGGAAACGAAGCGATTAATCCTTCATCAACTCCATAGGATCCATCAGAACAAACACAAACGCTGTTCCAATCGCCCTCAGGCGTTGGAGTGGTCAGGCCGCGCACCGTGTCGACGATGGCATTGGCAGCCGAAGCAGCCGATGAGAGCCCCCTCGCTGCGATAATCGCTGCACCGCGCTTCTGAACCGTCTCGATAAACGCTCCCTTCAACCAGGCTTCATCATTGATCGCATCCGCAGCGGGCTTTCCACCGATCAGGGCATTGGTAAAATCAGGATACTGCGTAGCAGAGTGATTCCCCCAAATAGTGGTGTTGGTCACTTCACTGACATGGGCGCCGGCTTTTTGCGCCAACTGAGTTTTGGCTCGATTCTCATCTAGGCGGGTCATGGCGAACCAGCGATCCCGGGGAATATCGGATCCGCTGTTCATCGCAATGAGACAATTCGTGTTGCAGGGATTACCTACCACCAGAGTTCGAACGTCCGACGCGGCATTGGCAGCAATCGCCTTTCCCTGGCCAGTAAAAATCTTTCCATTAATCCCAAGCAGGTCAGCTCTCTCCATTCCCGCCTTGCGCGGCACACTGCCAACCAACAGAGCCCAATTCACATCTGTAAATCCTTCGTCCAGATCACAGGATGCTTTGATATCTTCCAGCAGAGGAAAGGCACAATCATCAAGCTCCATCACGACTCCCTCGAGAGCCTTCATGGCAGGTTCAATCTCAATGAGATTCAGGGCAACTTTTTGATCTGGCCCGAACATCGCCCCACTGGCGATACGGAAAAGGAGGGAATACCCGATTTGACCAGCAGCACCGGTCACGGCAACACGAATTGGTTTGCTCATACTTTTTGAAGTCTGGTGAATAATTTAGCTGATGGTAATAAAAAATGGTGAATTCTACTCAAGAATCTTGTCAGTCGAAGCCTTACGAATAGCCGCCAACTCTTCGCGAGCGTCCTGATTCGTTCAAGACCTTTTTTAGCTGCTCTCGCAGGGCCCAGTAATCCTTTCCAACCGTAAGCTCTTTGGCCGAACAACCGAGACGATAACTCCAATTGGTTCCGTCCATCACACCGGGAACGTTGATCCTCTCATCATCTCCCAGTAGATCGTTAATCATAAAAGCCACTCGATCGGAATTTGAGAGACACAATTCCCGCATCAATTGCTCCCAAACATAATCGCTGAACTCAGGAGGATGATCATTTTCCATGTCGATACCGGCGAAGCGGCAAAGAGATTCTAAGAAATTACGAGCCTCCCACCACTCGGGACTATGGTGGCTAGAATCACAAAGCTGGCGATGCATTTCCTTCCACTGGGCAGGAATGGGTTGATGATCATGAGTCGCGTAGGTAGCAAAAGATGTGCCAGGGTATTTCAGCCCTGACGTCACGTGACCATCGGAATACTCCCACTGCGGCACCTTCATGCCTGCGATTCCAAGTTTTTCCAAGCTGGGCCGCACATACTCAGGAACGGTTCCCAAATCTTCAGCAATCACTTCAGAAATGCCGGCTGACTGCTGAATCATGCGCAAATACTCCTCACCTTCGTCACAGTTTGCGGCACGGGACTCATCAGAATCATCATTTCGCGGACGGAAACCGGGCAGATGCCCCTCACAACGCTCAGCTGCCTCATCATGAGAAAGCGGCAAAAACTCGTCATTTCGCACCGGATTCCACGGAAAGGAGTATATCCGATAGAAGCCGAGCGCATGATCGACCCGGAACATCCCAAAGATCTCAGTCGTCTTGGCAATGCGCTGACGCCACCAGTCATACTGGCGTTCTTTCAACACATCCCAGCGATACAGCGGGATACCCCAGTTCTGGCCCCATTTCTGCACAAACTCATCGTCCTTAAAGAGTTGCTCAGGAGGCGCTCCGCCATACCAGTCCAAATCGAAAATCTCAAGGTTTGCCCACACATCAACACTGTAGAGGCTCACTCCAAACGGGATATCGCCCATCAGACAGACATCCTTGGAAGCCGCATAATCCGCAACCTCTTTCCACTGCTCGAATGCGACCCACTGAACATAAGCAAAATAGCGGAGTTCCCGATCAATATCGTCAGAGGACTTCTGAGCCTCCTCCGTAAGCAGCTCAATCGCCTTGTCTTTGTCTTGATACTCCTCTTTCCACTGCTGCCAGACCTGACTCCCGCTTTCGCGCTCCATCAACAAACGAAACACGCAGTAATCATTGAGCCATTCAGCCTGCTCTTTGCAAAAGCCCTCAAACTCGTTGGCTCTTAAATCCACTCGACCATAAACGTTCGCGAGAAAGCCGGCGTAAGCCTTACTCAACAATTCGGACTTGAGTTTCCTCACCTGATCATACTTCACACTACCGGCATTCAGCGCATCGATGTCATACGAAGCCAAGACTTCATCGGAATCAATCTTGGAGAGGTCCTTCAAGCTGCCTGGAGTGCAATCCAGCGTCATCGGCTCGATCGCCACTGAGCTGATCGCGTTATAGGGACTGTTGTCTGGTCCCGTCTCGTTGATGGGAAGCAATTGAACAAAGCCAAACCCCACCTCCGAAGCAAAATTGACAAATTCGTGAAGCGAAGACACGTCACCGATCCCAAGATCGTTTTGCCCACGAATGGAAAAAACCGGAACCAAAATTCCGGCAAGTCTGCGATTCATACTATGTCGGCTGCCCACCATGACCAATGTGTCCGCACCTTACTTACCCACTCCGATAAAACCACCCCAAATTGGAGCAAATATTGTGTCGTCTGAAACCTGCTAGCTCAATCTAATTTTCCACGATAGACATGGTCGAGTATCTGACGCGGCTGCTTGATCTTGCTCGCAACAGCATACTCCGAACACCGCTTAACCAGTCGCCGTGGAACTTTAAGATAAGTACTAGGTTGGCTCCAATAAGAGGATTTCCCTGAAAAAAGCTTAGCCTTGGCCGCCTCAAAGTGCCCCGTCAGATCAGGCACCTCGACTTTTTCCTCTACTTTCTGAAAAACCCCATAGAGATTGCCCGGCATCACTTCGAGAAATACTTTCTTGAGCCCGGCGCGAGCTGCCACAGCCTCTAGAGTTAGTGCATCAAATCCGTATAAATGCCCATCGTGCCATTTATGATCGAATTGCATGCCCCCAAATAGGATATCTGGCACCTCAATCACAAAAAGTCCACCCGGCTTCAAGTATTCGGCCATTCGCCTGATGTCACCAGCCGGTTCAGCGAGATGCTCTAGCACCTGGAAGAGCGACACCACATCGAATGACTCCCGCTCGAAAACGGAGTCCTGATACATCCCGAGAAACACCTCCACGTCGTATTTGTCGCGGGCAAACGTACCGTATCCCTGATTGGGCTCCACTCCGTAAGCTTCGCAGCCAAGCTCATTCATCAGGTAGACCCATTCTCCCCCACCCGCACCGATATCGAGGCACTTTTGCCCCGAGTGAATCATTCCCTTGGCGTGGGAAAGGCGACTCAGAGCCACATTGCCGGCTCGATGGATGTGCTTGAGCTTGGGAACGAAGGCCTTTTTGTAAGACACTCGATATTCGTCCCGGTAATACTGAGCGAGATCCTCAATTGGCAGCGGGTCGACGTAAATCAATCCGCTCTCAACTGACATCACATTCCGAAGCGCATGCCCCTCGCGCGCCTTCGTAGCAACGATTTCACAATCCGCCGACCCGGTGATTGCACAGGGGCGGTCTGCCTGGACGCGTTCAGATGAGTTGGCCATAGAGAATCAGTATTTAGCACAACTCAGTCTATTCTCCAGTCAGAGTAGCAAAAAATCCTCACAGAGGCAGCACACGGCCCGGCCTCTATTACTCTTCGATCACGACTGGAGCGTCGGGCAGGGCATTCAAAAAGGCTTTTCCGTATCGCTTACTGAGAATTCGATTATCGAGCAGAACAACCCTGCCTTCATCCTCTCCATTCCGGATCAAACGTCCCACTCCCTGCCTGAGTTTAAGGATTGCTTCAGGCACACTGTATTCCATGAAAGCGTTGCCCCCGCTTTCTTCGATCTGCTCTAAGCGAGACTGAGTCAATGGATGGTCAGGCACCGCAAACGGCAGCCGCGTGATAATCACATTCGTCAGCGCTCTCCCCGGCACATCGACGCCCGTCCAGAAACTGTCCGTCCCGAACAGGACGCTCGTCTCGTCACTCTTAAACGATTCAATCAACTGCCCCCGTGACCGCCCTTTGCCCTGAACCAGAAGAGTGAGATTCTCATCTTCAAAGAAACCCTCCATCTCCTGAGAAACACGCTGCAGCAGCTTATAGCTGGTAAATAAAACAAAAGCACGGCCACCTGACAGTTTCACAAAATGCGCAATCCACTTAACCAGGGCCTCTTCGTACCCCTCGGCCCCGGGCAGCGGCATCTCTTTAACCAGATGAATTTTCATCTGCTGCGAATAGTCAAATGGGCTCCCTATCTGCATCGACTCGACTTCAGTCGCTCCCACCCTGTTTCGAAAATAGTTCAAATCTCGATCGCCAATTCCGAGCGTAGCACTGGTAAAGACACAGGGTCGGTCCCGCTCAAAAAAGACTGGTTTTAGCAGCTCGGACACATCCACCGGCGCAGCATTCAAACTAATCGAATCGCGGTCATTCTTCTCTACCCAGTAAACCGATCCCTCATCGCTCTGATCGAGAAACGTTGCCAGACCAGCACGACAGTCCGACAGCCGACGGGCCAACTCGGACAGCTCATTGCGAGTCGTGTCGTCAGCCAAATCTGCCACCGCTTTGGCGCGCCGCCCGACCTCGATCAAACCGGCGCCAAGGGTGTCTTCCACGAATTCCGGATCTCGGATCCGAAACTCCCGTCCCCACTCTCCCCATTCACACCGCTCCTGCACATCCCCGAAAAACTCTTCGATATCATCGAGCAACTTCATCGTCAGCCGCCGTCCCTGACTGTCTCCTGTGAGTTGAAACAACCCCTTCCGGTTCTTGGGGTTGTAGAGACGGTGCAGATCAAATTTCATCCCCACTTGCGAAAGTGAGAGTCCCAATTGCTTGGCGGCGACTTGCTCAAGGCAGTGAGCCTCATCAAAGATCAAAAAATCATTCGCAAACAAAAAGCCGTCGCCAGATTCGGAGAAGTCTGCCTGGCTGTTTAATAGAGTGAAGAACAGCGTGTGATTGACCACTAACACATCTGCCTCAGCGATTCTCTTCCTGACCTCCTGATAAAAACACGTTCCCGAGAAACCACAACGCTTCGGGGTGCAGGCATGAGATTCGCTACAAACCTGTGACCAGATCCGCCCGGAGGGAACAAAATCCAAATCGCTTAGGGTCCCGTCCGTCGTCGTATCAGCCCACTCCCATATCGCCTTCAGCTCTTCCAACTCTGATGAGGTGAACATTTCTCCGCCCCCTGCCATCGCATTCCCGAGCCGGGTCGGGCAAAGATAGTTGCGCCTCCCTTTCAGTAAGAGAGCATTAAACGGTTCACTCATGACCGACTGGAGCAGCGGAATGTCTTTCTCCACCAGTTGCTCCTGCAAATTGATCGTGTGAGTCGAGATGATTGCCTTGCGCCCCTCATCAAGGGATTTCCGGACGGCAGGAGCCAGATAAGCGAGCGACTTCCCCACCCCGGTTCCTGCTTCCACTACGAGAGGCCGCTCTTCTTCCAGGGCTCGAGCGACCGCAACAGCCATCTGCTGTTGCTGAGGTCTGAATTCAAAATCGCGCAGACCGGACAAGGCACCACTCGACCCGAAAAATTCAAAGGTCGTGCTAGAGAGGGAATCAGAGGCGCTGCCAAATTCAGATACGGAAATCACGGTGCTTAGCCTTCTCGTTAAACTGGTCCCGAAGCAAGATCAAATCTTGATTCACCAGTCACATTGCTGAGCGATACACCGCTTCAAGATCATCGGCACTCGCCGCAACAGGATTAAACTGGGCTGTCCACTGCTTTGCCGCCTCGGCCGCCAATTGAGGAATGAGCGATTCCTCGACGCCGAGCTGGCTGAGCGATTGGTCCATTTGAGCCCCGCGCAGAAGATCTCCGACACGATCTGCCAGATCCCCTTCGAAAAGAGAGGCGTAGATTCCAGCAGCGGATTTGTCCCGGCCATTAAACCTGATCACCTCGGGCAACATCGTTCCAACGGCTTGACCGTGAACAACCCCGTAGTGAGCCGTCAGTGGATTGGCACAGGAGTGAGCGAACCCCAGCATTGAATTCTCGATCGCCGTTCCCGCAAACGCAGCTCCTAGCTGCATTTTGGCCCGAGCTTCAATGTCATCTGGTTGCTCCATGACTCGTTCCAGCCCCTCATTCAGTAACTGCCATGCGGCTCGGGAATAGGCCGACGATATCTCAGTTCGTTTGTTGCAAACCGCTGTCTCCAAGGCGTGAGCAATCGCGTCAATCCCCGTATGCGCCGTCACTGCCGATGGCATCGTCAGGGTGAGTTCCGGATCGAGAATCGCCACCGCAGCGGCGGCCTTTTTGTCACCGCAGGCCATCTTCGCATGGGTCTCGACATCGGCGATTAAAGCAAAACTCTGGCACTCGCTACCAGTTCCGGAAGTCGTCGGCACGGCGATCAGCGGCAACATGGGTTTCGTCGCTTTATCAACGCCCCAGTAGTCATGCATTGTGCCACCATTGGTTAGGACAAAATTACAGCCTTTCGCCGTATCCATACTCGACCCTCCCCCAAGCCCGACGATCAGATCAACTCCCGCATCTTGCGCAGCAGCCACGCAAGCATCCACATCCGCTGTCGTGGGATTCTCATGAACCTGATCGAATACTGTGACCTCGATACCTGCCGCCTCAATCGATCGGACGGCGCGCTCCACACAACCCGTTTTGGCAATACCAGGATCCGTCACAATGAGGGCATGCCCAGCATTGAGGCCTTTAGCCTCCGCCCCAATCGTATCGAGTTTCCCCGGGCCAAAGACCACCTTTCCTCCCGGAATATGGTCGAAGCCACCAACCCACTCCGGAGCGTCCAGTCCGGCGCAAAGAGCTTCGATCGAGAGCGGATCGGTTGACATGGATAGACCCTAACCGATCACGCAGTCTCAGCAAATGCAAAGGACCGGCGCGTATACAGGAAATCAAACAAGTTGCCTTCGTGAGGTTGATTCCAGCTAATCCGGTTTGTCGGCACATTTCCAATGTTGAGACGTTCGATTTCCGGGCAATCAAACAGCTGATTAATCCAATCAACGTCCTTAGTTATTGCTGTCATCACGAGAGAATATCCCACCTTATCCAGCACTTCTGCCTGAGGACATTCAACGACACTGGCAAAAGGAAAAAGAAACTCACGCAGAGCGAGATCTTCTTCGAAGGAGTCCACCCGAATGATCGTCGGCTGAAGGTAGTTCATACCATCACGCTCCGTGAAACGCTCCCCTTCCCTGAATTCTGACGTAACATCGCGAGCGCCATCGGATTGCAGCCCTTCTTCAACCGCCGCATTGATCCACTCAGCAAACTTTGGATTGGCAAATCCGGAAAGCCTCGCTTCGGGATCGTCCTGAGCCAATGGCTTAATCTGAGCCACTCTCTCTGCGATGGCCCGGGCAATTTCATCGCCATATTTGGGAACCACAAATGTCGAGGTGCAAATACAACTGCGACCGGAGTTAGCAGAAACTGACTCCACCATGGAATCGATATACTGCTCCCAATTCTCGATCTCATCCTCACCGATGACAAACTTCGAATAACCGGTTCCGTGAACTTCAATCCGATCGTCATTCTCGTATTGCTTCACCGTCGAGTCATCACCGAACAACATGACCCGGCCGGCCCGTCGAATAATCGCCCCCGATCCATCGTGCTGAGTCGGGTAGAAACTGAACGCTTCAGGCGGGCATCCCGCCTTGATAAACGCCTGAATAATACGCCACGGCGTCCAGGGCTCTTCACGACCAGGTTTCAGCAAAACCGGCACCTTCATCGCGATGGCCGGAATCCAGAGCGCATTTACCGCAGGAGAGTTACTCGGCAAAATCACAGCGAGCTCATTGGTCGTTGCCGAAAAACTTACTGGTGCGCCCCCTTGCTCACCATAGCCTTTGTCGAGAACGTCCCAAGTCAGCCCACGGCTCAAGCCCTTAAAAATATCATCGATCTGCCCAAACAATCCCCCTAACCGAGTCATGTTCATGCGAATCAGCGAATGAGGTAATCCACTCGTCGCCGCAAGAGAAAGCACGTAGTCATCGGGAGACTGCATGTCCCCATCGGTGCCAATCGGAAGATCATCGTGGAGAAAGATCTCTCCGGCCCGCTTTGTGATCGCGACCAGCTCTTCGCCACTGAATTTCTTCAATGCGGCACGGGCTTCGCCCATCTTGTGGAGGTCGTATTTGATCATGTCCGAGCAGGCGAAGCTGATTTCAGCCGCCGGCTCGTCCGTGCCAAGTTGATTCACGGTCTGGACGTCCAGACTCTTGTAAACCTTTCCTTGTCGGAGAATAGGAATGTGAGGAGCGCTCATGATTGTAGCTGTTTAGCTAGTAGCTTTTTAGCGATTTAGCTTTCTCAGTAAATTACTTTGTTAATTCAGCGGCTAGCTACCTGCAAAACAGCAAATAGCCAAACCGCAGCACGAAGCGCTAGTAGACTCCTTCGATTACCGTTTTGGTCAGAGCACCAAACGGACGGACGTCACCCACTCCATCCCACGCGTATTTAGCGTGAGGCTTCCGCCGAATCGCTTCGTCACGCTCGAGGAAACGAGGCATGAAAAATTCGTGGCTCAGAGTCGTCAATTCGACCCGTCCATACTCACCGTAGTCTTTCGTGATCTCCGTTTTATCAGGATCAACAATTCGCAAGACGGCCCGGGGCTGAGGCGCATAATAGGTCACGCTGTAATCGTTCTGAGGAAGCTCCTCTGGAATCGATACCGCCAATCCCATCAGCGTGTTGCCATAGGTTGGAACGAATTGAGCCTTGTTCTCCAGGACCTCTTCCTGCAGAAACCGAACTGACTCAGGGGTCATGGAGGTGCCTCCGCAGAAGCAGCCCTTGATCCCATGATCAGAGATCGAAATGCGCTCACCAATGGATGACAGCAGTCGTGGCGTCGTAAAAATACACGAGATATCACGGTGCTTGATGATCTCAACCGCCTGAGCCATCACGTGCGCTTGATAGCGCTCCACCTGATCCATCTCCTTACGGCCGATCAGTTTCTTCACCCACCGTGGATCGAGGTCGACATGATAACAGCTACCGCCACGAACGTTAGCCAGATGCTCAACCGCGAGCCGGAGACGGCGAGGACCGGTTGGCCCCACCATGATCCAGTTGCCCCCCTTCGGGAAAAACTCGTCGCTAAGCTGATCGGAAAACTGCTCGTAGTCGTGCTTGTAATCTTCCCACCCAACACGCTGCTTCGGTAGACCCGTGGTACCACCTGTTTCAAAGACATTGAAAGGACGACCCTTGTAGGCGGCCGGCACAAATCGCTCGTTCTTTTCATCACGCAGCCACTCATCCTGAAAGTGAGGAAACTTCACGATATCATCACTACTTTTCACTTCCTCTCGAGGATCCCAGTCGGCCTCCTTTTTCCAGTCCAACCAGAAAGGACATCCGGTTTCTTCTGAAAAGTGCCACGCCATCATTTCGCGGACACGTTCGTCGAGTTGTGCTTTTGCTTCGTCTGCAGTCATTAGTTCAGAGGGAAATAGTGAAATATTTCAGGGAAAGAATTTTTCGATCGTTTCTTGGGATGGCGCCTTCGTGAAAAGCGACACCACGACCATCGCAATAGCTCCAGCGAAGAAGCAGATAGCGACCGGCATGACACCACCAACGGTGTATTCGTGACCGCCGGACTTGATGAAGAAGTAGAGCCAACTCGCTGCCACGGTCAGGACACAGGCGTAAGCACCAGCTTTGGTGGCACGCTTCCAATAGAGCGACGCAAAAACCAGAGAGGTTAGGGCAGCGAATCCGGAGAAACTCCACACGGCCAAATCAAAGACATTTTGTTGCTTCTCCAAGATCAGAGAGAGCGCGTAAGTTACTAACACAATCCCAATTATGAACCCCCGGGCGATCATAATGATCTGCTTTTCAGAGTATCGATCCTTCTTCGCTTTGTGCAGGACGATATCGTTCGTGAAAATCGTTCCGAGACACAGAAATTGTGAATCGAGTGATGACATGATCGCCGCCAGAATTCCGGCAGTGACGAGGCCAACGATAACCGGATTGGTTATGAGAAACTTCAGCGTCACACTCAAGACCGCTCCAACACTCGAATCGGGCAAACCGCCCAGAATCCCTTTGGCAGAAGCAGGCCATGCTTCGCTTGGATTCTCAGAGAAAACGCCGGTCGCCCAGAGGCCGATCAGCACACAGGGCACCCACACCACCGCAATGCAAAGCGGGTGCGCAATCACCGTCAGCCGAAAAGACTTCGCGCTCTTGGCGGTCAGCCAGTGCTGAAACAAGTGCGGGAACATCCCCACCGAAAGCGGGATGAACATGTAGGTCAAAAACGTGATCTGCGATATTCCAATATCCCGCATGAATGACCCCGATTTACCCATCACTTCCAGTTCGCTTGGAGTCCTCACCAGGTGAGCCGGATTGGCCTGCTCAATTGCCGCTTGAAGGCCGCCGAGCTTGTCTGAAATCAGATAGAACGCCAGCACACCCATGGCCATGAAAACCAGGGTTTGAAAAGTATTAGCCCAGGCAGCAGCACGAGATCCACCAGCAAAGATATAGGTCAGGACCACTCCGCAAATGACAATACCGGTAATCGAAGACGGAATCGCCCCCCCTGTCGCAGCAAAGAAATCGGGAAACATCCCCTTAGTAAGCGGTCCAATCACCCGATACGAACCGATCACACCGATGAGCAGGTATGGAACGACCAACAGCACTAAAATTGGGAACAACACATAGCCGAGACCACTGGACTCAAAGCGACTTCTGAAGAACTGAATCTGAGTCACATAGCCGTGACGCTTAGCAATCGACCACACTCTGATTCCGATCAGAAAGAAACAGGCTGCATGAATCAATCCGGAGGACGAAGCCATCATGCCGTAGGTCCCCACCCCGAGTTGAAATGCCTTTCCGGTAGATCCGACCAGAGCGAATGCTGTCATGGTGGTGCCGAAAACTGACATCAAGAGCATGAACGGACCGATCGAGTGGCTCGCAACAAAGAAATCTTTGGAAGTGCCCCGGAAGAACTTGCCGCTGAAAAGTGCAAGCCCCAGCAAAAGGCAGAGATAGATCGCCAGAACAATCAATGGCGTTATGGAGACAGGTCCTGCGGGAGGCGCCTGGGAGAGAATAAAACTCATGAGTAATTCGAAAGGGTTGAGTGATGGACCTGACAGGGTCGACTCCAGCTGGGAATCGATCAGGGGCCGTCAGTGACAAAATTAATCGACCTCTTCGCCATCCGCCCATTTTTCGAGGCGAGTTGGCCAGGCAAACTTGACCGCAATGGCCCAAAGGATCGCGGCAACGACAGAATAAGAGGCATGGTAAGCGAGCCCAACCGGGATACTTCCGAACACGAGGCCCGGATTATCCCAGTTCCAGAAATCCTGGTGCAGGACACCGAACACCACAACGATCAAGACAAAGACAGCGGTTTTCATGAGTTTGAGGGGCGGGCTTTTCAGAGTCACTCACCACCCAGCTCATAAGCATAGAGATGGGTCTGAGTCATAACGTAAAGAGTTCCGTTGGCGACAATCGGAGTCGCGTAGATAGGAGCAGGATAGTTTACAATGGTAAGTTCCTCATACTCCTTGCCAGCTTTGAGAATGACCATTTCGCCGTCCTCGTTGCCAAGCATTACTTTGCCATCAACCACCAGGGTCGAGCCCCAGATATGAGAAAGGGTATCGTGTTCCCAATACTTTTCTCCAGTCTCTGCATCGAGGCAATAAAGACGACCGGAATAATCAGCGAGGTAGAGCAGACCGTCGACGATCGACGGAGTTGAAATCGTGCGACCGATCTCTTTGAACCGCCATACCACGGCATCTTCTCCGGTACCTTTGCTAGGATCGATGCAAGTAACACAACCAACTCCTTCGCCATGCTCGGGGTCTTGCCCAATCGCAGAGTATACCTTGTTGTTGTACACCACTGGAGAAGAAATGATCTCGGACGGACCAGGGTAAGTCGCGTATTTGATGGGCTCACCGCTTTCATCGATACGGTATTCCTTTGGACAGCAATCAACCTTCCAGATTTCCTGGAGCAAATTGAAGGTTTCGCCTCCGTCCACTTCCTCGTCGAACTCGGTGGCATGAAAACCGTAGGTGAATCCGTCACCCGCACCAAACACCACTGTCGGATTGCCAGCCAAATCATCGGAATAGGCTGGAGAGGACCAGTTGCAGTGCATGACCCGCTCACTGATGCCACTGGCTTCTTCAGCCACCAACTCACCAGTCTCTTTATCAAGGACCGCAAGACAAGGATTATAAGGAGCCGGGATATTGATGTGAGACCAGTCAACACCGTTCGAAGTGCTGGCGAACACATACTTATCAGAAATCGTAACCGAACTTGAAGTGATGTTGTGAGGAAACACACCGAGCTCACTCCGCATGTCGTAACCCCATACGATATCAGCGCTCTTGTCATCGAGGATAGCAGGCTCAGCGCCTTCCAGCTTTTCGAGACCACCGTTCTGATACTTGGCCTCATCCTGAAACGGACCATCGTTGCCGTCGCTCATTCCGTAGACATCGAGGCAAAGGATCTCACCTCGGTTGGTCACCACATAACCGTATTTGCCATCAACAACCACCGAAGAACACACTCCGAGAAATTCCCAGTCTGACACTTTTCCCGCATCCAGCTTCGGAATGGAAAACTGCCAGAGTAGCTCACCGGTCTTTTCATCAAAACACATGATAATACCGTGATCACCCACGACTGAATCGAGGCGCGGCTTCTCATTGTTTGTCCCAATGAAGACCCGGCCGTCTTTGACCGTCGCCGTTCCATAAGCCTGAGAACCCATTTCAGCGACCCACTTCAAGTGCTTAGCACCTTCGGCTTTGCCTTCGTCATTGATATCTCCTGCTGAAAAATCGAGGGGAAGCCCCTTGGCTGGAGACATCATGTTATTGGAGGCATCGCGCCCCCACTGCGCCCACTCACCGCCACCGGGAACAGCGGCTTCCGGTGCTGGAGTTGGAGCTTGGCTTGCAGAAGCAGCGGTGTCATCTCCGCTCACCTTCTCCGGGGAGAAGGAAAAGAGCACCAGCAAAAGCAGGCAGAGGATTTGACCTAACAGGTTGTGGATGGATTTCATCATGGCTGGAAGTAAAATTTGCGTTGGTAGTGTCAGGATTGTTTTTTAAAATTGGAATTACTGATTGGATGAGATTGAAATATTATCAATGAAGACGCTCTTCTGGCTCTGAGGAGCAAAACCGAAGAAACCCGGAGCACCCTTCTGATGGGCGTTCTTGTGCTCGACTTCGATAGTCCATCCATCCGGCTCGGGTTCGCCTTTGATCCAGGCTTTGGCACGAATGAAACCCGATCCGTCATCGGCGACATCGACACGAGTCTTGAGAGTATACCAAGTGTTGGCCGAAATCGGGAAAGGAACAGACTCCTTGACCCTCTCATGGTTTGAACTCACCTCGATGATATTGGCATTACCCACTAGTGAGATGATATACCGTTGATTAATAAGACCAACGACCGACTTGATTCGCCGACTTCCATCGGTCATCACATCTGCTTGCGCCGTGTAGTTACTAAGATCAGGGTGACCAAAGAAGGACAGCGACCGTTGAAACAGAACGCGGTCGAGAGTTTTGGCGAGGACTTTGTTCCCGTCCAGTTCGCGCACTTCCCACTTCAATCGAGCGCCTATCCAAGGCAGTGGTGGATAGGCAAAACCGCTTTCGCCAATTTCAAAGCTCTCGAAACCTTCGTTGTAGGGAAGATTGGAAATCACCCGGCCGCGCAATATGCCGGTGAGATCGTCAGCAGTCGCCTTCCAGGCGCCAGCGGAAAGAGCGGCGTCATCAGCAGCACTGATCGTATTCCCTTCAAACGAGGCATCCATGGTCGCCTTTACCCTCGCGGCAGGAGGAATGAATGTTTCCCAGCTAGCCTCACCCGCCGCATCGAGCGGAACGCCGTTTGCGTCGAGTTGGCGCAATTTGACGGTAGCGGATTCACCGGAACGCAGCAGAACATCACTCGGAACAGGAAGCAACTTTGCGGCCTGGCCCGCTTCTGGCATTACTACCTCTGGACCAGCAGCGTATTCAATTTCACTGTTCTTGATCTCAAATGCGTAGAGCTTTTCCGTCGTGTGAACATAGACACGTCCGTTGCAGATTGAAGGAGACCCTATGCAGTTTCCATCCAGCTCAAGCTTGTGTTTGATCACAGGCTTGTCACCAGTGATATCAATCACATAAAATTCACCGGGAAAGGTCGGCACGAACAAATGCCCATCAGCTAAAGCGGGCGATGCGTGCAACTGGGAGTTGGCTAGTTTCTCTTCCCACAGGATCGCGCCGGTATCTGCATCAACACAAACCAGCGAGCCAGTCTTCACCACCTGGTAAACCTTACCGTCATGCAGAGTAGGAGAACTAGTGAACATCTCAAGCGTCGCGCGCCATTCTTCAACTCCATCACCGGAAATTCTTGGAGCCCCCTTCATGACAGGGTCAACTTCCCCGCCAGTATTATCAAGATCGTCGGGAATGTTGATCCGCAGCATGCGTCCCATTTCAGTCGTATCGAGATTCTCTTTCCCGTGGATAGCGATAACCGAGTCTCCATAAAGAACGGGAGAGCTGTTAATCCCACCTTTGGAGATCTGGTATCTCCAAAGCGGAGTTCCATCAAGCACATTGACACAAGCCACATTGCCACAACCAGTCCCAACAAAGAACACTCGCTTGCCGTCACGGGTATCGAAAACCGGTGTACTCATCGAAGTGTCCTTCAAGAAAGGAGGCCCAACACCTGGAGTAGAAGACCAGAGAAGCTCCCCTGTCTTTTTATCGAAACCAAAGAAGCGGTCCCGGGCAGGTCCATCAGCCCCCCAGTAACTAGTCACTCCGCGAATGAGAAGAATGTCTCCATCAATCAACGGAGAACCGGCCCGGCCATTCGGGAATGTCAGTCGGCCGTATCGCTCCATCATTGAAACCTGCCAAACCTGGTCACCATCCTTAGAATAACAGGTAACCAGTCCGTAGGTGGTCGCTACCACCACGTTCTCAGTCTCTGGATCGATCGCTACAGCACCGATTGAGTAGCGGTTATAAATCGTATCGGAGAGAAAGTCTCGAGTCACCCGCTCCCAAATAATATCACCCGTCTTTTCATCACGGGCCTGAACCACTTCCTCAAGGTCGGGGCCAGTGCCACGATATCCCCAGGAATACATGCGTCCTTTGAAAAAGGTCGGCGTACCTTGCCCGGAAATCGCATCAGTCCAAACAGGTTCCTCGTTGAACTCAAAATCTGAGTAGCTTTCCAAACTGACTCCTGTCTGCAACGGCCCGCGCCATGAGAGCCAATTTCCTTGATGAATGTCCTCCGCCAGAGCGAGTGAGGAGGTTCCGATTGCCGTGAGGACGAGAAGACCTCGTAGTGGGAGTTTCATAAAGCGATTAAGGAGACAAGAAATCTACGTATGTGAACAGCTTAGGAGTTACTAAATATCCTGCAAAAGGAATTTGCGCTTTAATTGCGTAAATTAGAAAAACTAATCTTTAATGAGCAATTATGGGCTATTTCCGTTCATTTTGAACCATTTCCCTTCATGGCTCATTAGAAAAACTAATAGGCATCCAGAAACATCGCTTCAATCACAATTCGCAGTCACAAAATGAAGATCATTCGTCAATATCTCAATAGTGATGCACCTTGTTAGTATCAGAGACAACGCGGAAAAATCCGAGCTGGATCCCCGAATCGATGAAGATTTTACCGAACTGGTAAAGCTCCATCACCGGGACCTGCTCGTCTACGCCCGGGCGCTTTGTCAGGACGATGCAACCGCACGCGACATTGTTCAGGAGGCATTCATCGTCGCCTACGATAAGGTCAACACATTCGACATCACTCGCGATTTTGCCGCCTGGATGAGAGGCATTGTTAGAAACAAATGGCGCGAGTGGCTTCGCAAAAATCAGCGTTACGAACTGACCGACAATGACCTTGCCGGAATCGACGCAGATATCGCCGCCTGGCAAACACAACGAGTCAATGGCAACAGCTCCATCTTCGAGGCTCTCGAAACCTGCCTGCTTAGGCTTCCCGGGAATCTCCGCGAAACCATTCAATCGTGTTACTTCGAAGGACGCAACGGAGATGAAGCAGCTGACCAATTGAAAATTTCCCCTGCCGCTGTGCGCAAGCGCCTGCAAAGAGCCCGAACTTTGCTCAAGCAATGCCTCGACCTCAAACTGAGCCGGACGAGTGATTCAAGTAGCTAACCAGAAGCACAAAAATTGAAATGAAATCAAATTCTCACCGCGAAGACCTTGATCCAGCCGAACGATTCGTCGATTCGGCGCTGGGCGAACTCGCCAGGCTGGAAGAGCAAGCTACCGATCAGGCACTAGTGGACGAGGTCTTGTCGAAAACGGTCTACGGCGGCACTCATTCCGAAAATACATCCGCCACTCACTTCGATCGCCGGCTTTGGGCCACGGTCTCGGTTTCAGTCGCGGCGATCATTGCCATCGCCGCGCTGGTTCTTTCGAATCTCCCTTATCGCAAAAACCAAGAGAGAGAGAGCACCGACTTACACTTCGTCGTTTCATTCCCTTCCCAAGCTAGCGATGCGACACCCATCTCCGAAAACAAAAGCTCACCACCAGTCGCCGCAGTGCAATCATACGCCGCCCAGGTCAGTCCTGTCTCGAGCAGCCCCGGGCCACGTCGAATTATCGAAGATCAAGCAGGCTCCTTAGACATCATCACCTCTTTCGGTCAATCCATTGCCGCGCTCCCTCCCCGCCCCTTGCGGCAAGATCATTTTAGAATCACGGCGAACCACACAAGCAGAGAATCTGGGATCATTCGCTACAGCGGAAATGTCGTCATCGAACACAACGAATTCCGGATTGAAGCAGATATTGCGACGGTTCCTGACACTCGCTCCACAGATTCATCGGTGGAGCCTTATCTCGATGCCAGAAATGCTATCATCACCCAGTTCAGCCCAGCCAGAGAAGCGCGAGCCGGCCAGGTAATCTTTGAACCAGTCAAGGGGGTCTTTTTACTGACGGCCGTAAGCTCTCTCGAAACGGATGAAGGATTACTGAACCGATTCGATGAAAGAGATCGCATTTCACTCTCTTCACATGGTTATTCAATCGAGCACGCTACCACCGCTGGGCCAGCCACTGCAGGTGACGCTGCTGTGATGAAATACGCTAGCCCCTTGCCAAAGACTCGCTAGCCCGTCAAAGCGAGCTACCGTGCGGTCAGACAAACTCACCTAGAGCTCCTTGATTGCGTCAGCAAACCTGCTCGCGCTCCCGTAATCAATCCTTTGATATAAGGGCTCTCCCCCTCCTATTTTTCATCATGAGCTCAAATACCGCCATCCGTACCGCAGCAGGAATCCTCTTTCTCGGAGTCGTCCTCGGAGCATTCGGAGCCCACGGATTAGAAGAACGCCTCACCGCAAACGGCAGAGTCAACAACTGGGAAACCGCGACTTTCTATCACCTGATCCATGGAATTGCCCTGTTCGTCATTGCGCTCCATAGCAAACAACTACGTGGATTCTGCTTCTTCATCGCGGGGATCATTCTGTTCTCTGGTAGCCTCTATATCCTTGCCCTCACCGGCATCACAAAATTAGGTGCCATTACGCCACTGGGCGGCCTTTGCCTTTTGATCGGCTGGGGCAGATGGATCTTTGGAGACATCAGCTCATCCAAACCCTAACTCTTCCTACTCATGAAACGAAACCTACTACTGTTGCTCGCGTCCCTATTCTGCTTTCAAATTGCTTCCGCAGAAGACCTGACCCTTTTCGAATTACGCACCTACCATGCCAACGAGGGAAAACTCGACGCTCTCCACGCCCGGTTTCGCGACCACACCATAGAGATCTTCAAGAAACACGGGATGACGAATCTCGTCTACTGGGTACCGGCTGAGAACGACGACAATCTGCTGATCTACCTACTGGGATACCCTGACCAAGCCGCCAGAGATACTGCCTGGAAAGGCTTCCGCAATGACCCCGACTGGCAGGCTGCCTACAAGGAGTCGACCAAAGACGGTAAACTAGTCGGCAAGGTAGACAGTATTTTCCTAAACCTGACAGACTACTCACCTTCGCTGCCTTTCCCCGAAGCAACCCTGACACCCTTTTATGAAATGCGGCGTTACACCACCAATTCGGACAAGCTGGATGACCTCGATGCGAGATTTCGTGATCACACCGTCGGCCTTTTCGAAAAACACGGCATTACCAACCTGGCCTACTTCCACCTCGCCGACGGGCAAGAAGGAAGTGATACCACTCTCCTCTATTTCATCTCCTCAGAGTCAAAAGAGGCACGTGATGCTTCTTTTAAGAATTTCTCCGAGGATCCCGCCTGGAAGAAGGCCCGCGACGAGTCTCAGTTGGAGGGCAGCCTGCTGATCAAAAAGGGTGTCCAGTCGACCAATATGAAGCCGACGGACTATTCGCCGGTTCGGTAGCACAGCTCTGAACGCTATCTTAACCGAAAACAAAAAAAGCCGGAGCAATCGCTCCGGCTTCATTCGAAAAGCGGCGAGTCACAATGGACGCACCATCTCGAAAAAGGTTTTACTCAGTTTCAGGTTTAGGTTTATCCCATTCAGTATCCTCGACCCAGTCACCGTAGTCGGCGCCTTCTGCGATCCATCTTTTCAGCAATTCCTTCTCATCATCGGTCAATTGCGTAGCCTTGTCCTCAGGCGGCATGTGATCGTCGTCAGACAGCGGAAGCATCGTCAGCGTGTAGAAAGAGCTTTCTTCAGGCTTTCCAGCAACTATCACTGGAACCATTTCATCTTCTCCAGCGTCATTCTCGTGTTCGGCACCAGCCTCAAGTCCTGCCTTGTTGGCAACAACCAAACCACTTTTAGGTTTTCGGGTACGTCCTCTTTCATCTTCGAAGGGAGGCCTATGGCATTCGAGGCAGCTTTCCTGGATAAGAGGATAGATCTGTTTTTCAAAATCAACGGGTTCTTCTTTCTCAATGGCTTGAAGACCAGTTACGGGAACGGCAAGGCCAAAAAAAGCGGCTATAAGGGTAATCTTTCGCATAATTCGTTTTAGTATTTTCGCTAACGCGTCAAAATATAGGACGTCATTCCCATGAGTTCAAACGCCAAATCTTCCTTATTCCGGCATACTTGCTTCCGTCCTATGAAACTTATTATTTCCTCGTTGTTATTCCTCACCCTGTCCCTCACGGGAGCCGAGGAAAAAAAGAAACCATCCGATAAAGAGGAAAAGAAAGAGGAAACAAAAACGATAGCAGCAGTCCTTAAGGACTGCGAAACCACGGATGGGCTATTCCCAATTCATACCGACAAGACTACAGGAAAGATCTATCTGGAAATCACTGAGAAGCAGATCGCTTCCGATACTGAAAAACCAGAGTTCATCCACTTCAGCCACACTCTGGATGGCGTCGCCAGCCTCGGCCTCTTCCGCGGACAATTCAGTGATTCGCGCGTTTTTTCACTGAGAAGACACTTCCAGAGAATCGAGTTCGTTGCTGAAAATACCAGTTTCTACTTCAATCCCGAAAGCGCCCTTAAACGCGCGGCCACTGCCAATGTCTCCGATGCGATTCTCGCCAATCAGAAGATTGTTGCGAGCGACAAAAAAACGGGACGCCATCTCATCGAAGCCGACGATGTCTTCCTGAGCGAATTTCTCCGCCAACTGAAGCCTGCAAAACCTAAAGAGGAAAAAGAAGAGAAATTCAAACTAGGCGACCTATCGAAAGACCGCACCCGGTTCCTTGAAACAAAGAACTACCCTGACAACACACTGTTCCGGATTCAGTATGTCTTCGAGAACCTTCATCCATCCAAGGCGGGAGAAAGTGATGTTGCTGACTCACGATTTGTTACGATCAAAGTCCAGCACACCTTCATCGAAATGCCGGACAACGAATACGAACCGAGATTCGATGATCCGCGTGTCGGCTACTTCACTACCCAGGTAACCGATCTCACCTCCCATTCTAGCGCCCCCTACCGGGACTTCATTCATCGATGGGACATCAGGAAGAAGAAACCTGGCGCCGCGAAGTCGAAGCCAGTCGAGCCGCTCGTTTGGTGGATCGAGAACACCACTCCGGTGGAGTTACGAGATACGATTCGCGATGCAGTCCTCGCTTGGAATCTCGCCTTTGAGGCAGCAGGCATTGTCGACGCCGTCGAAGTCAAAATTCAACCCGATGACGCAGATTGGGACGCTGATGACATCAACCACCATGTTCTCCGTTGGACCTCATCTCCCGACCCCCCCTTTGGCGGATATGGCCCCAGTTTTGTTAACCCGAGAACCGGAGAGATCCTGGGTGCAGACATCATGCTCGAATATGTCTTTCTGACCAACCGGATTCGATTAAACGAAGTGGTCAATCTGGGTGGCCGGTCTAGCGACGTAACCCCCTTTGCTAGCAATTCCGCAGCGAGGCACTTTTGTCAGTTTGGAGACTGCCTCCACAGCAATCGAATTGCTGGCGGCGCAATATTGCGGGCTCAGAGTGCCAAGCTTGGGAATGGCCCCGTCGAGATGAAAGAACTGGTCCGGCAGGCACTGACTGATCTCGTCCTTCACGAGGTCGGGCACACCCTCGGCTTGAATCACAATTTTCGTTCGAGTCACCTCTATGACCGCAAACAGATCCACAACAAAGAACTCACCGCAGTCACCGGCCTGACGGGGTCCGTCATGGATTACTCCCCCATCAATCTCGCGATCGATCCCGAGGAACAAGGTCACTACTACACCACTGTTCCGGGGCCCTACGACCATTGGGCTATTCGCTACGGTTACGATACAGACGACAAATCCCAAAAGGCCCTCGCTGAGTCAACTCGACCCGAACATGCCTTCGCCAACGACGCTGATGACATGAGGTCTGCCGGCCGGGGAATTGATCCCCGAGCCATGATCAATGACCTCACCAGCGAGCCCGTCGAACATGCCGTGGATCAGATCACCTTGATCAAACTCACCCTGCCAAAACTGGTCGATCAGTTTCCTGTTGAAGGCGAAAGCTATCACGAATTGAGAACCGCATTTGCCTCTCTGATGCGAGACTACGAAAGGGCTTCCGTCACCATTTCCCGCTTCATCGGAGGCGTCTATGTTGACCGCTCCTTTGTCGGCCAAAATGGAGCCGCCGAAAACCCTTTTACCCCCGTTTCAGCGGAACATCAGCAATCTGCAATACGTCATTTGACCCGGCATCTCTTCGGCCCAGGTGCGATCGAGTTTTCGGCCTCGCTCATCACCCGACTGCAGCTACAAAGACGCGGATTTGAGTTCTTTGATCTCGACGCTAACGAAGACCCCAAAGTTCACGACAGAATCCTCTCCATCCAGAAGGAAGTCCTAAATCAATTACTCCACGAAAACACCCTTGAGCGCATCATCGATTCCGGCCTTTACGGAAATGAATACGATCTCGATACCATGATGACATCGCTGGACGGTGCAATCATGGATGGAGATCCAAACCAGGAGGTCGACAGCTTCCGGGAGGCCCTTCAAATCGAATATGTGAACCGCCTCATTACAATCAGTGGCCTTAAAGAAACATCCAAATACCCATCCGCCGCGCAAAGCCAAGCGATTCTGCTTCTCGAAACCCGGGTTGCTGATGAACAGCCTGTGCTGTCCCCTCTCCGCCATACACGCCACATTCGCAGAGTGATCGAGAATGCACTAGCATCGAGATAAAGGCCCACCTAATCAAAGCTGAATCAGCGCTCTCTTTCAGGCCTCGGATCATCGCCGTGGGCGAGAGCGCCGATATAATCCACCAGGGCATCAATTTCTTCATCTCCCAGGCGCGAACTCACGTCCACCATCTTTTTGCCGTAGATGTCACCGGGCTGAGCACCACGTTTACCTGAATGAAAGTTCTCCAACTGTCTTCTCAAATAGCTGCGATTGAGCGATATGAGTTGAGCACTATGAAAAACGGCTTCACCCTTTCCATTGTAGCGGTGGCACGCCATGCACTCATTCGCGAAAAGCCTCCGACCCTTCGCTAGATCCACTTCATCGGAAGGCAGTTCGGTTAAGATAACCGGGAACTTCGAAACTGTCTCCGCGGCATCTTTAATCTGCTGATCGGTCAGACTCAGCGTGATCGCTCGCATCTGCTGCCCCTGAACATCTTCCATGTGAGCACCCCGTTTCCCATCTTGAAACTTTCTGAACTGTTCCTCGATATACCAAGCAGGAAGACCTGCGATCGATGGACTCAACAACTCTTCCTTCCCTTGCCCCTTCTCGCCATGACAAGCGAGGCACACCTGCTCATAAGCGCCCTGTGGAGCAGCGGCTTCCGCAAGTTCATCCAAGCGCGTTAATTCCGTATCACGACTCGATATGCCAGCCCCTTCATCGCCACAACCAACTATCAACGCAGTACCGGCTAGCAGCAAAATGATCGAGCAAACTCGAGACCGTCGAGAGGATTCACTACTTTGGATTCGTAATCCTTGAGGTCGTAACGGGTCTAATGAGGTCGCGATAGGTTTCATGATCCAGATAAAATACATCGGGGAGTCCTTCAATCTGACCGAAGTAGATATTATGGGCCGGAGATGGAGCAAGATTTATAACATAGGTCTTCGGACGAGCCTTACCAATTTCTGGATCAAATTCATTCGTAACGATGACAAACCGAACACTGGGATCCTCCAATGCCTCATACGCCGTCGCCAGTGAGAGATACCTCCCCCTAGCAGTCAGAGCCCCTAACCTGTCTCTAAGCCTTCGCGCAGCGGAGATATCCAAGCTCGGAGTGACATCAACCCCATTCCTCAACGCCTTCCAATTATCCCGACGATACTCGTAATCCAGTTTCAGCTTTTCTCCGCCAGGCTGATCTCGGGTTATCGACTCAAGATGAAACGGGTTGAAGGTCAGCACATTTAATGAACGCCACTTGATGGGATGGGTGGGAATCAAGCTGACAAAACTGGGATCCAACTCGTAGACGTGAGGCTCACCCTCAAAATTCGCAAATAGCCGGTGTTCATCTCCCTCTTTCCAACCCAGGTTCAATGATCGCTGCAGTTCTTGAATCGGACCGGCACTTCCATCCTGATTCGGCTGTCCGGGAAACTTAAGATTAAACGTGACGCGACGAGCGGCGGGCTTCAACCCAAATTCCTCAAGATGATCTGCATCGTCAGCGGAGAAGTCTTGGATCGCCGCTTCATTGACGCCCGAAACCAGTTTGGAAACCAGGTTCAAGTTTGCCGACAACAACTCGTTGTTCACCTTCACATCCCAGCGAATCCCTTCTTCTTGTCGCTCTGATTTTAGATACACTAAAGGATCGATTCGACTTTGAATTACTATCGAATCCAAATACAACATTGGGATCCTGGCCAAGGTGCGGTCGCGCAAATCATCCGCCGTTTTTGGTAACTTGTTTAGAATCTGACTGTGCAATCGAAAAACAGCCGGTCGATCCGAAATGCGAACTTCGACCAATGCCGGAGCCCCCTTCACTGGAGGCTCTTCAATTTGCTTGATGTATAGCGTCAATGGAATCGGAACCCCGAAAACCTGCAGTTGCAATACAGCAGCATCGTCAGGCAATGGCGACGGAATTTCCTCATCCGAATCCCCGGATTCAACCGATTCAATTTTTAAGGCCACCAAATCCGCCAACAGCTGATCCATCACTTCACGACTAGCCCAAGTCTGAATGGGTTTCGAAATAGACCATTCTTGTTTGGGAGGAGTAATACGACGCTGCAAAGCCACTTCGCCCGTTGAATTGCGAACAACAAGTTGAACGATCCCCTCAGCAGGCGCGCTAATCAAACGGGCATCCCTAAGCGTTTCAGTCGGTCGCTCCAGCCACTTGCGAGGATTGCCGTCCACCACATAAGTCTGACCTTCAATTTCGTTCCTGACATACATCGATTCAGCTCGCGGCGCCTCGATTCCCATGATCAACACTTCTTGAAATCTATTTTTCCCATCCTCCTCTATCGGACCTTCCACGGTTACTTTCAGGGCATTGTCCCCTTCCACCCCGATGGTCTCCGGACTCAAGTCACCGCCTTCGATATCAATTCGATCAACGATGGTGAGATGATTAAATTGATCGAGCAACACTGCGATCAAACCTGCATCAATTCGGTCGACTTCCGGCTCAGTAAAGAACCAAAATCCGTTACGTTTCTCCATCAATGTTTTTGACTGACCCTTTTCGACCACGACTCGATCCACCAGGTTCGGATCAAACCGAACCAGAACATTCGCCCTCCCGGCTGCCTCGTCGCCTAAACCCGGATCTCTATCGACACCCCAGATCACCACAGCCAAAATAATGGTAATGATCGCGAGAGCTGCTGTCGTGGTGATTCTCATAGGTTAAGCTCTCCTCTTCATCCAAACCACTCCGCCAATAATCAGTGCCAATCCTGGCATTAAAAAGATCATGACCGACTGCAGCAATCCAAAATCAGCGGGACTGATATTCAGAGTGAAAGCGGTGGGGCGTCGCGGAGTAATCCCTATCAGCTCCTCCCGATTCATAACCCAGTTGATCGAAGCCATCGTGAAGTCTGCCCCCACTTTCGAGGTATTTCCATCCTGTGAAATCAAATTGGCATTCCCCACTACAACCAGTCTCGAACTGCCTTCTTCAAAATCCGGGTCGCCCAGTTTTCCCTTTTCGACGGAAGCAGCCGTGAAGACCAAATCTGGCTGACCATGATCCAGGTCGGGATTATACGATACTTCTTCGTTCTGAAACTCAGTCTCTCCCCAGAATCCCTCACCTGCTATCATAAGAGGCAGAGGCCGAATGTTCTCTGAAAGAAGTAAATCGTCATCGAACAACACGTCGAGTGACTCGGTTTGACCGTTGAGTTGCATCGAAAGCGCAGGCAGGTCACGAGTTGGACCTTTACCAGGCAATAGCACGACAGGAACATCATAGGTCTTCTTTGAGGTAACCCCCGGAATACTGAGCACACTCAAGACCCGGTCACCATGAGGTCCGACGCCGTTATCGCGAAGGAGCGTATTGAGATTTGGCGTCTCAGAATTCGGGTCGAGAAATACAATTAACCCGCCCTGCTGAATCTCCCAGTAGTCTCTGATCAATTTCACTTCTCTTTCAGAAAGGTCCGAACTATTGCCTGGGAAAAACAGCGCATTGGCATCGGCAGGAATATCCTGCCGGCCTTCCAACGAAAGACTCTCGAGACGAGCATTCTGCGCATTGGCAAGAGGTTGCAATTGGGCCGCGATTGGAACCAATTGATCAGCCCGGCGACGTCCCGTAATCAAATAGATCTTTTTTTGCTCTTGCTCAGTCACTTCGAGCAAAGAAGCAGTGATCACCTCTTCCCCCTTAAACTCAACAATCCGCCCAGTATTCGAATCCCGGCTCACCAGTTCTTCGGCACTGATTACTTTAATCCTACCTGTCTCGCCCAGAATGAGGATCTGATTCCCACCAAACTGCAACTGATATTGGTCCTTCAACTCGGCGATTCTGCTCCGACTTCGACTCAGATCCAAATATTCAGCCGTGACGCGATCGCCACCAAGGCGATCATACTCAGACATCAAGCCCTTCACATCGGAATGCAAATCGGAGGTCCCAAGAAATGCCATTACCAGACGCACGTCGCCGCCTAGACTCCCCAAAAATCCTTTGGTGGTCTCAGAAAGGGTAAACCTCCTGTTTTGAGTGAGATCCCAGGAAATGTGTCGACGGCAGCTGAGGTAATTCACCTGCAGGAACACGATCGCAATCAGTATCAGTTGCACCACCACCAGTCCGGCAGTGCGATAACGCGCCAATTTCCGGGCAGACTTGGTAGGACCAGTCACAGACGTGCCTGCTGCCTTTTCCTTATCCTGATTCTGTGAACTTTTTGCCATTGCAAGTTTAAGGGCGCTCTAGGTTCGCCACTTCCGTGATTCCAAGATATGGTGAGTAACCGAGAGAAGCACTACGCTGAAACTGACGTAATAAACGATAGGCCCTGAGTCGATCACACCCTCGGTCAGAGCGTGCATGTGATCCGTCGTAGAAAAGTAGGCCATGCCTTCGGTCCAGATTGAATCTTGAATCAAAGAATGGTTCAGCAGAAACCCAAAATAGTAGTGGAGCATCACAAAGACGAAAGTCAGCATCGCCGCAATCAGCTGATTCGATGTCATTGCGGACGCCAAGGTGCCAATGGCAACATTAAACAATCCAACTAGCAAAAATGCTAACATGCTACCCCACATCGCTCCCGTTTGATACGCGGCCTGCTCCCCCGTAACGAGCTGAAACAAGGGGAAGAAAAGAAACATCGGCATGATGATGACGAGATAGACCACCACTGTCGCGAGGTATTTACCAAGTAACACCTCGGATGTTCGAACAGGAGCAGTGAGCAATCCCTCTATCGTACCCATCTTCCGCTCTTCCGCAAAAAGCCGCATTGTGATCAAAGGAAAGAGAATGAAGAAGCCCATCCAGAACCAACCTGAATCGAACAAATTGTACACCAAGCTCCGCGAACTGACACGAAGCCGCATCGCATTGACCATACTCGCGAAGAGCCAGCCATTCAGAAAGGTAAAAAGAGCCATCACCACCCAAGCCAGCGGCGATAGGAAAAACGACCGTATCTCTTTCAGGAATATGATTAAAAAGGACCGCATGAGGTGCTAATTAGGAAAATTGCTCCGTCGTCAGGTTGTCGACTCCTCCGAGTCGGATTTTGAAGAAGCGTCGTCGCCTTCTTCTTTTTGTGTTTCCTTGCTCTTCTCACCGGTTTCGTCGGAGTCCGCTTGGATCGGGTCCCGTTGGACCGGGTCCCGTTGGACCAGATCGACAAAAGCATCCTCCAGCGATGCGGCCCGACTCGCTAATTCCCGAATTTTCCAGTTCTCGAGGCGCATCAGTTCTGCAACCTCCTCGCGCACATCGACATTAGGATCTGTCGCAATCGAGAACGTGATCCACTTTTTACGATGATCGATTTCCTGAATTTCGTTCACTCCTTCGATCGACCTGATTTTCCTGGCTGCAGCTTCGGCATCGCCGCTCATTTCGAGCAATATCTCTCCTGGCCGGCGCAATCGGCGAATCAGGTTCTTGGGAGAATCTGATGCTCTGATTTTTCCGCGGTCAATAATAATAACCCGACCACAGGTCATTTCGACTTCCGACAAAATATGAGTCGAGATCAGTATGGTATGTCGCTCACCCAGTCTCTTAATTAATTCGCGAGCCTGGCGAATCTGATTCGGGTCCAACCCATTGGTTGGTTCATCGAGAATCAACAATTCAGGCTTATTCACCAATGCATCAGCCAATCCAACCCGCTGCTTATATCCCTTCGAGAGTGTCACGATCATCTTCCGCTCCACTTCGGCCAGACTACAAATGTCCATTGCCTCTCCCACGGCACGCTTCGACTCGCGATAGCCCAATCCTTTGATTCGAGCCCGAAATCGAAGATACTCGGAAACCCTCATGTCCGGATAAAGCGGCACGTTCTCCGGCATATAACCGACGCGGCGCCGCACCTCGATAGAATCATTATAGATATCGAATCCCGCCACTTTGGCCGATCCTTCAGACGCCGAAAGAAAACAGGTCAGCATTCGAAGCGTCGTACTTTTCCCCGCCCCGTTGGGACCAAGAAAGCCCACGATTTCGCCCTTCGCCACGTCGAACGAGATCGAATCGACCGCGGTCCTTCCGGCATAGCGTTTAGTGAGTTCCTTTACTTCAATCATCAGGCGGGAAAAACCCTGCGGGGAGCTTAATAATTACATGGAAGCGGACTAGGTGGCAACTGTCCAGATCAAGAGTTTTCCAATTTACCCTCAGAACTGAATTTCGCCGCCGATCAGTCCAGATGCTCCACCCTCAGCCTCGGCGCAGCCTTCCTTGCTTCGGGATCAATCCGATGAACCCACACACTCTGGACCAATCCCATCAGGAATAACAAGACCACCATGAAAGTACCTCCGTAACTGATGAACGGCAGCGGAATCCCTGTGATCGGCATGATAAGAAGATTCATGCCGACATTTTGATAAATATGGGCAAATAGCAGCCCCACCACTCCCACGACCAATAATCGCCCCATCAGATCACGACTGTAAAACGCCACGTAGATGCACTGCAATAACAAGAGCATAAACCCGCTCAACACCAACAGACTGCCTCGGAAACCGAACTCCTCGGCAAACACAGGAAAAATAAAGTCATTAATCGCCGTGTCCGGAGAAATGAATCCCTTGTTATTGATCGAGTCAGGATTCTTAAAACCCTTCCCACTCCAGCCCCCGCTCCCAATCGCGAGCAGATTGTTATAGGCGCTGTAGGCTTCGTTTAAAACATCCACCTTTTTCCCCTGCAGCATTTCGATCTGGGTCGTGATTCGCTTCTTCTGGTAGTCTTTCAGACCGAAAAAGAACGCGAACGGCAGAAACATCGTCACGGAAAGGACGATCACAATCAGATAGCGGAAGGGCACATTTCCGATCAGAACCATCGCCCCGTAGACAGGCACCCATACAAGAGCAGATCCGAAATCTCCCTGCAGTAGGACAAAGACAAAAGGAACCAGGGCGATCAACCCACTGACCATCAGACGAACAAATGGATTACGTAAACTCGGATGCATCGTATGCAGCGTGCAGAGGATCAACGAGAGCATAACCAGACCACCGGCCATGGCCAGCTGCGATGGCTGAATCAGCATGGGCCCCACATCGAGCCAGGCTCGCGTTCCATTGATCTCGGTACCGTAGTAGGTCGTGTAAATAAGCATCCCGGTAGAAACGAGATACAAAGGTAGCCCCAGATATTTGATCCACTTATAATCGACCAAACTCGCCACGAAGAAAAAGACCAAGCCCAGCGCGATCCAATAGACTTGGTCGCGCCACTTCGTCGCAAGCGCCAATTCGTCCCTCATCCAGCAGGCGCTGTAGACGGCAAACACTCCGAAAATGAGCAGCCCCAACATGTTGGCTACGAGCAGCCAGTTCATGCCAAGAAATTTTCGCAACAGCGGGGTCATTGATTCTGAAAAACAGTCACACCGAACAGCTCACCAGCCGTCGTGTGTATTCATGCTCAGGGCGATTGACCACATCGTCGGATTTACCCAACTCAAGTAACTTCCCACGGTGCAGAATTCCGATATCATCGCTCAATTGATGAGCGACCGCAAGGTCATCAGTTGCCACCATCAAAGTAAGCTTAAAGTCCTCTCTCACTCTCATGATCAGATTCAACAGCTCAGCCTGTTCGACCGAATCCAACCCGTGGGTAAAACGGTGGCAAATCAACAAACCAGGTTCCGATAAAAGAGCCCTCGCCAGAGCCACCTGCTGCCTTTCTACCGCATCCAATTCAGCAGGATAAAGCGCCCTCAAGGCCTCTGGCAGACCACAAGCGACCATCACAGACTCCACCCGGTGCTGCCACTGCTCCTTCCCTTCCTGTCTGAACCACAACTGAAGCACCTCACCAAAAATTTCATCGACAGTTAGAGTCGAAGTGAGTTGCCCAAAATCGTCAGCAAAGACCGCCTGAAGTTGCTTTCTAAGCCTCCGGAAATGCCGGTCCCCCAAGGATGTTGTTTCGACATCAGCGAAGGTAATCGTCCCCTTCGCCACTTCGTGTAGCTTCAACAAGGCCAGGGTCAGGGCAAATTTGCCGCTCTTTTCCTCACCGACCAGCCCAAGGCTACGTCGCCGCTCAATCGAAAAGCTGATATCCTCGATCAACACTTCCTCTTCCAGTTCATACTGAAACCAGCGACGACGCCTCTTCTGTCGCAATAGGGTCAGGTTCTCGACTGAGAGGAATGACATAGTCTGAGAATACGCGGAGCAAACGGCTCCCGCAAACTCAATTCCTCTAACAAAAAGGAATGAAGAAACTAATGCCGATCTACTCAGGCATCTTGGCCTGTAGCCATCCAATATCCTCCGCCGTGGCGACCAAAGCCGAACTCGTGAAACAGCGATATCATCAACCCGGCGATGAGAATTTGCTTTCACTGGGCGTCTTTCAAACTCAAACTCAAACTCAAACTCTACTGAAGCTATGAAATCTATCCTCTACATCCTACCCGCCTTGGCACTCCTCTCCTGTGGGGAGAGGAGCGCCGAAAACACCGCTGCCCAGTCCATCGACGTCGGCTACGAGAACTACAACCAGGCCGAAACCGCCCGGAATTTCAACAACTGGGTCAAGCTTGGCTCGGACAACACAATGGTTCACCGCACGGAGCTTTCACCGATTGGCCCCGACGCGCCAACCATTCGAATGAACCTCGACACGCTCTACAGTGTCGGTGTGTTTCACAACGATGGTGAAATGAGTGTGACTATCCCCCAGTCAGGGCTCTACCAGTCCATCATGATTCTCGACACGGATGGCTACACTCCGTTCTTCTTTGCTAAGCCAGGAACCTTCGAGGTGAAGGATGATTCAGAATATCTCTTCATCGCCGTGCGGACAGTAGTGAAGGATCGACACGACAAGGCCTCCTTTGAAGAAGCCTATGCCGCCCAGAAAGGAATCAAGGTAGAAGGCAGTGGAACTACCCCCTATGTGATGCCCGCTTTCAATCAAGAGCAACTCCATGCTCTCACCGCCGAGTACAACAAGAAAATGCTAGAGTCAGGAATCTCTTTTACGTATGGCGATGGCAAAACTCCGGTCAATCAAGAGCACCGTACCTGGTCGAACGCGGCCGGTTGGGGTGGCATGGTGACTGAGGTGAATGTGTCGAACACCTACAACTCCTCAGAGAGCATCCCGGGCGATGTCCCCCACTCGGTGACATTTTCGGATCCCAACAACAAGTTCTTCACTTCCTTCACTGTCTACGACCTGAACGGCTACCTGATGGAAGGCGACTCCCACATCAACAGCTACACGTGGAAACCAAACGAAGACGGCACCATCACGGTCCACTTCAACGCCGAAGGCAAAATCAACAACCTCACCTCCGGCGGCAACGAGTTCAACTACATCGTGCGTAACTACGGGGTGAGCCAGCCGGCGCTCGATAAGACGATCAACCCGGTTAAGCCCGATCTGGTGAAGTGAGCATACGAGGAATCAACCCCAAAATATTAGACCAATGAAAAAAATAAGTATACTCAGCGGCGCCCTCCTGGGCGCGCTCGCAATGAACGCCTGGGCCGAAGCGCCTAAGATGAAGATGACCACCGAGATCCCGGAAGGGGTTGCGACTCCTGACAAACTGGAGACATCCATCGGCACTCTAACTTCTGTCAATGGTGTTCCCGATTTGGAGACGACTCAGAAGGTCTACGACCACCTCGATCTCAATCGAGCGACCGAAGCCTTTCTAAACTGCATCCCTATTTCCTCGATGGCCGCCATGGAGCACGGGCTCAGGAAGCACGGGCCGCCGAATACAACCGCCATGCTGTTCGAAGAGCTGATGGACTCAAAGGCATTTTGGCTGACACCCAATACCACTTCGGTCTACATGGCTTCCTGGCTGGAGCTCGGCGACGAGCCCATGGTCATCGAGACACCTCCCAGCGTGCTGGGGTTCATCAATGATGCCTGGTTCAAGTACGTGGTGGATTTCGGCAATGCCGGACCGGACAAGGGTAAGGGCGGGAAGTTTCTGATCCTCCCGCCCGGATATGACGGGGATGTGCCAGAAGGCTATCATGTCGCAAAATCATCAACGCACGGAAACTGGGTCATCTGGCGTGGCTTCCAAGTCGATGGCTCGCCGAAGCCAGCCGTCGATGCGACCAAGGAGCTCTTCCGCATCTACCCGCTCTCCCAAAAGGACAGCCAGCCGAAGATGACCTTCATCAACGTCTCGGGCATGGTCGACAATACCATCCACCGGATGGACTACGGTTATTGGGAAGAACTCGACAAGACCGTCCAGGACGAGCCCTTGGAAGGACTCGATCCCGAAACTCGTGGGCTCCTGGCCACGATCGGCATCAAGAAGGGCCAGAAGTTCAATCCGGATGCCCGGATGAAGAAGATCCTGACCGATGCAGCCAAGATTGGCTCCGTCATCGCCCGGGCCAAAACTGCCCGGCCCAGTGATCAGCGGCACTACCTCTATCCCGGTGAGCGCGTCTGGACCAACCCTTTCTTCGATGGTCGCTATGACTTCCTGCTGGACGGAGAGCGCCTGCTGGATTCCCGCATCTACATGCACTTCTACGCCACGGGGATCACCCCGGCGATGGCGATCAAGAACGTCGGCAAGGGATCACAGTATGCCATCGCCTACCTCGACAAGGACGGCAATGCTCTCGACGGCAGCAAGACTTATAAGATCAATCTTCCAAAGGACATTCCGGCAAAGGACTTCTGGTCCTTCACCCTCTATGACAACCAGAGCCGCGCCATGCTCCAGACGGATCAGCGCTTCCCGGGTGTCGATAGCAACAAGGAGGGCCTCAAGCAGAATACAGACGGCTCCTACGATGTCTTTTTTGGACCCACGCCACCCAAAGGGCAAGAGAACAACTGGATCCAGACCGATTCGAGCAAGGGCTGGAACACAATTCTTCGTCTCTATGGACCTCTTGAACCATTCTATGACAAGACTTGGAAGCCGGGCGACCCGGAACTCGTTCAGTGAACCCGCTTAACGATAGGCCCTTACCTGACGGGCCAATTGAAAACAAACCCTCAAATATTTCATTCGATATTTCGCCAAGATTATGGACAATAGAGGGAACAACCCTCCTCTGTTCATGATCCGGAATTTTGCATCTCTGACAGCTCCTTTGATCGCCTGCTCCATGCTCGCTTCCTGCGCAACAGGGCCTGAACATCGTATTTCGCAAAATCCGACCCAGTATGCCAATTTGTCGACCCGCGACAAAGAACGAGTCAACCGCGGCCAAGTCACCGAAGGCATGTCAAAAGACGCCGTCACTCTCGCCTGGGGTCGACCCGATCGAGTTCGCAAAAGCAGCCGAAACGGCAAGGCCGCCGAAACTTGGAGCTATTTAGGCAGTGAACCCGTTCAGTCAACCTCAGTGGGATACAACATCGGTCCCTACTCTCCTCGCTCGCCCTTCTACGACCGTTATGACGGATACGGCCGCCGTGGATATAATCGAGTTGGCCCCATGAACATCAACACAGGCGTCGATTTCATTCCTTACATTGCCAAAACGGTCGAGTTTTCAGGAAACCGAGTGGTTGCCTGGGAACAGAGCCGTCGATAGCCCATGGAAGATCCTTTCGGCCATCGCATCAACTACCTTCGTGTCTCGGTCACCGACCGCTGCAATGAGCGATGCCATTATTGCATGCCTCATGAGGAGCAGGAGTGGCTCACCCGCGACGAGATACTGAGCTACGAAGAAATCCTTCGCGTCATTCGAGTTGGTGCCTCACAGGGAATTTCCAAAGTTAGGATCACTGGAGGCGAACCGCTCACTCGTCGCAATGTGCTCTGGTTCTTCGATCAACTGAAAGACATCAAAGGGATCGACGATATCGGGATCTCCACCAACGGAACCCTTCTTTCCAAGCCAACCAAAGAGGGCATCACCACGGCCCGGGCGCTGAAGGACGCCGGTGTCCGTACGGTCAATATCTCACTGGATACCCTCGACCCGACCGCTTATCAGGAAACGACCGGTCGAGATTTCCTTGAGAAAGCCATCGAAGGAATCGACGCGGCCAGAGAAGCCGGATTCGAAAAAATCAAAATCAATTCCGTGCTGATGAGGCACAAAAATGAGCATGAGCTAGTCGATCTCATCAAGTTCGCCGACGACCGAAAACTGCTGCTCCGTTTCATAGAGCTGATGCCAGTCAGCTCTTCCCATGTCCTAACCGAAGACAATTTCCTTGCTGCGGGCTCAGCGAAAAAGCAGATCGAGTTTCAGCTGGGCAAACTGACACCTCGCCCTGACTATCGCACCAACGGCCCATCCACCTACTACGAACTGCCCGATACCGGCCAGCTCATCGGATTCATCGGGGCAATGACTAACCTCCATTTCTGCGAGACCTGCAACAAGCTCAGGCTAACCTGCGAAGGCAAGTTACGCCCCTGTCTCGGCAGTCATCTCGAGTTTGATATGAGGGAGGTGCTCCGTAATCCGGATATGACCGACGAAGACGTCGCCAAATTTTTCCTCAACGTTGTCGCCAAGAAGCCGGAGCAACATGAATTCCGCGAAAACTATCAGCCGGGACGCCGGATGATTGCGATAGGCGGTTAGCGGTCAATCACCCCCTTCAACGCTCTTTGGCACTCTCTCGCTCGATGATTTTCTCATCCGGCTCACCATCAAAAATCACGTAGCGGAACCTCGATACGTATGGCTTGCCCGACACGATCTGAAAAGGCTCCTCCACCATTGGCGAAAACACAAAGTATGGCATCGACGGATGCAAGCGAACCCACTGTGGTGCGCGAAAATTACGAGCATCACTGATCACAGCAAAGCCGGCGTGCCCGTCATCGACCGGGCCGTGCATCGCCACCCAATCAGGTCGGCTGTGATTTCCCTCAATCCGTTCCAGACCTTCACTCGTCACCATCGTTCCGACTGGTTCGGCCTCTTTCGATTCGGGCATCCACTGAGTCGTCCCCCGGATCGCCATGCCACCGTAGTGATACTTCTCAACCGTCAGTGGATTCGGCCCCTGCAACCACTGGACGGCCTCGATATCAAACACAAACCGATCGTCGCCGGCGTTATAGGCAGTCACCGTCCAGGTTTCTTTTAAGACCGGTTTCGGTCCACCCTCAGCAGTGAGATCCTCCCACAAGTGCTCGACCGAAAAAGACACCTTATCATTACTTCCTACGATGGTGTCTTTGTAATAAGCCCGCGAAAAAGACACCCTCCCTTTTTCGAGCTTCTGATTCCAGAACTCAGGCTGACGTCCTTCAATTTCCGTCTTCGTCCAGGCAAAGAACAGCCCGTGCTGATGCTTATGATCCGGAGAATAGTCTCCTGTCACCACCTTCCCCGACGGAGAATAAATCGGGTGAATGTAGCCAGACCGGGAATAAAACGGCTCGTTCTTTGCCGCATCCGTCGTTGGCACTTTATTGTAGCGTAGGATCACCTGATCCCCCCGAATGATGGTGATGTGGGCATCGTCCTTTTCGACCCGCATCAAATGGCGTTTTTCGTCCTCTGCTTGAAGACCGACAACGCAAAAACACAAGAGCAGAGCCCATTTCACGACCAAGTAACTTCTCATAGTCACCTTTTACCTTTTACCTGAGTCCTTTTCACCCTTTAGTTTAACGTATGAGCGCTACCTCACTCACGCACATTCGCGAAGATGGCTCGGCCGCCATGGTCGATGTATCGGACAAAGAAATTGTCCGCCGCGAAGCCGTTGCCGAAGGCTTCATCGAACTGCAAGCCGCCACCGTCTCCGCGATCAGCGATGGCGATGTGCCAAAAGGTGATGTCCTCGCGGTCGCCCGCATCGCAGGCATTCAGGCAGCCAAGAAAACAGCCGACCTCATTCCCCTCTGTCACCAACTTCCCCTCACCAAGGTGGCGATCGATTTCGAGATTGAACCCAATGGCGTCCGCATCACTTGCACCGTCCGCACTGACGCAAAAACAGGCGTCGAAATGGAAGCCCTCACTGCCGTGAGCGTCGCCGCCCTGACCATCTACGACATGTGCAAAGCGATCGATAAAACGATGGTCATTCAAGAGGTAAAACTGGTAGAGAAGACGAAGCAGGCTTTGACCTAAGCCTCGCCCCTTTCGGTCACTTGATACCATCTCAACAGTGAAACTGGAGGAATGAAGGGACTTTTAGGGGGGGGGAAGTGAGCGCTTCGCGGAAGGGTTGGGACGCTGGCCAAATCTTTCCAATCGCTTTGTTCCTGCTCAGTTGCGATGCCCGCGGGGCGGCCCCCGCATCGCGCCTTCGCAGCGCCTAGCGCTAGAAAAGGTTCGACTCAGCCATTCCACCAGTTTCACCATCGAAATGGTATTACTAACCGGTGGGCCACGATTCGACCTGCCGCATTGCGCGCATAGAGCACTCCGTTGGCCAGCACCGGCGGCGTCCAGCAACGCCCCTCAAGAATCTGAGCCCGGGATCGTTCCTCAAAGCCATCCGGTGAAGCGGCTCCGATCAAGAGTTCACCCGCCTCCGTCAACACCACGAGGTCTTTTCCCGCGCCCAGCACGGAGCCATATCCGAGCCCTTCAAGGTGCCATCGCTTCTCCCCGGATTCAGGATCGAGGCAGGTGAACTCCACTGGCCGCCCTCGGTGGGCGGTGCCATCAAACCCGTAGAGAAAGCCGTCCCGCAAAACGGAATTCCCCATGTGATTGCACATATTTCGATTCTCGTAGAGTGAGGTCAGCGTCTGCCCATTGAACGAGAACAACGAGCACCCTTGATCATACCCCGTCGAGATGAAGAGACGCCCCTCTTCGATTTCCAGTGGCGTCGTCGAATTCGTCTGAAAGCTAGTCCGCCACATCGCAAATCCCAGGGTCTTCCCGTTTTCCGCGTCCAGGACGACGAGCCCGTCAGTTTTCAGCACAGCCACAAAAGTCTCTCCTCCAACCGAAAACACCTGCGGGCTGCCGTATCCCGGCCGGTAAGTCTCACTGCGCCAGCGTTCTTCGCCCGATCCACGATCGAAGGCAAAGGTCGCTCCTGCCTCGACCAACACTAGATCGTCCAAGATCACCGGTGACGCCGCGAACCCCCACTCCGGCACATTTTTGAGATCAGAAACTTCCATCATGTCCTTCTTCCAGACCACTTGAGAGAGATCGTCCGAAAGGACATGGAACAGGCCATCCTTGCTCATCGTGTAGACACACCCATCAGAAACGGTCGGAGTGCTGCCGGGGCCACCTTCGTGAAGATTGGGCATCAGCTCAGCAGGGTAGGTAAATCGCCCCTCCACTTCGCCGGTTCGAGCGGACAACTTCCATACCGTTTCTTTTCCATCCCGATGCCCCATCGAATAGAGAGAGCCCTCCGCCACAGCGAAGGAAGAAAAGCCGATTCCCAGCTCACCTTCCCAGAGCGACGCTCCAATCTCAGCCACATCAGTCAGAGACTCCTCACTGACCCCGTTTCGCTCCGGACCTAGCCAATTCGGCCAGTCCTCAGCCAAAACAAAAGACGAGAAAGCGAACAAGGCAAACACGAGACAGATTTGAAATTTCTTCATCCGTTTCCACGTGACTACGGTCGGCCAAAAGGAGGCTTCGGCAATCCCCCCGGTGGTTTAGGAAACCCGCTAGGCGGCTTCGGAAAACCGGCCGGCGGTTTGGGGAGCTTATCCAACAACTCCTTCAATTTTTCAAAGCTCTCCAGGATAGGAAGTTCACCGAAAGTTTCGCCCGTGCTCCCGGTAAATCTGAAGTCGAGACGCTCTAACTCGTCGTGAAGCTGCTTGCGTTCGCCCAGCAATTCCCCATCGGCAGAATAAACCCGCGCCCAAGCGCCTCCGAACCGTTCTTTTGAACGATCGGTATTCGTTCCTGTCGACAGATTGCCCAGCACTCCCACGTTAAACGTCATGCTGGTCGTCTTCGTTCGGACATAGGTGACCGCTTGAGTCGCTCGGGTTTCACGACCTTCAGCCTTGATGAGTTCGACAGACTCGGATCCAGCGAAATCGACCACTTTGTTCGTCTCATCAATCACGTAAACCACGTAGGACAAGAATACCTCTCGGGCATCCACGCCTGACAGATTGGACATATCGACATCGTAGTAGCGATATTTCTCAGTCTCCTCAGTCGACTTCAACATCGGGATATTTTTGGGAATTTCCAATCCAGACGACTTCTCTTGAAACCGTCCCGCCTCCCCGATTCCTTCACGCTCCCAGATATTTACCCTGATCTTGGGGGAACTTGGTGAGTCCTTCAGCCAAGCTTTCACATAATCCTGATCTTCGTTCGAAAGCTTGTTGATAGGCCACTGCGCGGATTGCCCATTTCGATCGAGAACCACATTGGCTCCGTTCACGCCGACTATTTCGGCCTCGACCTGGCGCCCTTGGTCGTCCGTAAACAAGCGAGCCTCCGCAGACACGACGAACACAGCAATCAAAAAAAGAGTTACACAGAGAGTCTTCATAAAGAGGTAGGAGCGGTTCTACCACAGCTCTCGCCCTCCAAGCAACCCCACAGACCAATCACTAATAACTAACAACCAATCACTCCTCGCTACCGCTCCCACGCGATTGCCACCTGCCGTGACGCGCCGAGGCCATCAATGCCCAACTCCACCACGTCACCCGGCTTCATGAACTGAGGAGGATCGAAGCCCAGCCCTACTCCCGGAGGAGTCCCAGTCGAAACAATGTCGCCTGGTTCCAGCGTCATGAATTGGCTCAAGTAGCTCACCAGGTGAGCGATGCCGAAAATCAGCTTATTCGAGTTCCCGTTCTGCTTGGTTTCCCCGTTCACTTTGAGCCACATATTCAGGTTCTCAGGATCCTCGATTTCATCGGCTGTCGCCAGGAAGGGACCGAGCGGGGCAAAGGTGTCACAGCTCTTGCCTTTGACCCATTGACCGCCTCTTTCGATCTGAAATTCCCGCTCGCTGTAGTCATTGTGGAGAACATACCCTGAAACATGATCAAGTGCCTCTTCCTCAGTGACATAGCTTGCCTTTTTACCCACCACAAAAGCCAGTTCTACCTCCCAGTCAGTCTTCTTACTGTTCCTTGGAATGACCACATTGTCATTGGGACCGCACATGGCGCTGGTTGCCTTGAAAAAGACGATCGGCTCCCCCGGAATATCCATTCCAGCCTCTTCCGCATGATCAGAAAAATTCAGCCCAATGCAGATCAATTTACCCGGCCGTGCCACCGCTGATCCCAGACGAGCTTCCTCGTCAATTTTCGGGGCAGAATCCCCGTTTTGATCGAGCCAGGTCTGGAGCTTAGTCAAGTTGGCTGGGTCAGCAAAGAACGCCACGTTCCAATCCATTCCGAATCCGGAGGCATCGATGCGCGAGCCATCACTGAGCTGCAATCCAGGTTTTTCAGAGCCGGCGGGGCCAAATCGAAGCAATTTCATGGCCGCGACGGTAATGAGCTACCCCCGCCCCGTCAACCCACTGATACAGCGCATATCGTGCCAATTTGGATGGATCGCCTAGCGACCTACCATATCGCCCGCCAGCTGGCCCACCTACCGGGCCGAAAGATTCGTCGAAGCCTGTTTCGAAGCTTCAGTCGGAATAAACCTCCACAACGTAGGAGAAAAGTAGTCCAACCCAAACTTATCCGGACGGGCCGTAGTGAAATAGAGGTTCTTGCGGTCAAAGAGCTGCTCAGGCTTGTAAAACGCGGAGGCATCCACCACATCAGCCAGATTTGCCTCAGTGATCTCATTCTGCAAGGTCGACTCGAGAATATACTGTTTGTCACCAGATCGAACCACAACCCAGGCGTGTTGGCCGATGTTGCCGTTCCATCCAATGGCGACCCGGGCGTCGAAGCCGGCTGAAATCAGCGCATCCGCTAGCAAAATGGCAGTGTCCTCGCAGTCTCCCGCTTTCTCATCCCATGTTTCCTGAGGCCCTTTCCAGACCTCGCGGGTATTAGAGTGATCCTGGTCCAATTGATAGTCGCAGCGCTCAGCCACCTGACGCCACAGGGCAACGATACGCTGTTCTCCCGTCATTTGAGTCACCGCAGCAGGGTGCTCGCCCAAATCAAAGCCCTCAAAGAAGTCAGTAGCACGCCGGATTCTCCCTGCCGTATCAGCGGCCAGGACATCGAATGGCAAGTCACAGTATGGGCAAGAGAGGATCAAGGTGCGTGACTCTTTCTGAATCTCCAGCGCATGCACCTCTTCGCAGTGAGGACAGCGATTGAAGAATCGCCCGCCCTTCTGATTCGCCTCCCGCAAGGAAAAGGCCGGAATTCGGCGGGACATGATCCCTATGACGCCAATCTGCCGACCTTCTCTGAACACTGCCGTATTGATCGTATCGAAATCCGAGTTCGCTGCCGATGACCAGCCCGCCAGATCATTGAGCAATGAGTCTCTGTCCTTAGCCGTCACCAAGTTAGCAGCCAAATACTGCGCTCCAGGGTATTCCGTCTGCAGCACATTGAAGACTTCATCCAATTCCACATTCATGGGATTGGGGTGAGCCGAGATAAACTCATTTAAGTATCCCTGCAGACTTTCATCACCTGCCACCCGCTCGACTTCAAGCGACACACGGGCCTGATTAATTCGAACCATTGCATCAGACCTGAATCCGCGTTGATACGCATCATTCAGTTCCGGTAAAGGCTGAAAAAATTTACTGATATCGAGTCTTCCCGTTTTCTCTAGTCCAACGGTAAGCGCGATCAGCACGGCGGCCATGAGGCCACCGAAGCAAAATAGGCTTCGCACCATAAAATAATCTGTCTGTGTGTTTGTTCAGTGCCCAGTGTTTCAGGTTGAGCACGCGGTTCGGTTTCGTTATGGAAATTATAACATAATGTTACCTGTCTCCGCAAACTATTTTAATCTTATCTTTCAGAAAAGGCGACCTTTTTACGTCTCTTAACTAGATAGCCCCCAATCTAACAGGGTTGGGTCGGCCTATTGTAGGGTGGGCGCTGCCCGTTGCAAGCCCCTCATTAGCCTAGCGATCCTCAATGGCCAGCTTGACTTGCTGCGCCTCACAGTGACACTACTGCGATGGCTCTGAACCGTATCTTCAAGACCTTCTTCCGTATTGCTGGAAGGAAGATTGTGCTCGCGTTTGCACTCCTGCTCGCTGTGGGGTTGATCCAAGGCGTTGGTCTGGTCCTCATCCTTCCATTTCTTCATCTCGTTGGCATCGGAGGAGACGGAGGTTCTGGATCGCTGCCGCCATCAGCTGATTGGCTGGTCTCGGCCGCCGAAGGTATCGGTATTCCCTGGACACTCCCCTCAGTGCTCATTTTTTTTACTCTTTCGGTCACGCTGGTGAGTGTCCTGAAATACGGTCAAACCATTCAGAACTCCAATCTGGTCCGGCTCATCACCTGTGAATTCCAAATCCGTTTTTACCGCCAATGGCTCTTCCGTCCCTGGATTGAATCGAGCCAGCAGTCCAGCGGAGAAGTCCTCAATCTGGTTCAGCGCGATATCGGCCAGCTCAGCCAGTTCCTCAGCACCACCCTGCAGCTCAGCACTACGGCTCTCCTGACATTGGTCTATCTAGTCGTTGCCCTGCAGATCTCAGCTCCGCTCACTGGAATCGCGCTCGGTACCGGCGCCGTGTTATTCATCATCCTTATTCCTCTGCGGAGACGCATGCTGTCATTGAGCACTTTGATTCGCGGAGGTTTCAGCGGGCAATACAATCTCATTGCTGAGCACCTCAATTCGCTGAAGCTCATCAAGGCTTTTGCCCGTGAGTCCGAGGAACTCGCCTACCTCGCTGAATCCACCCGCGAAGTGCAAAGCTATTCGCATCGAATCACAACAGCCCGGGCCCTGACCGGTCTGATTCAAGGAATTCTTGGCGCAGTCTTGTTAGCTGTCATTGTCTACACCTCCGTCACCCACTTCACCGTGGATTCGGCCCGGCTGATTCTTCTGGTATTCCTCTTCTCGCGAATCGTGCCGCAACTGATGCAACTGCAGCAAACTTGGCAACGACTACTGACCACCTTTCCCTCGCTCAAGGCTATCGCAGAACACGACCCGGGCGAAGAAACTCCGGCGATCGCCGAAAAGGATAAAAGCATCGAGCTGAATGCCGATATCGAGATCACAAATCTGGCTTTCGCCTGGCCCGGCAACAATGAGTCGGTCTTCGAAAGTTTCTCACAAACCATTCCGTTCCAACAAATCACCGCTATCGCTGGTGAATCAGGCAGTGGGAAATCGACCCTCTGCCAACTCTTACTGGGACTAATTGAACCCGACGATGGGAGCATTAAAGTCAACGGTGCTCCACTCCTCGAAGAACGTCGGCGCACGTGGAAGCAATCCATCGGCTACGTGCCCCAGAACGACTTTCTCTTCAGCCAATCCATTCGCGATAATCTACTCTGGGCCAAAAGCGACGCCTCGGAGGAAGAAATCTGGGACTCGCTCACGGCTGCCTCCGCAGCCGGCTTTGTGAAAGGCCTGCCCAATGAACTCGATACGGTGGTTTCCGAAAAAGGAGATTCCCTCTCCGGAGGCGAGCGTCAGCGCATTGCGGTGGCAAGAGCCCTCATCCGAAATCCTACTCTGCTGATTCTGGACGAACCGACCAGTGCCCTGGATGCCGAGAATGAAGCGGTGTTTCGCGACGTTTTGAGTCAGCAAAGTGGTGTCAGAACGGTGGTCATCATTTCACATCGAACTTCTCTTGTGGAGATCGCTGATCATGTCATTGACCTCTCGAAGGGTTAGGATATCGAATCCGCTCCATCCCTTTGCAAGACCATACACCCTCGCTACACAGGCGGTTTAGACTTGGCTGAACAATAGTCCCTACTGCCCGGCCAACAGCCCTTCGAGGTTCTTGATGTTTCTCCTCATTTCCACCAACCAGTCCCCTTCTACTGGTCTATTGGCGCAGGGCGAGAACACGACACTGCTGATTCCCAGCAGCTCCAACGCGGCCACGTTTTCATCGGTGGCAGTGCCCTCCCATACCATCCATTCGGCCGGATGGCTGGACCGCGCCGCTTTCAATTCCTGAAGGGCTGCCTCGTTCAATTCCATCTCCGGCTCCCACTCCAACGCTTCGATATTCAGTCCGTAAGCCCGATCCAGATACTGATAGATCGGATGCGATGCCAACAAGGGACGATCTCCCCAGGCGGCTCCGAAGGCCTTCAACGAGCCATCCAGTCTCAGTAAGTCCGCGCTGAGGCTTTCAAACTTTTCCTGAATCAATTCCGCTTCCTCAGGTCGAAGTTCTTTAAACCGATCGGCAATCGCCTCCGCCTGTTGGATAGCCTGCTTAAAATCGATCCAAGTCGTGAAAGCGGTCCCACCGTGGGAATGATCCACGTCCTCCCCGTGCTGATGAGCGTCACTGCCAGACTCAAGATAGGCCGCCGAAAACCCCTTCGACGTGTCCAGCATAATCGAACGCGGCAGCGTCACCGTGTCCATCCACTTCGCGTAGTCAGCACCGTTTCGAATGATCAAATCAGCCTGCTGGAAGGCCACCAGGTCATCGTCCGTAGGATTCCAGAACGCAGGGTCTACCTCCAGGTCTACGAGGTAACGCACGTCAAACGAGTCCGTTGCGAGACGCTCAGCAAAATAGTGGAGCGGATAATTCACGGACTGAACCACGAGCTTTTCAGCGGCAGCACCGATTCCGCTGACCAGACAAAGGGTCAGCACGACGAATCGAAAGCGGGAGAGGACAGCATTCATAGGCACCCATTCCCTGCCCGAATCTCACCACAATGTCAATCGGGGCGATTGCGCATAAAATCAGCCACCTGAGCGAAAAATGCCGTGAGCAAATCCTTCGCTTCGCCCTCCAACCCAACCTCATCGATAGATTCACCCATGAGTTGCAGCCAACGATCGCGCTCTGCCTCCCCGATGGAAAATGGCATGTGCCTCCCCTTCAGCCGAGGATGCCCTCTTTCCTTGGTGTATTGATCCGAAACCCCAAAACGGAACAGCAAAAAGTCGCGAAGACGCTTTTCGGAGCCTTCCCAATCCTCTTCCGGATACATCGGGCCGATCAATTCATCATCTTTCACCCGACGATAAAAGGCAGCCGTCAGCTTGCCGAAGCCCTCTTCCCCCAATTGTTGAACTACGATCTCCTCCATTAGATTTGGACCCATCACTACCGTGAAAAGGACGCTATTTCATCCCATTTGGTCAACGATGAGCCGAAAAGGCCTCGGAGAACGTCAGTTCTGGCTTGCCACCGCATCGCGCATCCTGGCGACACTGGTTCCCAAGGCGTCGAGGTGTTCACGAGTCAGACGAATCGTGTCATTAAGATCATTCAGCGCCTCCAGGGCTGCTGTGGTGGGAAGATGGTGCAGTTCAACATTCTCAGCCGCAAACTCAATCACGTTCTCGATCGAGTCCCCACTTGCATCATCGGCACAAAGGGAACGCATTGCACGCTCGAAACGGCTCTCTATTTGGTCGACCCGTTCTGCCACATTGGATTGCAGATCCTCGGCATGGCTAGCCAGCTTGTCCTCAAGCAAGTGCATTCGCATATCGAGGCGATCCACTTTTCCTGATTCCTCAGGCATAATTTCATCTGTGTGAGCCCTCAAGCGAGAAGCGGCAGATCCATGGGTGGAGGTAGAACCGGAGAAAGGTATGCGAATCATTAGAAGGAAAAGATTTTTCGAATAGTACCAGAAATTTCATAAACATCAATATTTAATACATCTTTAAGATTTTTTATCACATTGATCACCTGGTGCCTCAACTTGACATCGTGTCATTTCGGCGGAACATGCGCGACTAGGAGACTGTTGAAAAACGATCTCCCGAGAACCCCATCAACTCGCGCTTTAAGACCATATGAGAATTGCCTTTCTGACCGCCGGCGGTATCGCCCCTTGTCTCTCCGCTTCCATTGGAGGCCTGATCGAACACTACAACAAGATCGCTCCAGATGCCGATCTGATGGGCTACCTCAATGGATATCAGGGCTTACTTCTTGGCAATTCCTACCATTTCCCCCGCCAAGTCCGTGACAACGCTGCGATTTTCTACAACTTCGGTGGCAGCCCGATTGGCAACAGCCGGGTCAAACTCACCAACGTTGAAGACTGCACCAAGCGCGGTCTCGTCAAGCCGGGCGAAGAGCCCCTCAAAGTAGCGGCTGACCGACTCATTGCCGACAAAGTGGATATCCTCCACACCATCGGAGGCGATGACACCAACATCACTGCCGCGGATCTCGCGGCCTACCTTCAGGAAAACGGCTACGACCTGACTGTAGTCGGGATGCCCAAAACGATCGACAACGACGTCTACCCTATCAAGCTGACTCTCGGAGCTTCCACTGCCGCCCACCAGAGCGCCCGCTTTTTCCGCAACGTCGCGAACGAGAATACGACCAGCGCACGCCAGCTCATCATTCACGAAGTGATGGGCCGTCACTGCGGATGGCTCACCGGCCGCGCTGCCTACGAATATCACGAGAGTCTCCACCAGTATGACTGGATGCCTGAGGCCCTCCTCCATCAACTGCGTTGGGACGTCGATGCCGTCTGGGTGCCGGAAATGGAAATCGATCTCGAAGCAGAGATTGATCGTCTCAATGAAAAAATGGACGAGCATGACAGCGTCAACATTTTCATCAGTGAAGGCGCCGGACTCGACAACATCATCGCCGAGATGAAAGCACAGGGCAAAGAACCTGCCAAAGACGCATTCGGTCACTATCGACTCGACGACGTCAACGTTGGCAAGTGGTTCAGCGACCAACTCAAGGAAAAGCTCGGTGCCGAGAAAGTGCTCATTCAGAAAAGCGGATACTTTGCCCGAAGCGCTGCGCCCAACGATGACGACCTGGAACTCATCAAAGCCAGTGCGCGTCACGCAGCCGAATCAGCCCTTCGCGGAGAGAGCGGAGTCGCTGGTCTCGACGAAGACAACGGCGACGTCATGAGCACGATTGCTTTCCCCCGCATCAAAGGAGGCAAGCCGTTCGACATCGACGAGAGCTGGTTCACCAACCTGCTCGAAGAGATCGGCCAGCCCAAAGGCAAGCGGATCGAAGCGCATTGAGATTGAGGCGCTCCGCGCCTCGTAAAAAGTAAAAGGTGCGAAGGTAAAAAGTAGCCTGCAACGGCTGTTTCCTCTTATTTTGGAACCTTTTACCTTTCACTTTCCCACCTTTTACCGCTTTGGCCGGGTCAACTCGTTTGACAGGGCCAAAGCATCGTTTACATTCCGCCGCCTCCGCGCAGAGGCTGCTTTGTAGCACATTCGCCCGCTAAAAGTCAGCTTCCCAGGCCCCCCCTAAACGCGCTTTCGCATCTACTAATCAATTTCCTATCTAACAACCAAGGAACCTCGAACTAGCAATGGCTACGAAGAAAACAGCAAAAAAGGCTGCCCCTAAAAAGGCGGCGAAGAAGGCACCCGCGCGTGCTACGAAACTCGTTTACTTTTTCGGCGGCGAAAAAGCAGATGGCAATGGCAAGCAGAAGGCCCTCCTTGGAGGTAAGGGCGCCAACCTCGCTGAAATGGCCCTGATCGGTCTTCCTGTTCCTGCAGGCATGACGATCACGACTGAGGTTTGCACGCACTACTACGAGAACGGTCGCAAGTGGCCTGTAGCATTGCAGGGACAAATCGAGTCCAACATTAGGAAGATTGAGAACGTCATGGGAGCCAAGTTCGGTGACCTTGAGAATCCTCTTCTCCTTTCTGTTCGTTCCGGAGCTCGCGAGTCGATGCCGGGAATGATGGACACCATTCTTAACCTCGGCATCAACGACGATGTGGTTGAGGCTCTCGCCAAGAAGGCGAACAACGAAGCCTTTGCTTACGACAGTTACCGCCGCTTTCTCCAGATGTATGGTGAAGTCGTGATGGGTGTTGAGCAGAAAGCTTCTGAGCACCACGATCCATTCGAAGCCATCCTCGACAAGGCCAAGGCCAAAGAAAAAGTCGAAAATGACTCCGAGCTTTCCGTCGCTGCCCTCAAGGACATCGTCGCCAAGTTCAAGGCACTGATCAAGAGCCGCACCGGCAAGCATTTCCCTCAGGACCCTATGGATCAGCTCCAAGGTTCTGTCGACGCTGTTTTCTCCTCATGGCAGAACGACCGCGCTAAAGTTTACCGCCAGAAGTATGGCATCCCTGCAGAGTGGGGCACCGCTGTTAACGTTCAGGCCATGGTCTTCGGTAACACTGGTAAGACTTCCGGAACGGGAGTTGCTTTCACTCGTGACCCTGCCACCGGAGAGAACGTGTTCTACGGTGAGTATCTTGTCGACGCCCAGGGCGAAGACGTGGTTGCCGGTGTTCGGACACCTAAGCAAGTTAAGCAGATGTCTAAGGACCTTCCTAAGTCCTACAAAGAGTTGCTCAAGATCCGCGGGATCCTTGAGCAGCACTTCCGCGATGTGCAGGACGTTGAGTTCACGATCGAGAAAGGCAAGCTCTGGATGCTCCAGACTCGTAACGGTAAGCGGACTGGTTTCGCAGCGGTCAACATCGCTGTCGACATGGTCAACGAGAAGCTCATCACTAAGCAGGAAGCACTTCAGCGCATTCCAGCTGAAGACTTGAGCCACCTCCTCTCTCCTATCTTCGACGCCGCTGGCGAGAAGAAAGTTAAGAAGATGGCTAGCGGTCTCCCTGCTGGTCCTGGTGCTGCTTGTGGCCAGATCTACTTCACTGCAGACGCTGCTGTCGCTGCTGCTGCCAAGGGACAGAAAGTCATCCTGACTCGTCAGGAAACTTCTCCGGAAGACCTTCGCGGCATGATCGCTGCTGAGGGTATCCTCACGACTCGTGGCGGTGCTTCCTCACACGCTGCTCTCGTAGCTCGTCAGATGGGTAAGATCTGTGTTTGTGGTGCTCACGACCTCACCGTCGACTACAACAAGAAGACTCTCTCCGGTGGCGGAGTAACCCTCAAGGAAGGCGATTTCCTTTCCCTGAACGGATTCGTTGGAAACATCTACGCCGGTGAGCTCAAGACTGCTCCTAGCCAGGTGATCCAGGGCCTCATTGAAGGAAACGCTGTCGCTAAGCGCAGCCAGACCTACAAGAAGTTCACCCAGCTCATGGAATGGGCCGATCAGTATCGCAAGATGGGTGTCCGCACCAACTCCGATACTCCCGGTCAGGTCAAGAACGCCATCGCATTCGGTGCTGAGGGCATTGGCCTCACCCGGACCGAGCACATGTTCTTCGAAGGCAATCGGATCGACGCCGTGCGTCAGATGATTCTTGCTGAAGACGACAAGGGCCGCGCCAAAGCACTCAAGAAGCTTCTTCCTTACCAGAAGAAAGACTTCACCGGTATCTTCGAAGCACTCGAAGGACGCCCAGCGACGATCCGTCTCCTGGACCCACCTCTTCACGAGTTCATCGGCACCATGACGACTCAGCAGATCAAAGATCTCGCCAAAAAGCTCAAGGTGACCACTGCTTTCATCGACCGTCGTATCAACGAGCTGCACGAAGAGAACCCTATGTTGGGTCACCGTGGTTGCCGTCTTGGAATCGTTTACCCTGAAATCACTAAGATGCAGGCGACCGCGATCCTCGAGGCTGCTGTTGAAGTCCAGAAGAAGGGCATCAAAGTGCTTCCTGAGATCATGGTTCCTCTCGTTGCCTACGCCAAGGAGCTCGAACTGCAGAAAGCCGTCATCGACGAAGCAGCTGCAGAAGTGCGCAAGAAGCACGGTCTCCGTGCCAGCCAGCTCAAGTATCTCGTCGGCACCATGATCGAGATTCCTCGTGCGGCACTGACTGCCAACGAAGTCGCTGAGCACGCTCAGTTCTTCAGCTTCGGCACCAACGACCTCACTCAGACAGGTCTTGGTCTCAGCCGTGATGACTCCAGCTCCTTCCTTCCTGCTTACCAGGAAGCCGAAGTGGTGAACAACAACCCATTCTCACAGCTCGACCAAACCGGTGTTGGTCAGCTCGTTGAAATCGGTGTTGAGAAAGGTCGTCAGACTAAGCCGAAACTCAAGATTGGTATTTGTGGTGAGCACGGCGGCGACCCTGAGTCCGTCAAGTTCTGCCACCGCACTGGTCTCAACTACGTCAGCTGTAGCCCGTTCCGCATCCCGATCGCGAAACTCGCTGCTGCCCAGGCCGCTCTCGAAGACGCTCCGGCGCCCAAGAAGAAGGCTGTCAAAAAGAAGAAGAAAGCCGCAGCCAAGAAGAAGTAATTCTTCAGCAGCAGCTCATTCAAGCTGACGTCGCAACGACGTAACATTTCGAAAAAGGCGATCCGGCAACGGGTCGCCTTTTTCATGTCCTTCGTAGCCGTGGCGAAGAAGGATCGTGCATGGATTGATCGGCCGCAAAAAGGCGCAAGAATCGCAAAACTTCTTTTTCTTTTCCAACAGCCCCCACCAACCTCTTGCTCCTGATCTTAATCTTGTTCTTGCTCTCCTTCAGAGCTGATGCCCCCTGTCTTTCGTAGCCTCCATTCTCCGAATGGTTTACTCCGAAGGACAGATTGGCGAAGAAACATCTTTTTATCCTGCTCGCCTGCGGCTCGCACGATCTCCAAAGTTGTTTCGTTTCACTCAAGTTTTCGCTCATCTCGCCTAGTCGAGACGTCAGTAGTCTTAATCCTTTTCTTTTTCTACTCTAAACAGCTAATCAGCTATCCATGCGTTTTGATCACTACATCGCCAAACGGCTTCAAATCAGCGAGCGCTCTTCCCGCACCCGCATCGCTTCCGGTGAATTCCAGGTCAACGGTCAACCCACCACCGATCTGCAGCACGACATCACCCGCTTTCAGGAAATCCGTTCAACAGACCAACTTCTCCAATCCCCCATCGAACGCCTCTACCTCAAACTTCACAAACCAGTCGGTGTTGTCAGCGCCACGATTGATGACGAGCACCGCACCGTGATCGACCTCATAGATCACCCTGACAAAGATACCCTTCATCTCGCCGGACGACTCGATCGTTCCTCCACCGGGCTCGTCCTCTTGACCAATGACAGCGCTTGGTCCGAAGCATTGACCCAGCCCGATCAGAAAGTCGCCAAGGTCTATCTCGTCGAAACCGATCGCCCCATCCCCTCCGAAGCGATTCAGCTTTTCGAGGGCGGATTTCACTTCGCCACTGAAGACATTACGACCCGCCCCGCCCAACTCGAAATACTCACGCCTAATCGCGCCCGCGTCACCTTACACGAAGGCCGCTGGCACCAGATCAAACGCATGTTCCACCGCCTCGATGGGATTCGCCTAACATCACTACACCGCGAAAGCATTGGGCAATACGAGCTGGGCGACCTCCAACCCGGCGATTGGGCCCGAATCGACAGAGCCTCTTTTTCCTTTTTTTAATCATTTTCTTTTTCTGATCCGGAGCCCATCAACCGGCCCTCCGACGAGGCCTGCGATTGCAGAACCGCTGATGATCGCTCATCGACACTGATACTTTTTCAAAACGAGGAGGCGGCAAGGCAGCGCACTCAACCCGATACTCGCTGGGAGACGATTGACTTCCGTGATCCGATTCCGTATTCTGAACTCGTAGCCACGCCCTCAGTGTTGGGTGATTGGCTTATGACGTTGATGTCTGAGAAAATGGACCAGCATCTAAAACAATTCTACGGACTAGATGCCAGTTATCGGAAGCTGGCTCAATCTGATCAGGAACGTCTGTTCACCGAATGGGCGGATCAAAACGGAATCAACGAGCGCCTTTGTTTCGAGAGTCCACGATGGATTCCGATAGCAAGGTGGACCGTCACTGTTTTTGGAATTATCTATTTGTGTTCTTTCATTCCAGGAGCACCTGAACTGGCAAGAGCGGCTTTCCCATTTGCGGTGGCGCTGATGTTCATCACCTTCACTTTCGACGGTCAGCGCCCCACAACAAAACTGGCAGAACAAGACGCAGCGGAGCAATCCGCTACCGATCCTGAGGAGGAGACGAAAGACCGAAAGAAACCAAAACCAAAACCAAAACCGAAGGAGCGCCCACGGTAACGGATCGCAGCGCTCCAATGTTCAGCTAAGAAAACTCCGCCTGATCACGTCCTAAACGATAACCGCCTACTTCAGACAATATGAGAACCTCTTTGATTGCCCCTGTACTTCTCATCACTTTACTGGTGCTCAGTCCGGCTAGTGCGCAAAATTCGAGGGAGGCTGAACTGGTATTAACGGTGGATGCTCCGAAATTAAAGCTGGCGACGTTTCAACACTCCGATCAGCTAAGGTGGGCTCCATTGCTTATTGGAGAAGCCTGTTATGGAACAAGCGATCGCTATCACTGGGACGCGATTCCAGAGTCACTGATAAGCACTCAATTTCTCGTTTTGCCCCACCACAGCGGTGTCTTGAACTTTAAAATTCAAAACGAAGGCCTCGTCATTATGGCTACCAGCACTCGTTGGAATGGAGGCGGAAACAGTAGCGGCGGATGGAAAGACGAAGTTCTTTTGGAAAAAGATCTTCGTCAAAATGGTTGGCTAAGACTTCGAACAATCAGAGAATTGAGCAACAGCGATACCGGAGAGATGACCGTATTTTACCGGTATTGCGAAGCTGGCGAAACTCACCGCATTCGAACGGAAAAGTATGCAGCACCTATGCTGCTAATGCCTCGAGTCCTACGGCCGATGGCGGCAGCCCAAAGAAAGCGAACAAATTCAGAACTATCCCTCTATGGCATCATCGAAAAAAGATCAAATCTGTACGCTACTCAAAGGCATCGAAACGGGTGACCCGGAGGCCGTCACCGTCGTCAACGAGAGCCAGTATATTCAGCACAACCCCCTCACTCGCGAGGGCAATGTCGGCCTCGCTGAGCTCTTCAAACGGCTCGCTAAAACTTCCCCTCGCGTTGAGATCGTGCGAGTATTTGAAGATGGCGACTACGTCTTTGCCCACACCGACTACGACTTCAACGTCGTAGAAGTCGGCTTTGAGGTCTTTCGATTTGAGGACGGGTTCGTCGTCGAACACTGGGACAATCTGCAGTCCAAACCTGGCAATCCGAATCCCTCGGGTCACACCATGCTTGATGGCTCGACAGAGGCAACAGACCTCGACAAGACGGAGGAGAATCGGGGACTCATCAGATCTTTCGTAGAGGAGGTTCTGGTAAACGACCAACTGGGCCAATTAGACCACTACATTGATCCAGTTGGCTATATTGAGCACAATCGGCACATGAAGGACGGCTTACCAGCCCTGCGCGAAGCGCTCACCAGCAATGACAAAAAACGAAGATACGAAAAGATTCATCGCCTGCTTGCCGAAGGAAGTTTTGTCCTTTGCGTTAGCGAAGGTTACCTCGGTGACAACCATGTCTCGTTCTACGATCTCTTCCGCCTTGCTGATGGAAAAATTGTCGAGCACTGGGATACCGTTGATCCCGTCCCTCCGCGCAGCGAATGGGTCAACAACAACGGTAAGTTCTAAAGACGAAAGACCAACCAACAAGCAGATGAACCCGTCACCAGCCGCCCATTGGATTTCATGCTTCGCCCTGACCTCCGTGTTCTTTGCCTGGGCATTACCCTGCCGTGCTGATGTGATAGAACCCCAAAAAATGACACCTGAAGACTTCATATCCAAATACGAAAAAGCGCTCGCCACTCAAGATTGGGAGGAGGTAGCGCCTTTGATTCATTCCGAATGCACCGTCACGTTCTCTGATGGCAGCACCCATAGAGGAAAGAACAAAGTGGAGAAAGCTTTCCGCAGGAACTTCGCGATGATTCAAGACGAAAAATATTCCATTTCGAGTGTCCATTGGATCGTGAAAACAAGCGATTTTGCTGTTGTCACATTTGTCTATGATTGGTCTGGCTTGATGAACGGAGAACCCGCCGCGGGTACGGGCAGGGGCACATCTTCCCTCGTTCACGAAAACGGAACCTGGCTTCTTGCCTCTGAACATCTCGGCCCAAAGGCAGGCAATTGAGAATCATTTTATCTCATTGGCCAGCACCAATCAGTCCTTCAGTTTTTTGATCAGAAATCCCTCGAGGGACTCGTAGGGATCATTCTCGGGAGTCACATCGGGCCCCGTCACCAGGCACTCCAGCCCCAGTTCCCCCATCGCCACTTGGAGCTTGAGTCCAAGTTTCACATGATGAACCCATTCACCTGAATTGGTATCAATGGTTACGTCTGTGTTAGGACGACTGTAGGTCATGTAGACGGGCACATCGTCCGTCGTGAGATGATTGATCGAAGAGGCATCAGCCATGAGTTCCTTCACGTGGTCGCTCTCCCAGTCGGCATCCGTTTTGATTCCATATAAGAGAGGGAGCGCCCGATCCGGGATCAAACCGGGGACGCCAAACCATTCCCTGAAGTCGTTCATGTCATAGGTGGACTGCCCGTTCATCGTTCCCACCGCCACGATCCGAGTTGACTGGCGGGAAATAGGATCCTCACTCTCCGGATCGGCAAGGTCGTCGTGAAAGCCCAACCAAAGCGAAATGCCGGCCCCGGCTGAGCCCCCGTAACAGGCAACTTTCTCGGGATTGATATTCCATTCCGAGGCGCGGTGGCGGATCGTTTGCAGCCCCCGGGCGGCGTCTTCCATCATAATGGGATACGGTCCGACATCCGAAAGCCGATAATTTATTGCGGCAAAGGCGACACCTGCTTCCAGATATTGATCGACCACAGAAGCGGGAAGTGCGGACTTGTCGCCGCTCCGGAATCCACCGCCATGAATAAAGATGACGAGAGGGGTTGGTTCAGTTGCGCCCGGGACGGGCCAAATATCGAATTTCTGTTTCTCATGATCACCGTAGGACAAGTCGGCGTGAGTTGGTTCAGGGCCACTTCTCCGTTTGTTGTTCGATTTCTCCGCGCCTTCCCGTCGCTCGCGAAAAAAGGCGAGAGCCTCCTCCCTCGTCAGCGTTCCATCCTGGTTCGCGTCACTCTGAGGAAATCTTTTAAGCGTGTTCGCAAGCCGCTCATCAGGATTGGGTTGATCTCCGGGATCTTCAGCCCGGGAAAAACCGGGATCACAAATCAGAAAAATCAGAAGGAATAAGAGGGTCTGCTTCATACCTATAGTTGGGTGGATCAGAGTATTTGATTCACGTCTTTGACCTGGGTCTTAAAAACACCTCGCTCAGCCAAAAGTTTCTTTATTCTTCCAACTCTCTCACTCTTTTAATTGGGCCAATTGAGAGTGAATGACTATATTGCCTCGGAAGTGAAGCGATTCATATCTCTGGGACAGATTGCCTCGGAAAGAACCGGGAAGCCAGACTTGCGCAGGCAGGCTATTGACGGCAAGGGCTGAAACGCGAACAATCGCAACATGCTGAATCGATTCTTTGCTTCGCTCTTTCTTGTCTTCACTTTCTCCTCTCTGTCGCCGCACACAAACGCATCGGACACCCCGCCCCACCCTAACATTCTCCTCGCTCTGGGTGACAACTGGGCATGGCCTCATGCGGGAGCGCTGGGTGACCCGACAGTGAAGACACCGGTTTTTGATCGAATCGCCCGCGAAGGAATGCTCTTCAACTACGCCTTCTGCCCGGTGCCATCCTGCGCCGGATCCCGCTCTTGTCTCGTCACGGGGAGGGCGGCTCACCAGTTGAAGGGAGCCGCCAGTTTATTCGGTGACTTCCATAAGTTCGACTCTTTCACTGAACTGTTGGAGAAAACGGGTTACGAAGTTGGTTACACCGGCAAGGGTTGGTCGCCGGGAAAGTATCTTGAGCATGGTTGGAAGAAAAATCCAGCCGGGCAAGAATACGAGAGCTTTGAAGAGTTCATGGAAGAACGCGATCCTGCCAAGCCGTTTTTCTTTTGGTATGGCAACACTGACGTGGCTCTGGGAAGATGGAAATACGGTCCGGAGTATTGGGGAAAGATGGACCCGGATACAGTCGTAGTGCCCCCCAACCTGCCGGATACCCGGGAAACGAGGGAATCCATGCTCGCCTACTATGGCTCGGTTCAGCGACAGGACCTGGTGTTCGGTGATGCGGTTTCCCGTTTGGAAAAAGACCAGCTTCTCGAGGAAACTCTGGTTGTCTACACCAGCGATAACGGATGGCAAATGCCGCGTGGCCTCGCCAATTGTTATGATGACGGTACCCGTATTCCTCTGGCGATGCGATGGGGCGAAAATTTGAAAAAAGGAGCGACGACGGATGCCTTTGTCAGCCTGACTGATTTCGGCCCGACTTTTCTTGAGCTCGCCGGGGCCGACATCCCCGACTCCATGACAGGCGTCAGCTTCGCTGATGTCATGTCAGGAAAGGAATCCGCGGTTGATCGTGATCACATTTTTCTGGAAAGAGAACGACACGCCAATGCCCGCGAAGGCAATCTGAGCTATCCGATACGAACGATTCGAACGCGGGCCTTTCTCTACATCTGGAATATGCGACCGGACCGTTGGCCTGCCGGAGATCCTGAGGTTTGGTATTCGGTTGGCGATTTTGGCGATGTCGATGGGTCCTGGGCCAAACAGCATATTCTCGAGAATCGTGCCGATCCCGAGATCCAGCCATTTTTCGAACTCAACTTCGACAAACGCCCCGAAGAGGAACTCTACGACCTGAGCAAAGATCCTGCGCAGCTGAATAATGTGGCAGCTGATCCGACCTACGAGGAACAGCGCAGCAAACTCCGCTCCAGAGTCGAAACGTGGATGCGCGAAACAGATGATCCGCGGGTCGATCCGACCTATGACGAATGGGACGAGTATCCCTATCACACCAAGGCGACGGGCTTTGATGAGAACGGCAATGCCAATACGAGGAAGGAAAAGTGGATCAGTCGACTCGATCCCAATGCAAAGACGAATCCATGAGTGAATCAAAAAAACAACCGGGCTCCGAGCGGTTGCGCTCCGTCGATGCTCTGCGCGGATTTGATATGTTTTGGATCGTCGGTGCGGGTGCGATAGCCAAAGCACTGGGCAAGATGGATGAGAACGCCGCAACGACCCTCCTCACAACTCAGCTCACTCATGTGACCTGGGAGGGCTTCCGATTCTACGATCTCATCTTTCCCTTGTTTCTATTCATCATTGGGATATCCATCGTTTTCTCCCTCGATAAAGCTCTCGCCAAAGGCGGGCGCGTAGCGGTATTGAAACGTGTCTTTCTGCGAGGGGTTCTTCTTTTCGCATTGGGAATCTTTTACTACGGGGGAGTTTCTAATGGCTGGTCGGAGATCGCCCTTGGCGGAGTCTTGCACCGCATCGCAGCGTGTTATGTTTTGGCGGCGCTGATCTACACTTTCGTTCGAAGCACCAAGGGGCTCGCGATCACGGCCGCGGTTTTGTTAGTTGGCTACTGGGCGATGCTTACCTTGATCCCCTTTCCTGATCTCCAATTGGATAAAGAGACCGTTGAGGCGGCTGCCGGGACCGCTGGTTCCGACTCCCCTTTTCAGATCGCAGCCGCAACCGAAAGCAAGGTCAGCGGCCTCTACGAAGAGGGACGCAACTTGACCAATTTTGTGGACTTCCTTTTCCTCCGGGGACGAAGAGCGCAGACCTACTACATCAACGAAGGTCTTCTCAGCACGATCCCGGCGATCGCCCTTTCGCTTTTCGGAATTCTTGCAGGCCGCTTGTTGAAAAGCGCGGATTTTTCTCCACCACGAAAAATCATCTGGCTACTCGGCGCCGGTGCGGCGGGAATTGCCCTCGGGCTACTTTGGAGCCTTCAGTTCCCGTTAATCAAACGGATCTGGACTTCGTCTTTCATTCTCGTTGCGGGAGGACTGAGCGCTTGGATCCTGGCTCTTTTTTATTACCTCATCGATGTAAAAAAATGGCGAGTCTGGTGTCAGCCCTTCATCTGGATCGGGTGCAACGCTCTGATTGTCTACCTCGGAGCAAGGCTCATTCCATTCAATAAGATCGCCACCTATTTCGTAGGTGGAGATGTCGCCAAATTCCTCAACCAGCGCATCGCAGAAGGCATGGGAGCGGTCGCCATCGCGACAGTATCGCTGCTGCTGATTTTTCTCTGCACGCGGTTTCTTTACCGTCGTGGTATTTTCATCAGGGTGTGATGGTCCGGCTCAGAGATTGGAAGACCGCCCCAGTCGAAAATTCTTTTCTGATTGGCAGATCGCTTCTACCATCCGCCTGAGCACTCCAGTCATGAGGCAGTCATCACTCTAACATTATGGTTAATACAAACGAGCTTAAGCCGAACACCTTTTTTATTGAAGTATCTGGATGTGGTATTCCCGAAGTTGATGGCCTCTTCATTCCTTCAACGGCGCCTCCGACCGAGTCTGAGTCGGGAACCGTCTCTAGCCTTGGCTACTGGAACGAAAAAATGGCGTGGGATCGCGCCGACGGAAAATCAGCTCGAAGCCCTGCCTTCTCATACTCCAATACTTACCACTCCTGGAGAATCTGTCGTCTCGACGGTCATCTCGCCTACGATACCACAGGCGACGAGGAGATGCCTCCTACGGACAGAGAGTGGCATGTCTACAAAAAGGGCGTCGCGCCCGCACCTAAGGTCGTGCTTCACCACTACGATCCAAGACAGCCCTGCCCCAAACCTAATGTGGTCTTTGTCCTCGGAGGCCCCGGTGCTGGAAAAGGAACCATGTGTGAACTTGCCGAGTCCCAACTCGGTTGGACTCACTTGTCCACCGGTGACCTGCTCCGCGCCGAACTTCAAGCAGGAGGCCCGGCCGCCCATACGATCGAAGAGTTCATCACTGCAGGGAAGTTGGTGCCCAACGAAATCACGGTAACTCTGCTCAAATCGGCAATGGAGAAAGTCACCCGAACGACAGGAAAGAATAATTTCCTTCTCGATGGATTTCCCCGCTCCCTCGCCAATCTGGAGGCGTGGCACGATCTCTTCGGCAGTGAAGCGGAACTCCCTAAAATGTTGTATTTCGAATGCCCCTACCCCGTTCTCGAAAAGCGGATCCTGGGCCGCGCCAAGTGGTCCAATCGAAATGACGACAATGTCGAGAGTATCAAACTGAGATTCGACACCTTTAAGGCTGAAACGCTGCCCATCGTTGAACGATTCAAAAGCAAAAATAAGTGCGTTGAAGTAGACACCAGCCTGGACCGTCAATCCGTCTACGCCCTCGTCAGCAGCAACCTCGACGAGTTTACCGATAACGATCTCGCTGCCAACCCGCTCACCGAAAGAGCTGAAATACTTCTCGGTTTGAAACCTTACCCCAAAGAAAATGAACGGGCCTGAAGCGATAGAGATCGAGGCCCAGGCCGCTCGCGATCCGGAACTGAAGGCAAAACACGACGGCATGGTCACTTTCTTAGAAGACGCCATCCGAAGAATCGATCTGGAGTAAACCGGGCTGGTCGAATGGAAAATGCCGTCCCAGAGCTACCTCCCGCCAATTGGCGCACTGTCGATGCAGTGGTGGTAAAAGGTCATCAGGTCGCCTCAGGCCAAAATGGTGATCCCAGGTTTCCCGATGGCACGCTGCGAATGCAGGTTCCGTTTTTCGAACAGCACGGCATCGACCTTCGGCACTGGCACCTCGCAACGATCAATCTATCGATCGCTCCCGCCGTCTATTCGATTCATCAGCCAAGACTAACGATCGATAGTCTCCAATGGCATCCCACCGAAGCGGCAGAGGACTTTTCCTTTTTCGACTGCTTGCTGAACGGAGTGGCCGGTCTCATTTACTTTCCCCACCCTGATACCAAACCAGAGCACGAGCAGCCTGACGATGTGCTCGAAATTCTCCTGCCGGTCGAGATGAACGACGTTAAATACGGTGCCCGTATGACTCTGTCAGTGGATCCGAAGCAGATGCAATTGGGATAGACCAAATTTGCTGCTAGCATTTATGTCTGATCGAGTCGCTCTCCCTCGGATCCTGGAAATTCCCCGAGTGAAAACCCATTTTCGGTAATTCAGCCCCCGATCCTGCAGACCCGTCAGCTCTATGACTATCTCAGTGGTTCCTGGCCTCGCCGCCCGGTCCGGGCCGCCCCACCTAATCCTTTCCTCACACAATAAAGTGTGAATTCTCTCTTGCTAATGAGACACGTTATCATTAAGGGTATTTCATCAATGACAATTCATACTCAAACCACTGAGAAACCTTCCTGCCCACTACGCCGCGGATGGGGAGTGTTTGTGGCAGTGACTGGCCTTTTCATGGTCTCAGGTTTTGCTGAGGAAACCGGAGAAAACTCAGGGCCCGTGATCGATGATGCGACGGGTGAACTCGATGCAACGATCGTTTCTGCCACTCCTGCCCGCAGCCCGGAAGTCACTGAGACAGTCCGTCAGCCCACCGCCTCCCGTCCGGTTGAAGTCGAAATATACGACACCCTTACTCCAGACCTCATCACAGGAGGCGCCGAAGAGCAATTCAGCCTGCCTGGTTCCGGGTTCTTTATCACGGCACAGGATATCCGCGATCAGAACTACACCAACGTCAATCGGGTCTTCGCCAAAGTCCCCGGAGTCTACGTTCGCGAAGAAGATGGCTCGGGTCTGTTCCCTAACATATCCATTCGAGGTGTCGACGGCACTCGGAGCGAGAAGGTCACTATCCTGGAGGATGGCATCCTCCAGGCGCCAGCACCCTACGCCGCGCCAAGCGCCTACTACTCCCCTAATATTGGTCGTATGGCAGGAGTAGAGATCCTAAAAGGTTCCAGCCAGATCAAATACGGACCGAATACGACTGGTGGTGTCATCAACTATCTCTCGACCCCGATTCCAGATCAGGAGCAATTCTATCTTCGAACCACCTACGGCTCAAACGCCACCGCTCAAGTCCATTCCCACTATGGAAATACGCTCGAATCTGATGCGGGTCGATTTGGCTACCTTGCTGAAATTTACTACAAACGTTCCGATGGATTTCGCACTGTTGACGCGGCCCCGGCTTTTGGTATCCCAGCATCGGATAAGACGGGCTATAGCGTCCTGGAGCCCATGATCAAATTCTTCTGGGAGCCTAACACGACGCTCAAGCAGCGATTGGAGTTCAAATACGGCTACACCAATTTTGATGCCGATGAATCCTACCTCGGACTGACCGAAGGAGATCTCGCCGCCAATCCCTATCGTCGTTATGCCGGGACCTATCTCGACAACATTGAATCCGAACAACACCGCACCCATTTGAAGCACAGTATCGAAGTCAACGATGACCTCGATGTCATGGTGGCCGGTTACTACAACCAATTTGAGCGCGACTGGTTCAAGATTCGACGAGTCAACGGAGCGGCTCTTCACACGTCCTTATTACCGGGCAGTGCCAATCTCGCAACTCTGAAGGGCCTCGCTCCCGGCGTACTGGGATACCGACATAACGCCAGGAAATATGAGTCCTACGGTGTTCAGGCATCAGCCAACTGGCGTGTCGAAACGAACTTCGTAAAACACAGCTTTGACTTCGGTGTTCGCGAACACAAAGACAGCGTTCGGCGCTTTCAGGAGAATACCAATGTCATTCTCGGTGGCGCCACTCCAGTCATCAACGACCTCGGCCCTGGATCCGGAGGCAACCGTATTCAGGAGTCCAATGCGACCGCCTTCTGGCTCCAGGACACCATGGAGATTGGGCGCCTGACACTCACCCCTGGCGTGCGCCACGAGCGGGTCGAGCTCCACAACACTGATTTCGCGGCCAACGCAACGAACACGCCTACTGCGATCCGCAATGGTGAAGTGGATTGGTGGGTTGCTGGCATTGGAATGAACTTTGATTTCGACGACCAAAACGCCCTCTTCGCAGGGGTCCACGAAGGAGTCTCAGTTCCTAGCCCACGTTCTATCCTCAGAAGCGGTGTCGATCTTGAACAAAGCACCAACTACGAACTGGGTTTCCGCCACCGTAGCGGAAACTTCAACGGTGAGCTGGTTGGCTTCTATTCCGATTTCGAAAACATCATCAGCACCTCTGCTGGCCTGGGACAGGGTGCTACCCAAAACGCCGGCACTGGCTCAGTGCAAGGTATCGAAGCTCTCGTCAGCTATGATCCCTGGCAAGATCGAGTCGTTCGCCTTCCTCTCTTTGTCAGTGCAACTTGGACCGACGCGACACTCGACCAAGCCCTCGTTGCCGGCGGCGGAGAAGATATCTACGGTGATGGAAACGGTGGACCTGGCATCGCCGGAGCGGAAACTCCCTACGTCCCCGAATGGAAGGTCACCGCGGGTGTCGGCCTCGAGTCACAAAACTGGGGAGTGGATGTATCCGCCTCTTATATTAGCGACACTTTCGGCACAGCGCTCAATTCACCCGTCCCGATCACTTCCTCGCGACAAGGGCTCGTCGACGGCGGCGTCATTGTCGACCTTTCCGCCTACTACCAGGTCAACGACCGGGTCAAACTCCTCGGTGGTGTCCACAATCTCTTTGAAGAAGTCATGATCACCAGCCGTATCCCGGAAGGTCCCCGCGCCAATGCTCCACGTGAGTTTTACGTAGGAGTGGAAATTCTCTGGGAACCGCGCAATATCCCAGGAGGAAAATCTATCGTATCGAAGTAACTTGCTCACACCTTGGCTTAGCCTCGGCGTCGAGAGTGTTCCTGACTGGCTGACCCGCCAGAATGAGGCATTCACGCTCCGGGGCTGTTGCCGTTCAAACAACGAATGACCAAAGCTCGCCATATCTTCATCTGGATCTGCACTTTCTGCCTCCCGGCAGCGAATGCGACGTCGCAGTATACAGGAACCAAAACCACTGAAGTGCCGGCCGCGAGCGAAGTTCAGACCACAATCAAAGAATGGGTCAAAACAAAACAACTGCTCAGCCAGGAAAAGACAGCTTGGGCAGTCGATAAAGAAACGCTGACGGAACTGAATACGATTCGCTTGCAGGAAATTGAACAGTTAAATGAATACACAGATGCCGCCGGAACCCGGGTCGAGGAGATCACACAGCAACGTCAGCAATTTCAAACAGAAGAAGCAGAGCTCAAAGTTTGGCGAAGGAATCTAGAAACTGAAACTTCTGCCCTCGAGAAGGAATTACTTCCTTTGATCCCCCTTTTCCCCGCCCCGCTCCGAGCCAAAGTGGAGGAAGCCGTTCTCCGAATCGAATCATTGGACTCAGAACGCACCCTGCAGCACCGCACCAGAGATGTACTGCTGGTGATGCAGGCCTATCTGAATTTTCAAAGCACCGTCACCCTGGACGCTGACATTCGCCCCATCGCGGGAGAAGACCGTGAAGTGGAGATTCTTTATCTTGGACTCACTCAGGCCTGGTTCGTCGACCAAACCGGTAAACACAGCGGATTCGGAATGCCAACAGCTTCGGGCTGGCAGTGGATCGACGATCCTCGAATCGCAGTTCAGGTCCGACAGGCAATCGATGTCCAGTCCCGCCGGGCAACGCCCGCCTTTGTTACGCTTCCTTTGCTCAATAGCGGAACAGCAGCCACCCAGGAGGGAACTAAATGAACCTGCGATGGATCATTCTCAGTGCCTCGTGGATGGCGCTTTGCTCAGCAACGATGCTTCCCGCTCAGGAAAACACAGTCGAGCTGAGCTCAGAAGCCCGCTACCGGCAGGCCTCGTCTTCGGCAAGCGCAGATCTACGCGAGGCATTAGATGAACTCGCTGTTCTGCGGGAAGCCATCGCAGATGAGAAACCAGCTCTGGCCAAGGAGTCTAATCAGGTCGCTTCAGATCTCCGCGAGGCAAGGCGTCAGGCAGACATCGCCCGCATCACCCGGGAGTCTGCGGAAGCCGAATTTGAAAAGACTGATCGGGAGATCAAATCGTGGAGGGAAGAAAGACAGTATCTTGAGGGCCTTCTGCTCGACTTCCGAAAAACCTACGAGGCGACTCAGAATTCCGCCAAAATCGAAGCAGAACGTGAAACCCTGACACAAACAGATCTCCCCTCCCGTATTCAACTGCTCAGGAACACACTGGCTCAACTCGAATCGTCGGGACAAATTGATTCAATTTCAGGAGAAGCTCTTAACGAGGATGGGATTCTCGTCCCGGGACAGTTTGCTGACGCGGGACCTTTGAGCTGGTTCATTTCAAGTGACGGAAGCACTTCCGGCCTCGTTTCGACAGACAGCAGCCTTCGCCCGCGCATTGTCTCCGGCACCTCGGATCCAAAAACAATTCAATCCCTTCTCGACGGAAAGAATGCCTCCCCTTCTTTTGATCCTACTTTGGGAACAGCGGTTGCATTGACCAAGTCAGGAAACTCACTGATCGATCACATCAAGCAGGGTGGCTTCTGGATCTATCCGATTCTGATCCTCGCCGCCATTGCTCTCTTCGCTGCCTTGGCAAAATGGTTCCAGTTACTCAAGATTCGTGAATTTCGTCCAGCAATCGTCCAGCGAGTCATTGATTCATTGGCCGGAAACGATTCCAAATCCGCACTCGAAGCCACCACTGAAATACGGCACCCGGCTAAAAACATCCTCAACCGGGGGATTGAGATTCTCGCTAAAAACCCAAGGGCCTCCCGCGACGATCTGGAAGAGTCACTCTACGAGAAATTCCTCGAAGCACTCCCCCCACTCAACCGTGGCCTGCCACTCGTCGCGATTGCCTCGGCCACCGCTCCCCTTCTTGGTTTGCTAGGAACTGTAACCGGCATGATCGAAACCTTCCGGCTCATCAATATTTTCGGAACGGGGGATGCCAAATCCCTCGCTTCCGGAATCTCGGAGGCTCTCGTCACGACAGAGTTTGGTCTTATTGTTGCGATCCCTGCACTGATCCTCCACGCCCTGCTTTCACGAAAAGTTCAGGGAATCAAATCGACCATGGAAATGACCAGCCTCGCGTTTCTCAATGGAATCGAGACAGGTAAAAAAGATCTCAACGCTTCATGATCTTAATCGACCAACTCATCAACGAGATCCACACCCTCGCCCACGATGGCGGTTGGGTGTTCTTTGCGTTGATCGCGTTGGCCTTTGGCATCGCGTTCTCCCTGCTTTCGCTCTGGCATTCCATGCGCCTGCCCGACGCCCCTGTCTTACCATCACGCGACTGGCTGGCGCTGCTCAAGGATCGCAACGGCAACCCTGATATTCGAAACCAGCTCCAGGAAAAACTCGGCGGCTCCGGCGACCTTCCCCGAAAACTCCAGGAAATTGGACAACGTCTTTTCGCCAAGCCGGAACGACGGTTCGCCTTCGCCTTCATCATGATAGGAGCGGCCCCTCTCATCGGATTGTTAGGCACCGTGTCCGGCATGTTCTCCACCTTTCAAGGGATGGCGACGACATCAGCCAATGCACCGATCGATGTGATCTCTCAAGGCATATCCGAAGCCTTAATCACGACTCAGACCGGCCTCATCATTGGTGTCCCCACCTACATTGCCTGCGCCTGGCTCAAGAGTCGCCACGACGATCTTGCCCTGAAATTTCGCCAACTCGAATCCCAGCTGCTTCAGCAATCCAGCTTCTGACAAACTTCTCTTTCAAAAATGGCACGACGATTCCAGAGATTTGGTGAACCCACCACCGAGACCACCAGCGAGATCAATATCTCGCCGCTGATCGATGTGGTTTTCATTCTCTTGATTTTCTTTATCGTCACGACAGTGTTCGTCGAAGAGACCGGCGTCGAGATCAACAAGCCGCGCGCAGCGACGCAGCAGGATTTGGAACGAAACAGCATCCTCATCGGCGTCACGCCGGCTGGGCAGGTATTCTACGGCGGCCGAGAGATCGGAGTCGCCGGAGTACGCTCCACCGTGAGCCGACTACTCAAGCAGGAGGAAATGCCTGTCATCATTCAAGCCGATCGCGACACCCCAACTCAATCGACGGTTCAAGTTCTGGACGAAGCCAAACTCGCCGGTGCAGAGCGCGTCTATGTCTCCACTCTCGATGACTGAAGACAAATCCATCCCCTACGGTCTCATCGCTCGAATCACTCTAGCGATCGCACTGACCATTGGCTTGCTGATTTTTCTCGCAGCCGCTCGATTATCCCGCGCCGCAACGCATGCACCGATCCTGACACTTCGCACGATGGACACGTCTGCCCCTGTCAGTCTTCCCGCGCCACCGCCACCGACCGATTTTAAGGAACCTCCCCCACCCGCGCCGACGCCAGAACTCCCCAAACTAGAAATTGATTTCGACTCCGTCGCCCCTCCGATCCAGGCGGCGCCACCACAAGAATTACAACTCAGGCTCGAAGTGACCGATTTCGCACCGCAAAATCAGAAGGCGCGTGAGCACATGACCTTCTCCTCCACCGATCTCGATACGCAGCCGCGCCTGGTAACCAAACCATCGGTCTCCTACCCCGCATCGCAGGAAGCTCGCGGAATCACCGAAGGGAAAGTGACCCTGGAAGTCCTGATCAGCTCATCAGGGAAAGTCAAAATTCGCAAGGTCGTCGAAAGTTCCCATCCTGAATTCACTGAAATGGCACGACGGTTTGCCACCGGTTCACGGTTCACTCCTCCCAAGAAAGATGGCCGCCCCGTCAACGCGCTCTTCAAATGGCCCCTGATCCTTCGCCCATGATTCGATTTCGCTACAGCCTTCTGATCGCCGTGTTTGCCATCAGCACGATTCAATCTGTCGTCGCCGAACCGCTGCCGATTGATCCCTTGTGGAAAAGTGAACTGTTCCGAAAAACCATCACCGGTAGCTTCGGGATTGACTCAAGAATCGAGCCACTCATCACGACTGATGAAGAATTCTATCTCGACAAATCAGCCGGGGAAATGGCCGCAAATGATCGGGATGCAGCGATCAAGACCTTGTCGGAATGTTCGATCCTGGATCAGAGCCCCGCGCTTCTGTTCTCGCTCGCCACCATGCAATTCGAGGCAGGTGAATTGGAGGTCGCAGCGACGCGCTTTGAGGAGGCGATTGATCAGTTCCCCAACTTTCGCGACGCCCATCGAAATCTCGCAGTCGTGAAGGTTCAAAAAGATGACTTTGACGGCGCCACCGAACATCTCGTCCGAGCGATGGAATTGGGATCTCGTGACTCACTCACGATGGGATTATTAGGTTACTGCCACTCCATCAAAGACCACCACCAAGCTGCCCTGGACGCCTACCGTCTCGCTGCCCTGACCCAACCTGCCGAACGCCAATGGAAGGTTGGTGAAGCTCAGGCACTGCAAGCCCTTAATCGCCCTCGCGAGGCGGCATCCATCTATCAACAACTCATCGAACAGCGTCCGGACGAGCTCAACATCTGGTTGGTTCAGGCCGACAACTGGATTGCATTAGACCGCCCCATCGATGCGATCGCTAACCTCGAACTGAACCTTCGTGCCAAATCGCTCACCTCGGAGGCCACGGTTTCGCTCGGGCATTTGTATCTGCAAAACGATTTACCCGAACTGGCTCTGGATCGGTATGAATCAGCACTGTCACACGAGTCCCCTCCGCCGCTCGGTCGGGTCGTAGAAGCGCTCGAGCTACTGGGACATAACTCGCAATGGGATCTCGCATCCCGCTTTGCAACTTCCATCGAAAGCAGCTCTTTTCATCAGGAGCAATTAAACACACCGACAGCAGAGCTACCGATTCTTTCGAGATACCATCGCCAGAAAGCCCTCATCGAACTCGAAACCGGTGACGCCGAAGCAGGGGCCCAGCTAGTCACCGACTGGCTTGCCCGCGAACCACTCGACGGACTGGCTCTGATTCTACTAGCTCGATTTAAGGAGGACTCCCACGATCGCGAAGAAGCCGAAATGCTGTTGGAACGCGCCGAACAATTGCCCGAACACGCCCCGGCGGCACATCTTGCCCACGGAAAACTGCTCGTTTCGCACGGCAACTATGGCACGGCTCTGGAGCACTTGGAGCAAGCGCGCGGAGAAACACCGTCTCCGTCACTCGAAGAATACATTGAGGCAGTACGCGAACTCGCCCCCTGATTCAGATGCGAGGCATTGACAGACCGGGGCCCATTTCGCTGTAGTGAACAGGGTATGGTCCGCTACCAAACCCTGTTCTGCTTTGCTACCCTGCTCATCTTGTTGCCTGTAGGCACTGCCCGAGGTGAGCTCATTGTTCACCGGGGAATTTCTTTCTGGATCTACCGTGTCGATCCTAAAGATATGAGTGTCGAACTCCACCTTGCAGACAAGCAAGGTGAACCTAACACCTTTCCCAAACTGAAGGAACGGATTGAGCAAGACGAGAGACGAATTAAGTTCGCCATGAACGCCGGCATCTTTGAAGGGAATTTTCTCCCTACCGGGCTTCATGTCTCCGAAGGAAAACAAGTCACGCCGATCAATAGCAAAGATTTCGTAAAACAATGGGAAGGACAATTTACCGATAATTTCTTCCTGAAACCGAATGGGGTATTTTGCATTCTCTCTTCGGGAACCGCTGCAATTCTTGAAACTGAGGCGTACCGTCAAAGTAACTTCAGTTCTCCCGTTCACCTTGCCACGCAATCAGGCCCCCTTCTGGTCGAGAACGGCAAAATTCATCCGGTTCTTACCGAGAACTCGACCAGCATTCGATATCGCAATGGAGTGGGGATCACCACCGACGGCATGATCGTCTTTGCCTGTTCGCTTCTCGAGGGTGACAAAGGGGAAAGTAATCTTTACCAATTCGCCGAACTGTTTCGCAACACACTCAAATGCTCGAATGCGCTATATCTCGACGGAGATATTTCCTACATATTCATCGAAGGCGAAACTCCGCCAATTCAGGAATCTAACTTTTTCGCCGGCATCTTAGCCGTAACGGAGCCCATGACGGAGCCCAATCCAAAACCATGAAATACTTCATCCAATTTATCCTGCTTTTCACTTTCGCCGGCTTCACCAAAGCAGCTGACACTCCGCCTAACATTATCCTGATCGTCTCGGACGATCAGGGCTACAATGATCTGGGCGTTCTAGGGAACGGGATCATCACCCCCAATCTCGACAGGCTCGCCGCTGAAGGAACTCGGTTGACCAATTTTTACGTCACTTGGCCCGCCTGCACCCCCAGTCGCTCAGGCCTGCTCACGGGGCGTTACCCTCAACGCAACGGCATCTACGACATGATCCGCAACGAGGCACCTGACTATGGGAAGAAATACCTCCCTGCTGAATACGAGGTGACCTTTGAGCGAATCGGAGGGATGGACCTTCGAGAAAAAATCATTCCTCAGCTACTCCCCGAGGAATACACCAGTGGCATTTACGGAAAGTGGGATCTGGGAACCTTGAAACGCTTTCTTCCGACTTCCCGTGGATTCGATGACTTCTACGGATTCGTAAATACTGGGGTCGACTATTTCACCCACGAACGCTACGGCGTGCCGAGCATGTACCGAAACCTAGAACCTACTCAGTCTGAGAAAGGCACCTATTGCACCTACCTGTTTGAACAGGAAGCGATCCGATTTCTTGAGATGAACGCGACCAAGAAGCCGTTCTTTCTTTATGTCCCATTCAACGCGCCCCACAACTCATCTTCCCTCGACCCCAGCATTCGAACCACCGTTCAGGCTCCAGAGAAATTCAAGAAAATGTACCCGGCGGTAGATCCTGAATTCAAAAAAATTGAAGCTTACAAATACGGGGGACCTGCCGAAGTGATGACAGCCGAAGGCCGGCAGAGAGGCTACCGGGCAGCGGTCACTTGCATGGACGATTCGATCGGTAAAATGCTCAATCTGCTCGACGAAAAAGGAATCGCAGATAATACCATTGTTATTTTCTTCAGCGACAACGGCGGATCGGGAGGTGCCGACAACTCACCGCTCAAAGGAAGCAAAGGTAAGACCTGGGAAGGTGGCATTCGCGTTCCTTGCCTCGTCCGCTGGCCTGCAGGAGGCGTCCCTGCTGGCAACGTGAACGACCAATTCCTAAGCAGCCTGGAGCTTGTGCCTAGCTTCGCCGACGCATCTGGCCACGAGCTACCTGAAGACATCGTATTTGACGGATACAACTGGTGGCCGGCGCTGAAAGGCGATTCCCCTTCCCCCCGCAACACCATGTTTTGGAAACGGCGCGACACCAAAGGCGCCAGAGTCGGCGATTGGAAGTGGGTCGACATGGGCGGCGGCCAGGGAGGCCTCTTCGATTTGTCAAAAGACATCAGCGAATCGACGGACCTTTCTGAGTCACATCCTGACAAACTCGCTGAACTAAAGAGCGCCTTCGAAAACTGGATCGCAGAAATGGATGCGGCCGAACCTCGCGGGCCATTTCGCGATTTCTAACCATTCCCTACTCGTCACTTGCATTGCCTATTGGCTTTTTGCTGCTCATCCGAAATCCCGGAAGATTACTCTCAGGATTCTTGACGGGCGTCTCTCCACCTATCGGTTCGGAGGGCTTCCTAATACCAACGCTTGGGATTTGAGATCTAGGGGCAACCACTTCTTCAAGATCAAACTCCGATGCGAGGGCGGCCATCAACCGCTCCGGGAATAAATCTCCTGACATTGGGACAGCCCCTTTTTCAGCAGGCAGATCGGTTTCTTTCACAAACTCCGTCGTACCCCAGTCATCCGAGTCGTTCACAAATGTCGCAGGTCGACTGCGCTCCGCAAAATCGATCTGGGAATTCAGCCAGATGATGCTGTCCAACAGAAGGTCATACTGAGAACTGACAGCTTCGCGAAACTCGCCCGGTTTCACCTCGATAATCTCATCGAGCAGAGACTTGGCAATATCCAGAGTCGAGATAGCCGATTGATAGTCATTATTGAAGCGCTGCGACTGCCCCAGCTCAAACGTTTCAATGAAATCGAGATATTTCATCATCACGTCGTGCTCACCGGTATGGAGACGTTCTTTCGTTTTTTCAATTTCAGTATCGAGCCACTCCTTACGATAAGAAACCATCTCCGGTTCAAAATCAGGGTGTTGCTCTGCCAGATCCGCCAATTGCCGATGAGCCTCGATATAACTGCCCATGGCAAGAGGCCACTGGTCAGCATCGGCTAGTCGCTCACCGATCTGAACCCAACCATAGACGCAGACCCATTTGGTACTTGCATCCGGCTCCTCTTCACCACGGAGAACTACTACCGGCCAGGAACAAACTGTCAGCAGCGCTACGAGCAGTATTTGTCGCTTGGGCATTCTGATCAAATTTAGCCCTCTACCTCACGAATTAACACCTCAACTTTTCGAAGGATTACCGCGCCGTCGCCCTTCCCAACCCGATAACCAGTCCGCACAATCTGAGTAACCTCTCCCGGCTGGAAAAGTTTCTCCTCATGCTCCCGGGTTCCCCAACCCTTTTTGACGAAAACCTTCACCTCAGCCCGATGTTTCAATGTCAGCATCAGTCCCAGGTCCACTGCAAATGGTTCCACCGAATGAGACTTCAAAGTCGAGCTGCATCGTTTGCGAAATTCGTCGAGATCCTCCACCACCTTGCGAAGCTTTCTGGAACGGCGATAGCCTTCCAGCAATTGATCAAGAAACTCGACTTGATCGATCAGGTCGAGATAGACCTGTTGCTCCAGATCACGGGCAATGACCATTGGCTCTAATCTTTCTGGAATCTCCACCTCAGTCCCTTTGCGGCTAAGGCCCTGGGCCCGGCGAATTTCGCTGTCTACCTTTTCCCTCAATCCGGCGAGATCCCCTTCAAGTTTTGTCTGTTCCTTTTCCTTGCGAGATAGGTCTTTTGATAGCCCGTCCCGCTCACCTTCCAACTTTTTGCACCGGCTCTTGAGCTCCTTCTGAACCCCGTTCCCATGCTCATGCCAAATCGGTTCGATTAAATCCAACTGCTCTCGGATTTCTTGGCGGATTTCATCGGCTCGGCGCAGTCCACTGCCTTCAGATTCTTCTTTGCCCTCAGCCTCCGCTCCTTCTGAAGAAAACCAGTCCTTCCAATCTGATTGAAGCCGATTGGTAAATGCCTTCAATTTTTCCACGAAGGTTTTCAAAGTTGCCTGGGCCTCTGCTACTGAGACCTCCGCTCGGCCCACTTCTTCCGCCTTGCCTTTCAAGTCGGCTTCCAGCGATTGAATTTGTCCCTTATGTTCCTCTCCCTCAGCAATCGCCTGGGCGCATTTCCCTTCCCACTGCGTGATACTTTTATCCTTCTGAGTCAATTCATACTGGAGCGTGGCAGCTTTACCCTCCAACTCCAGCACTTCGTTTCTCGCCTCCTTAACTTTTCCGTTGATCCTCGATTCGCGCAATGCCGCTTCGTCGAGCGCCTTCTGAAGTTCGTCGACCAACTTGCCTTGCTTGGCTGAAGCTCTTTTAAGATCCGAAAGCTCCTTCTGAACCACGGCCAAATTGATCTCGATGATACCACTATCCCCTCCGAAAGTACCGTTTTGATTGGAAGCAACCGCATGTCCTGACACCACACGAAATTCCGCTGAGGCGAACCGAATCAGATCGCCCGGTTTGATCGGACACTGATCGATGCGTGTTCCATTCACAAAAGTGCCGTTACTCGAGTCCCGATCGATGAGATTAATCTCATTGTCTGAGCCCACTTCAATTTCGGCATGTCGTGACGACACAGAAGTATGATCGATTTTCAGTAGATTGCCGGAACTCCGACCTACCGAAACCGACCTCTTTTTATCGGAAATTTCAAAAAACTTTCCGGGATAATAGTTATCCGAAGTGGCCTCCAACGAAAAATTCATTCCAATTGCTAAGAATACACGATATTTCGTCGCACTGTATGGATCAGCATTCAACGCAATTTTTGCAATCAAGAGGACCGAAATCAGGTGAAAGCCGCTCATTACGGTTGCCTAGTTCAGATTCTCTCCCGAAGTGGTATCTCTGTTAGACGCTAACTAAAAGTACGTAGTTGAGGGTATTGCCATCCTCTATCTTTTCGGTCACGCTATTACCATGCCTGACCAAAAAACCAATTTCAGCCGTCGCTCAGCCATCAAAACTGCGGCGGGAGCATCTGTCCTCGCTGGCGTAGCCATTCCCCATGTCCACGCCCAGGTGAACGAAGAAGTTAAGCTGGCTTTGATAGGATGTGGAGGTCGCGGCACCGGTGCTGTAAAAAACGCACTTTCTGTTTCAGGAACGCTCGGGCCACTAAAGCTTCACGCCATGGCCGATGTGTTTGACGACAAACTCAACCTTTCACACGAAGTACTCTTGAAAGAACCCACTTTGGGTGATCGCATTGATGTTCCAGAAGAGCGCCGATTCATCGGTTTCGATGGCTACAAAAAGGCAATGGATGCGATGGATCCTGGCGACATTGCAATCCTAACCACGCCATGTGCCTTCCGCTGGCCCATGTTCGAATACGCCGTTGAAAAGGGGCTCAATGTTTTCATGGAAAAACCCGTATCGCCCGACGGATTCTCCTCCCGAAAAATATTGGAGATCAATGAAGAGGCAAAGAAGAAAGGGCTCAAAGTCGGGGTCGGCCTCATGTGCCGTCACTGCACCTCTCGGAACGAACTCAAGAAACGGATCGATGATGGTGCGATTGGTGATATCACTTTGCTCCGATCCTACCGCATGCAGGGCGCGATCGGATCGTGTTTCACCCCCAAGAACGAAACGGACATGAGTGAGCTCATGTATCAGATCAAAAACTTCCACAGCTTCCTCTGGCTCAGTGGCGGTGCGTTCAGCGACTTCTTTATTCATGGGATCGACGAAATGTGCATGATCAAAGGTGACTTCCCCATCGAAGCCAAAGCGGTTGGCGGTCGTCACTACAAGCAGATCGAGCGCAACGGTGAAATGCTGGATGCGGTCGATCAGAACTTCGACAGCTACGGAGTCGAATACACATTCAAAGATGGAACCAAAGCGATCTACGAAGGGCGCAACATGCCGGGTTGCCATCAGGAGTTCGCCGCCTTCGCCCACGGGACCAAAGGGTCGGCGGTGATATCTACGTCATCACACACCCCGGCCCGTTCCAGAATCTACAGCGATCAGAATATCGACACCAATTGGCGTGCCCAACCGGACAATTTGGTCTGGGCATTTCCCTCGGGTGACCGAGGTTTAAGTCTCGAGGGCAATCCCTACGACATCGAATGGGAGGTGATGCTGGAAGCGATCAGGGAAAACAAAGAACACAACGAAGTCGAGCGCGGCATCGCCGCCAGCGTAACCACCTCGATGGGACGGATGGCCGCCCACACGGGGCAACTCACCACCTACGATCAGATGCTGAACAGCCCTCACGCAATGGCTCCAAACGTGAAAGAACTTACGATGGACTCTGATTCCCCACTGATGCCTGACTCCGACGGCCGCTATCCCATTCCTCAGCCAGGGATAATCAAAGACCGCGAGTATGCCTACGGTGAGGAAGAAAAAGAAGATTCCGTCTAGGGCTCGGATTTTGCACCAAATTTCCTGTGCTTTAACGCAGAGGATGAATTGCCTCCGCGCCCCAACAGGGTTATGTGTCGGACTTAACCCTGTTGAGTCATGTCTAACGGGCGACGTATGGCAATTATTTCCCAGGAAACGATCCAAAAGATCCTCGACGAAACCGATATCGTCGAGTTGATCCAGGGCTATTTCCCGGTGAAACGGGCCGGAGTGAATTATCTGGCGATCTGTCCGTTTCACAACGAGAAGACGCCGAGCTTCAACATCAACCCGCAGCGGCAGATCTTTCATTGCTTTGGTTGTCAGGCCGGCGGCGATGCCATCAAGTTCCTGATGCTCTATGACAACCTGCCTTTTCCGGAGGCCGCAAAACGGCTCGCTGGCCGTGTCGGCATTGCAATTCAGGAAGAGGCCTTTGATCCGCAACAAGAGGCCAAAATGCGGGGTCGCCAGGAATTGATGAGAATGCAGAAGTCGGCAACCGAATGGTTTCACCGATTGCTGTTCAAACATCCGATCGCCCAACCAGGTCGCGAATACCTGAAGGCCAGGAAGATAGGAATGGAGACTTCGCGGAAATGGAAGTTCGGCTACGCCCCCGGTGATCAACGCCTGTTCCTCGACTGGGCCCGCGACGAGGGTTTTTCAATGACTCAACTGGTCGAAGGAGGCCTCGCAAAATGGAGAGATGAAAACAATCCCAATCGCGGAGCCTATTCCTTTTTCCGCGACCGGCTCATGTTTCCGGTAAACAACGAAATGGGCGAACCGATCGCCTTCAGCGGCAGAGTTGTCTTACCTGATCAAAAAGGCGGGAAATACGTCAACTCCCCCGAAACGATTCTCTTTAACAAAAGCAAAACCTTCTTTGGTTTCGACAAAACCAAGCGGGCGATTATTAAGGGGAACCGCGCCATCATCTTCGAGGGTCAACTCGACCTCATTGCCGCCTTCGAAGCGGGGATAGAGAATGGCGTTGCCGGTCTCGGCACCGCCTTCACTTCTGATCACGCCCGCGTCCTCAAAAGAAACACCGATGAAGTCATCCTCTGTTTTGATTCGGACACCGCCGGACTCAATGCCGCCAGCAAAGCCTTCCGAATGCTCGCCCCTTCCGGGGTGTTGGTTCGTCTCGCCCTGCTTCCGGACGGCGAAGACCCCGATTCGCTAATCCAAAACAGCGGCCCCCAGGCCCTTCGCGATATTCTGGAGAATCCTCCCGAGTTCTTCGATTTCCAAATCGACCGACGCGGCAGCCTGCTCAGCAGCGGCACTCTCCGCGATCGCCTCAACTTCGCCAAAGACCTAGCCGATGACATTTCACTGATTGAGGACAAAATGTTGCAGGATTCCCTCATCAGTCGTGTGACCGTCCGGCTGGGTGTCGGTGAAGATGAAATCAGAAAGCTGGTAAGAAACGCAGCCGTCTCCCACGAACGCATCGAAAAAACCCGCCAAAAAAGAGAAGCCGCTGTTCAGCGCCGCAACGAAAACAATCCCGGGCGGGCGGCGGCACCTGAAGTCTTGGCCCCTGAACCGACTGAACCAACCGCCATCACTAACCGGTCCATCCGTCTTCTTTGCAAAGCCCTGCTCACCGAAGCCGATACCCGCGCCGCCGTCACCGCGATTCCTATCCCTGATTTCTTCAACAACCTCACTGAAACCGAATTGCTCACCACGATATGGCAGGCTCAAGTAGATCCCAGCAGCCATGCCAGTGTGAACGCGTTCATCTCGACCCTGCCTCAGGCCGATCAGCAATGCGTCGCCAGTCTAATCTCTGAAGACACGGCCAATATCACACCTGAACGCGGCAAAGCCTGTATAAAAGCGCTTCATCGTCAAAGTATTCAGAATCAAATCGCAGTGACAAAAGCGAAAATGGGATCGACAGAATTGCGCCCTGAAGACGTCGAACGCCTTGGAAAACAACTCCTTGACCTCAGGGAACAGTTACCCGAATGTTAGCAGCCCCAGTTCGGCGGGGCATCCTCCTTTGATTTTTCCTTCCTCCCCCAGAGCTCTTACGTATGGCTGCCGATAAGAAAACAAAACGAAAGTCGCCGTCTAAGACTACCAAGGCTGCCGCCTCGCGATCAATCAAAAAAGCGGCACCGAAGAAAAAAGCGGCCAAAAAAACGGTGAAGGCGGAGTCCAAAGCTCCAGCCTCCTCGAGGAAGTCTCCTCTCGACTCGCCAGAGTTTAAGCCCATTGTCCGTGACCTGATTCGCCTCGCGAAAGAGCAGGAATACCTGACTTTTGACGATATCAACGAAGCCCTTCCCGATACCCAGAGTGATCTGGAGTTGATGGAGGAACTGATCGAGCGACTCCGCGGAATGAAGTTCCGCATCATCGATTCTGCTGAAGTCGACAACCTCAAGGCGGGTTCCGATGACGAAGAAGTGCCTGCGAAAAAGCCGGTCGAAAAAGAGGGACGACTCGATATTCTCGACGATCCGGTGCGGATGTACCTCAAGCAAATGGGGCAGGTTCCCCTTCTGACTCGTGAGCAGGAAGTCGAAATATCCAAGCGAATCGAAAAAGCAGAGACCGAAACCCGGAAGATTCTGGCGCGATTTGGCTTCATTCCGGATGCCTACCTTGAAATGGCAGGTCGCCTTGAAACGGGCGAAGAGCGATTTGACCGACTTATTGTCGACAAGAAGATCGAGAGTCGTGCCCGATATCTGAAGAATCTAGTTAAGCTCCGTGAGCAGGTGGGAAAAGCCCGCGATGAACTGTCAGGTATTTACCTTGAGCTAAGAGCAGCCAAAACGCCTGCTAAGACGAAAAAGCTCAAGGCCAGCTGGGACAAAACACACACCGCTCTGTCCCGCGTCTACAATCGGTTTTATTTTAAGCAAAAGGTCACCGAGGATCTGGTGGCCCACACTGAAGAGTTCGCACTCGAGTCAGTGAGTCTCGCCGGGCAAGCCGCCAAAGCCAAAGACCGCAAGTCCAAAAGCGAAGCGACCCGTGCCAAAACGGCATTCGAGAAGCAGCTATGGATGGAGCAGGCCGAGTTTGACGGCATCATCGAAGAGCTCCGCAAACATGTGGGCGAAGCGAGAAAAGCAAAAGACGAAATGGTGGAAGCCAACCTCCGCCTCGTGATTTCCATCGCCAAGAAATACACCAATCGTGGTCTCTCTTTCCTGGATCTCATTCAGGAAGGCAACATGGGGCTGATGAAAGCAGTGGAGAAGTTTGAGTATCGCCGCGGCTACAAGTTCTCCACCTATGCTACCTGGTGGATTCGACAGGCAATCACCCGCTCCATCGCAGATCAGGCCAGAACCATTCGGATTCCGGTTCACATGATCGAAACGATCAACAAGCTGATGCGGGTGCAGAAGCAGCTCGTTCAGGAATACGGCCGCGAGCCCACCTCAGACGAAATCGCCGACGAGATCCATCTCCCAGTCGAGCGTGTCAGAGCTGTCCTCAAGATGGCTCAGCAGCCCATTTCACTTCAAGCGCCAGTCGGTGACAGCGAAGAAACCAGCCTCGGAGACTTCATCGAAGACAAAGGGGCCGAAGATCCTAGCGACATGACATCCATGTCCATGCTGAAAGATCGGATCAAGGATGTTCTCGACACTTTGACTCCACGTGAGCGCGAAGTATTGGAACAGCGTTTTGGTTTAATCGACGGCTATAGCCGCACCCTCGAAGAGGTCGGAAAGCAGTTTCAAGTGACCCGGGAACGAATTCGCCAGATTGAAGCGAAAGCGCTGAGAAAGATGCGCCACCCCACCCGAATCAGGCAGCTTGAAGGCTTTATTGAAGCGCCTCCACTTTAATTCACTTTTTTGGAAACTCCGACCAAGTCGGGGGGTTTACTTCTCTGTGATGGATAACCAGGAACAGAATGATCCAGTTTGGGATCTCCTCAAAAAGGTCAGCTATAAGACTCCCGGCCCTTTCTTTGCTCGCAATACAGTGCGTGAAGTGAGGCTAATGGAAGAGAACCAGCTCAGTGTTGGAGCCCGGTTGCTGTCATTTTTCGGCAATCCTTCCGTTCAAGCATGCGGGGCCGTAGCAGCATCTATTGCGATCGCTCTGCTTGTCTTTTTCCCTGGATCTGGCGAATCGCCTACTACCAGCCTTGCCAATTCAGTAGAGGTGGCGGAGGTGGCCGCAGCGTTCGATCCGGCTTCTGAGATTGAAGAGATCGAGTATCTCGGCCAGTTGATGGCAGTAACCGATCCAGGCAAACTGTCCGACGACGTCCTCGCTGACCTGTTTTTCTAGGTCATTCCGAATCCAGAGGGAATTCTAATCCCTACATTGGTATCACCAATGTCCCGTGGCAAGGAACGAGAGAATTTCCCTCTAATTCCGTACCTAGCGCAACCGTTTTACGAATGTCATTCACCGCTAGGTAATGATACATTTTCCGCGGTCTCATATAGAGACCTCATGAGCCACTATCTGCGCCGTGTCGCTATATCCATGCCCCCCCATTCCATATCCCGCATTGCCGCCCTGACAGCCCTGATCGGGGCACTGGTGTTTGTTGCCTGCCAGACGGTTCCCGAGACCGGCCGAAAACAAGTCAACTTCATGAACCCAGCCGAAGAGGCTGCGCTGGGGTTTTCCGAATTCGACAAGATCAAAAAGAACCTCCCAATCTCCACCAACTCGAACTACAACGATCAAGTTCAGCGGGTTGGCGCCCGCCTTTCAAAGGTGATGCCGGTGCCAAACGCCCAGTGGGAATTCATTGTATTTGAAGACGGTTCGCCCAACGCCTTTGCTCTTCCGGGAGGAAAAGTCGGAGTTCACACAGGTTTGTTTCAAATCACTCAGAACGATGCCGGCCTTGCCGCTGTCATCGGTCATGAGGTGGCTCACATTGTCGCCAGACATTCGGGAGAAAAACTTTCACGCGGTATAGTCTCCACTGCCATTGTGACAGGTGCCGGATTTGCACTGGGCGAAGAGGGTGCTCTCGCGACGGCCGCACTCGCTGGTGGAGCGCTTGTGGGGAGACAGGGCTTCTCTAGAAAACAAGAACTGGAGGCAGACCGAATGGGAGCCATTTTTATGGCTCGAGCCGGCTACGATCCGGCAGAATCCGTCGAACTATGGAAACGGTTCGCCGGATGGAGACAAACTAATTCTCAGAGCGGCGGTAACTTGCCATTTCTTTCCAGTCATCCCGTTGACGAAAAAAGAATCTCCGAACTGCAGCGGTTCATGCCGGAAGCAAAGGCCAATTTCGAAGCCGCAAGCACACACCAGTAGATGGACAAGTCCGCCCGCAGAAAAGACTGTTTTGAGAAACTGAGTTCTCTAGATAAGGGGACAAAATCCGATTACTCGGAACAGATCGTTTCACACCTTTCCAAATCAGAAGTATTTCGGAAAGCGACCAGTGTCTTCACCTATTGTGCCATGCCGAGCGAGCCAGACCTGGCCGACTTGTTTGACCAATCACCTGAGAAATCCTGGGCCTTTTCAAGAGTTGACGAAACCGGCTTGCTCTCATTCCACCGCGTCGATGACGCAGAGCAATTAAAGAATGGCCCCTTTGGATTCGCAGAGCCCGATCCCGTTCGGTGCCCTCTTATTGAACCGACCCAAGCCGATCTAATCCTCGTCCCTGGGGTTGGCTTTACTGAAACGACAGGGGCGCGACTCGGAAGAGGAAAAGGACACTATGATCGATTCCTCGAACTTGCTCTTTCAAAAGATCCGGCCCCTGCAGTCGTAGGGGTCTGTTTCTCAATCCAGTTCTGCGATCTAGAACCTGAACCTCACGACATACCGATGACGTCACTGATCTGCGAATCTGGATGGAAGCTTCCACATCGGAGTAAATAGAGCTATTGCAACGCCATTCTCACTGCACCTTTCCTTTCGCTCGCAAATGGCATGTGAACGTCTCGCGAGCGGATTGACAGGGTGCCACAATAGTGATCGAATTTGAGTGTGAAAATATTTCTCACCCTCAGCTGCTTTCTTCTCACAGCCTTAGCATGCATGGCCGACGAGCTGAGCCCCTCCGCGAGCCCAGTCAAAGGCCCAGAAAAGGCTAAAAGCCTACTTACTTCCCAGGCTTGGGCCCAACCAAACGCATGGAAGCAAGCAGACGAGGTCACGGGTAGTCCCAGCGAAAAGAAGTGGAAAAAGGTAAAGCCAGGCAAGGGCATTTTCTATAATGGATCAGATGGCAAAGCAGGAGATCTCATCAGCACGGTAGAGCACGGAGATGTGGAGCTGAATATCGAATTCATGATTCCGAACGCCTCAAACTCCGGAATCTATTTCATGAAGCGATATGAACTGCAGATTTTGGACAGCTTCGGAAAACCCGACGGCGACCTCTCCTACGGAGATTGCGGAGGGATCTACCAACGGTGGGACGATAGTAAACAAGACAAAAAGAATAAAGGATACGAAGGCACCCCACCCTCCACCAATGCCTCAGGTGCCCCCGGCACCTGGCAGAAATTTCGAGTCCAATTTCGCGCTCCGCGATTCGATGAATCAGGAAACAAAATTGAAAACGCCCGCTTTGTCAGGGTCGTTCATAATGGTGTGACCATCATTGAAGATGCAGAGGTCACCGGCCCCACCCGGGGAGGCGCTTCCGGCCAGGAGATTCAAAGGGCACCACTCGCGATTCAAGGCGATCATGGTCCCATCGCCATTCGCCGCCTCACCGTGCGAAAAACGAATTTCGAGTAAGTCATTTTCAATTTCGCAACCAACCATTGGCTCCGCCAGCCCCAGCTTTGGGAGTAAAATTGCCGACTGGCTCTTTCGGCTGCAGCAAAAACACTGCAAAATCGTCAATTCTGGCGATAGTTGTCACAACAGAATCAAAGCGAGCTGTGACAAAGATCTGGCGTGATCATGCCGCGCTCCTTTTGATACCAATCTTCCCACCCCGACTATAGTCGCCTTCCTTTTCCATCTCTCAAGCAATCGCCCTTTATGAAACGTGGTCTTTTCATTCTCACCGGAATACTCTCACTGGCTGTCTCCAGCTGGTCGGCCGACACCAAACCACCCGCTACCGCAGAGAAGGAAGCGAAAAGCGCCGCGGACCATGACGCTGAAGCAAAAATTCGAATTAACACCTTCACTCTCCCCGATGATGTTTCTGCCTCCCTTTTTGCGGATTCTTCTCAAACTCAGAATCCAAGCGCGATCTGCTTTGATCAAAAAGGACGGCTCTATATCGCAGAAATTCATCGGTGGCGGGCTGGGGTTCAGGATATTCGCAATGAGCAGCGCATGCTTCTCGACGATATCGACAACCAGACGAACCAAGACCGACTCGAAATGTACGAGCGCGATCAATTGACCCGGCCTCTTTCATTTTACACTGATTATGCAGATCGAATCGTCCGAGTGGAAGACACCGATGGCGATGGACGTGCTGACACTTCCAAGGTTTGGGCTGACGGCTTCAACGATGCGCTTGATGGCCCGGGAATCGGACTTGTGGCCGGCTTGGACAACGATATCTACTACACCAACATTCCTCACCTCTGGCATCTCAGGGATAGCAATGGAGACGATCAGGCCGACCAGAAAACGTCGCTTCAGGACGGATTCGGGGTGCGGATGAGTATTTCCGGCCACGACATGCACGGAATCGTTTGGGGCCCTGACGGAAAGCTCTACTGGTCCATCGGCGACCGAGGATACAACTTCACGACAAAGGAAGGCCGCCACTACCAGCGCAACTACGAGGGAGCCGTATTCCGCTGTAATTCGGACGGCTCAGACCTGGAAGAGATCTATCGGGGACTTCGAAATCCTCAGGAACTCGCCTTTGACCAATATGGCAACCTCTTCACTTGCGACAACGACGCTGATGCTTGGGACAAAGGACGACTCGTATACATCATGGAAGGAGGAACTTCGGGATGGAACCATGGGCATCAGGTCATTTTGAATTTCAAAAAACAACTCGAATTGCGTACACCCGACTATGAACACCCAGGGCACGATGCCATTCCAATGAGTCCATGGATCGCCGAAGGCCTCTGGGAAACGCAACACGAAGGCCGCCCCGCCTACGCGCTACCGCCGGTCGATATCGTGTCATGGGGCCCGAGTGGGATGGTCTACAATTATGGGGTTACCTCAATGCCGAAACGGTACCAGAATCATTTTTGGGTGTGTAATTTCGGCGGGGCCAACGGCGACCTCGAAGCATTCTCAGTCAAACAAGACGGTGCAGGATTTGCCCTGGATCACCATGAAATCTTCATGGAAGGACTCGGCAACACCGATGTGGAATTTGGCCCTGATGGCAGGATGTATCTGGGCTGCTTCAACAACAACGGTTGGTACAAGCAAGACATCGGCAATATCTACGCCCTTAGCGGCTCCGCCGGATCCGATCCAGCTTTACTGAAAGCTACCAACGACCTCTTGACCTCAGAATATAGGACGCTGCTGGAAACTGAAGTGGCAGAGCTCCTCGCTCATCCTGACATGCGCGTCAGAATGCGGGCACAATTTGAATTGGTTCGACGCGGATCATTTGCCGTATTTCAAGCTGGCACCCAATCCACCAACAGCCAATTCACACGCCTCCATTCCATTTGGGGAACAGGCCAACTGGCCCAGACCAATGAGTCCCTCCTTGTTAATCTGGTCGAACTGCTCTCCGATGAAGACACCGAAATCAGAGCTCAAGCCGCAAAAGTGCTTTCAGACTCGCGCACCGAAATGGCAGGCGAAGCCCTCCTCAAAGTGCTCGATGATCCATCGTCGAGAGTGAAAGCCTTTGCTGCCATCGGAGTTGGAAAATGTAACATCCCGTCCGCTCTTCCCAAGCTCATTGAGATCCTCGCCGCAAACGACGATACCGATCCATTCCTTCGCCACGCCTGTGTCCAGGGACTTTGGGGGCTCAATCAACGGGAAAAAATGCTGAAAGAGCTCTACCACGAGTCCGCGGCCGTCCGACTCGGTATTCTCCTAACACTGCGAAAACTTGAAGACCCACGCGTGAAATACCTGCTTGATGATGAAAGCAAGTTCGTCCGCGATGAAGCAATTCGCGCGATCAATGATCTCGATTTGATCACCGCTCTCCCCGATCTCGCCGATGAAATTCAGCCATTTGCTGAAGGCGACGCCGTATCCCAAATCAAGGATCACCGAGACTTGCTGACCCAGACTCGGCTCATCAATGCCAACTTCAGAGTAGGAAGCCCTGAGAACGCTGCAAATCTGATCCGATACGCAGCGCAATCCAAATTGCCTGGCGTTCTTCGAGAGCAGGCCATGATGGCCCTTCTTGAATGGTTGGAACCAAAACCCGTCGACTCGACCAACGGTTTCTATCGCCCTATTGATCCGACAACCCGCGAGGATATCTCCGAGGTGATTCAAAAGGAGTTGCCAGCCGTATTCGATTCCGTCGAGGGAAAGCTGCTCAGCTTGACGACCAAACTGGCGCTCAGCTACAAGGTGAAAGCCCCCGTTGAACTTTTGACCCGCCAATTACTAGACAAAAATGCTGATCTCGATGCCAGAATCGGATGCCTGGAGGGCCTTGCAGGTCAAAACCCTGCTGCGCTACAACCGCTCTTTGACGGACTGCTCAAATCCAAGAATCCTCAGCTAAAAACCGCGGTGGTTGCGCAATTGCTCACGCTTCATCCCGAAAAAGGTCTCTCCGAGGCCATCGCCCTCGCCGATTCTGACGTAATCCCATTTCGCCAGTCGGGATATCGGCTTCTGGGCGGCCTAAGCGATCAGAAAACCGATGCATTGCTAAGCGAACGAATGGACAAATTCGAAGCAGAGCCTATCGCGTCTCAGCTCGACTTGCTTGAAGCGGCGGAAAAGAGAAAAGAGAATGCCCAAATTGCCGAGCAGTTGGCGGCCTACCAGGCTTCCCTCGATCCTGCCAATCCGCTCGCGCCGTTCCTTCCCGCGCTCGAAGGTGGTGACGCTGAAAAGGGCAAAGAAATATTCATGACCCATGCGGTGGGCCAGTGCTCAAAGTGTCACAAAGTCTATGGGGACGGTGGTGTCGCAGGCCCGGAGTTGACGGCGATCGGAGCGACTAAGGATTCTCAATACCTCCTTCAGTCTTTGGTCGACCCCAGCGCGGTAGTCGTTCCCGGATACGGCCTCACCATGATCACCCTCAAAACCGGTGAAACTGTCGGAGGCGCCTTTCTTCGGGAGAGCGATCAAGTGGTTGTTCTAAAAGTCCCCGACCCTGATGATTCAGCCAAACAGCTCGAAAAAGAGATTCCAACCGACCAAATTGCAAGTCGGCAGCCCCCGGTTTCCGCCATGCCCCCCTTGGGCTATATCCTGACAAAAACCGAGGTCAGAGACCTCGTTTCGTTCCTTTCCGGCCTAAAAACGGAGAAAGAGAAAGAAAAGGGCCATTAAATTCGGTGCTCAACCGTAGCAAGAGGTATCGAGGAGCGCGGCTTGAAACTATGGCCGCCCGCTGTTATACTAGTCACTGGATGAAGGCCATATCATTGCTCATAACCATCAGTTTAATCGCAACCTGTAGCGTTTCGCTCGCTCAGGTCAAAAAGGGAGGACTCTTCGGCTTGAGCCGTAGCGACGAACTTTCGTCCGAACTTTTCCCGAATGTGGCGCCGACGGCAGAGCCGGTTACATCCGCAGACATCGATGAAATAGCGGCCGCTCCCAAGGATCAGAAACAGGGATTTAATATCTTTCGGGGCGGAAAACCGAAGAAGGTTGACGATGTATCTTATGAAATCGCCGACGGCGAAATCATTGAAAAGGAACTGGCTCCTCAGCCTATCAAGGCCGAAGCAGCCCCCAAAAAGGGCCTTTTTTCCTTCGGAAAGAAAAAGCAAGAAGTCACCGAAGAGATCAACGAAGAAGTCGGTAAGGTCATCGAATCTGTGCCGTCCGTGCCCACGGCACCCATCACTAACATCCCTTCGACCGCAAGGATTACGGCTCCCAGCATACCGGGAACCTCAACAGTCGCCGCTCCCGAGATCATCGCTGCGACCAATGTCGTAGCAGAGGAAGTGAAAGAGACAAAGAGCAAGAAACGGTTTCCGTTTTTCGGAAAGAAATCGAATCCTGTTCCTGTCGACTTGCCGGTTGGAACTGTCGCCGTCGGGACGGCACCTGAAGCGGTAGTAGCACTACAAACACCCAAGCCAGCCACCGGCTCAGCGCCCAAGCCTGCAGCATCCCCTATTCACAAAGTGGTTCCGATTGAGCCAGTCGGCGAGCCAGTCGGCAAGCCGGAGGCGGCATCTGCGCCCACCGTCGCGTCTGCCGATACGATCCCCAAATTTGAAGAATCTAAGCCCGAGAAAAAAGAGGGCGGATTTCTGAGCCCGATTACTAAGTTGATGCCAGAGAAAAAGACGAAAACGATCGACTTAACCGGTGCTGAAACGATTATTCAAGATGGGGAAATCGTCGTGGGATCGGAGACGACAATTGAAAATATTGCCTCGTCCTCAGAAGCGATAGGCGAGCGCGCACCGCCTCAGATCATCAATGGAGTAAAAACCTACTCATCGTGGGATGACATCGATGCCACCAACGTTTCGGCCGCCAGCAAGATTCTAGAGAGGATGAGGTAGACGCCTCTTCCCCGACTAGGTTTGCCACCGATTCCGCTGGAATTTTCGTCACATTGGGGCAGCATTGTCCGCTCTCCTTCAGGACATGTCAGATTCTATTGCTCAACCGAATTACTCTCGCCGAGTCGCCATTCTAGTCGGAGTAGTTCTTCTTTTTAGATTGATCTACGCCGCCCTCGTTCCGGTCAATCCAGCGGGTGACGAAGCCTACTACTGGGACTGGGGCAGACAACTGGACTACGGCTATTTCTCGAAGCCACCGTTCATCGCCTGGCTCTATGCTTTCGTCGACTGGATCGGTGGGGGCAGCCTGTTTGCCATTCGCGCCACCGCAGCCATCATCGGCACCGCATCGATATTGGTCCTGTATCAGCTGGCCTCTTCACTTTTCGATCAAAAGATTGGCTGGCTCACTGTCGTAGTAGGTTTGGCAGCTCCTGCCTACTCTGTTCTCAGCTTCTTTCTGACGATTGATGCTCCCCTTGTGCTTTGCTGGTCAATCGCTCTCTGGATGTTCTGGCGCTATCTGTCAGGGAAAGGAAAAACGGCAACTTTGGTCGTATTGTTTCTCGCTCTGGGAGTCGGCCATCTCAGCAAACAAATGATGATGATCTTTCCGGTCTTCGCCATCTTATTGCTACTTCTCAATCGAGAGACACACCCCTTTCTAAAGCGTCCCGGCCTCTGGCTGTCGCTGTTCGGATCTTACCTGGCTCTTGCCCCACCTCTGATTTGGAATTCACAAAATGAGTGGATTACGTTCAAACACACCGGTCATCATTTTCAATCCGGCGCTGAAGAAGCCAACGTTATGCTTCAGCGTCTCGAAGACTTTGGGTCCTTCCTTGGCAGTCAGCTAGGCGCCATTTCGCCCATGATTGGGCTTACCTTGTTCTGCGTCTGCCTCTTTGGGTTAAAATCGATCCGCTCGACGTCACTCCCTGTCCGATTTTTGCTTGTATTTGGAGCCCTCCCCCTCGCAGGCATGTTGCTCATGGCCTTGAGGCAGGAGTTACAACCAAACTGGCCGGCCGTGTTCTACGTCTCCTGCATGACACTCACCGCCGGTTTCTATGGCGGCGCGGTGAACTTCGGTTTTCCACCCGAGAAATGGCGGCGATGGCTGAAAGCAGGAGTGATCTTCGGCATTGCTCTAAATTGCTACTTCTATTTTGGCAGCGCGCTGTTTGTGGCGATCGGAATGCCGGGGCACAAAGCCGACCCCAACCGCCGACTGATGGGCCATGATAAAGTAGCCGCCGGTTTTGAATCAATTCGTTCTTCGCAGCCAGATGCCGAAGACCTTTTCATCGTGACCTATGGACACCGCTACACTACGAGCCAAATGGCGTTTGGGCTCCCCGATCAGCCGCGTGTGTATCGATGGGAAATGTATGATACGATTACTTCCCAGTATGAATTATGGACGAATCCTTCTCAGGATGGCTATGACGGGAAAGACGGAATCATTCTCGTCCCCGAACTAGATACCTTCCCGGCAGAACTGGAGCCGGCATTCACCGCAGTCAAAAAGATAGGTGAGTTTGACGTCATCTTTGGCTATGATCGCGAAGTTCACTACAGTGTTTTCCGCGGCGTTGAACTCATAGAATGGCCAGCCGGATTACCCCTTCCGAAATAGACGGCATTTAGAATTCTGAACGATGAACCAAAGAGGCTACATCTCCCCGTTTGGCAGGTCCTCCGGACTACGGAAAGAAGACCCCGTGCTGGAATCGATCAGCATCGTAATTCCATTCTACAATGAAGAAGAGTGTGTCGAATTTGTCCTAAAAGAGATCGTAGATTGCCAAGCTAGTGCTGAAGTGATCGCAGTAGATGACGGCAGCAGCGATCGGACCTGGGAAGTGATGCAGTCAATCGAAGGCATTACTCCACTGCGATTGACCGAAAATCGAGGTCAAAGCGGAGCACTGCTTGCCGGGATGAACTTTGCCAAGGGCGATATCATCGTCATGCTTGATGGAGACGGCCAAAACGATCCAGCAGACATTGAGAGTTTGGTTAGTCTATTGCGAAACGATACCTGTGATGTTGCGGTAGGGCGACGAGCCAAGCGAAAAGATACCTGGAGTCGACGATGGGCATCGCGAATTGCAAATCACGTTCGCCGCTGGTTCATTCACGACGGAATCAGCGACACTGGCTGCTCGCTAAAAGCGTTTCACCGCGATCATCTCGACCTGCTCGTTTCTTTCAATGGACTCCACCGCTATCTCCCGGCAATTTTCACTCATGCCGGTCTCAAAATCTCTGAGATCGATGTCAATCATCGCGAACGAAAAGCCGGTGCCTCAAAATACACCAATTTCGACCGCGCCATTCGAGGGATCTATGATCTCGTCGGCGTATGCTGGCTATTAAAACGCAAAGTCGTTCTTCCTGCCCTTGAAGACGGCACGTCATCGGGTCAATAGGTCGACGCCCTCTTAAGGGCACCTCCGGCAGCCCTGCAACGGATGATAGGTAAACCATTTAGTGGAAAATGCGGCTTCGCCGAAAAGTATTGAAAACCGCCCCTGCGGGCTGCGGCCCTTAAGTCTATGTTTTCAACGTGATTGATTTGCCCGACAGATAATGGCAAGCTTCAGCCTACCCATGAAAGCCCCAGCTCACCTCATTGCCCCAGTTCTAGGCATATTTCTCTGCATCGCACTAAGCTCATGCGTGGATCAAATGGGCGGCGGCCAATCGTCGATGAATTCTCCGGGAGGATCTGGCGCCGCCAGCATTCAGAAACTCAACAAACACGATGTGGCGCTACGCTTTCTCACCGCATACATCCGTCTCGACAGAAACATGGCGCTCCAGTTCGCCACTCCCACAGCCGTCAATAAGCTCGATTGGCAAAGACGGCATTCAGGCGATATCCCCTACTACGACGACAAGATGCTACTGCATTACACCGGAGGCTGGGCCCGAGTCTACTTTCAAGAAGTAAACGGCAGCTACCAAGTTTCCGATCTCGAAGTGCATCGTCGCTAACCGCTCTATTCCGCGATCACCTTTTGCCCTAGCGGAACATCTCGCGCGCAGAGTATGCCACACCGAGAGCGGCAGGCCAGTCACCACCACGAGCCCACTCAAATCGTGTCGTAGCGTGATCAGGTTCGATCGGACTTGAGAGATACATAGGCCAAGCGCGCTCCTTGAAGCCTTCCATGACCCAATCAAGGTACTGATCGCGGAATTCGGATTCAGCGAGACCTCCTCCAATCACCACCAGCCCGGGATCAAATACTCGAACGAGATCAGCGATCCCATATCCGAGAATCTGTCCCTGCTGGCGGAATATCTTAATCGCCAGTTCATCTCCGTCCTGAGCAAAATCACGCAGTCGAAACGCTTTCTCTTCCGCAGTCGAGCCGTCATTGAGCGCGTGCCCTTTGTTTTCTTCTTTATCCAGCTCGATCGAAATACGGCGACGCAGCGCAACTAGGGATACCCATGCCTCAAGACATCCTTTTAGGCCGCAGGAGCAAGTCGGTAGCTCGCCGTCATCCTCGCGATGCGGTACGGACACATGCCCTACCTCAAGAGCCAACCCATTTGATCCCTCATAGGCACGTCCACCAGGCAGCACCAATCCACCACCCAGGCCAGTCCCCGGCGCAACCAGCAGCAAACCACCATGGTGCTTCTTTCTCACCGCATATTCACCCAGCGCAGCAGCATTGCCATCGTTGGTCATGTATACCGGCACTCCACCAAGACGCTGAGAAAACAAATCACGCACATTACTGCCAACCCAGTTCTCAGCCAGATTGGCTCTTCCCCAGATCACTCCATCACAGGAAGGCGCCGGAACATCCATTCCAATTCCTTTAACCGCGTCCCGAGTCAGCCCGATGTTCCCAGTCAAGCGGTCCAGGGCGTTCTCCAGCTGACCAAAAGTCGCCTCGTAGCCATCCTTTACCTGGCTTTTAACTTCCACCATTTCACCGGCGACTTCGCCCAATTCGTCCACGAGCACAGTTTTTACCGTCGTTCCCCCGATATCGAGCCCTGCAAAGTATTTAGCGGTTTCAGCCATAAGAATATCAAATTGTTTGAAATGGCGAAATGGATACGCTGGACCGTTCGAAGCGTCAACGATCAAATCACTTAACGCATGGCCGTATTCAATTTCTATTTTATGCTGAACTGGCCACCACTATACTGACAGATAATTTTTTATGGCAAAGTCCACCCACCAGATTAAGTCCGATTTCCTTCGGTCCATTTCACCCGACACGCATTTCGAAGTTCTTTTCGATCAACTTCCGGGCATTTCTTTTTTTGCCAAAAACAAAAACTTCGAAATCGTTTCCGCCAATCAGACGTTTTGGAAACGGCTGGGGTGCCAGTCTGAGGCCGAGGTCATCGGGAAATGTGATTTTGATCTCTTCCCCGAAGAACTCGCGCGGAAGTTCCGGCAGGACGATGAGACCGTCATGAACAGTGGAAAACCACTTCTCAAAATCATTGAGCTATTCTTTAATCGACAAGGACTTCCCGATTGGTATTTCACCAATAAATTCCCCGTCTTTGGAACAAATGGAACGGTAATCGGCGTTATGGGAACAGTACAAAGCTATTCTGGCCGAAATTCTGCACTCACCCCTCACCTGCAAATTGACCGTGCCGTGAGCTATATTCGTGAGCATTTTCGGGAACCTATCAACATGACAGAACTGGCAAAGCGCACAGGCATGTCAGTGCGCCAGTTCAATCGACGGTTTCAGGAAGTTTTCGGAACCAACCCCCGTACATTCCTAATCAAAACCCGAATTCAGGCAGCCTGCGTCGAACTGCGCAGCTCCGAAAAACCCATCAGTGATGTCGCGCTCGATTTTGGATTCTGCGACCAGAGCTCCTTCACCCAACACTTCAGGAAATACATGGGAGTTACCCCTTTCCGCTACCGCAAAACTTTCTGATCGCAGACCATTCAACAGGGTAACGCCTATCAACTAACCCTGTTAAGTTTCAGCCAACACCTGCTCAAAAACCTTTGCGGTCGCCTTCGCCATCGCGTGCTGATCGGCAAATGCTGAGACCCACGCCCGCCCTCGGTTTCCCATTTTCGCTGAGCCTTCCGTATCCTGAATCACGGCGCTCAACTGACGGCACAAATCCTCCACATTGTCCGGTTGGCACAGGACTCCCCCATCGCTTGCGGAGATCACCTCGGAAAACACACCCGCGTCGGGAGCCACTATCGGCAACCCACACGCCATCGCTTCGAGGACATAGATCCCTTTCGGTTCAACAAATCGGGTCGGCACACAAAACACATCAATCTCGCTCAGGAACTTGAGCTTCCCTTCTCCATCCGGGGATTCCACGTGAGCAAATCGATTCTCGAAACCAGCGGCACCAATCTTGCGTTTCTGCGTTTCATAATACGCCCTATCCTTCTCAGAAAGCCAGCCGCCAACATGCAGCCTGACATTCGGATCTTCCTTGGCCAGATGAATAAAGGCATCAACGATGAGATCGAGCCCCTTCTCAGGAGCAAGGCGCGCGAAATACCCAATAACGCTCCCCTTGATACGGTTCTTCTGCGCGTGAAATACCGAATCAAATTCATCTACCTCGATTCCCAGAGGAGTCAGGAAGAATTTCTCATCAGGCAAATCCAGTATCCCACTCATGTATTTCTGGTAGTGCGCTGAGAAAGAAATGAAGCCGTCGGCCTGACTGGCCAACTCTTTCATCTGATCCAATACCTGCGCCCGCCAAGGTTCCTCCAGCTCATCCAGAAAAACGTCATCACCTTGCAAGGTAACGAGAACAGGAACTCCCAGTTCTCTTTTTAGAGCGGGGATCGAACCGCCTACCAACAAATTAGTCAGGCAAATCAAATCTGGCTTCGCCCATTCCTTGAGCCATTGAACGAGACGCTTCACTTCTTTGCGTTGATAACCGTGCTCTCCTTTAACCATTGAAAGCGTCATGGCACCCAATTCAGACGCACTGATCGACATAGCCTTCGAGGCGACTCGGCGAATCAGTTTCGGATTGTCCAACCACCGATCCAATTGAGAGGGAAGATATCGGAACAAAGGAATCTTCTGCTGGAGGTAGACGTTGATTCCTCCAAAGAAAATCTGATCTACGGAATGATCTTCTTCATCAACCCTGATCGGGGTATAGAGCGGAAGCAGGGTCACATCCCAGCCTAATTCCCCTAACCCTGCCGCAAGAGAGTTATCCCGAATACAACTGCCACAATACATTCCGCCTGCTCCGGCGGTGATGTAGACAATTTTTGGCTTTGGATTCTCGGAAACCATTTTTGAAGAAGGAAAGCTGGAATGTTAGGAGACTGTTGAAAAACGATGGAATGAAAAACTGCGAGCCGTTTAGTTTGATAGCAAGGCGCGATGAGGAAGGGTAGCTTCTGCTACCCGACTGAATTGGAACGAAGCTAGCAAATAAAACGGCTGCATCCCGAAGGGACGGTTGAAACTCAACCTCCGGCAAAGCCGAAAACATGAAGAGGGAAACATCATAGTTTTTTCGTTTCAGAGTTTTTCAACAGTCTCTTAGCATAAACCAGTCATCTAAAAGGCATCATAACGCCAATGAATGTCGTGCCAGAATGAAATAGACTACGAATCTGTTCCTTCTTTTTGAAAATGAAATTTCTCCATTCTTTCGTCTGCGGTTGCTGCCTCGTCTTCACGTTTCCGGCCCAAGCTGACTGGCCACAGTGGCGTGGCCCGACTCGCAACGGTATCACCGATGCTAAAACAAGCCTGCCCGCTCAACTGACGGAAGAGAACGCTCCCGTCAAGGTTTGGGATTCCGACAAGATCCCCAGTGATCGAGAGGGCGGCCATGGCAGTGTCTCGATCGCGGACGGAAAAGTATTTCTATCGGTTGTCTGGCACAGCGCCGAACCCTCCCAAACCCGTCAAATCGACCGCGACGTTCTTGCCAACCTCGGTTACCGGGGCACTAGTTCGATCGCTCCCGAGGTAGTGGAAAAAATGGAGACTGACCGGATGAATTTAAGCCGCCGACTGCGAGGATCGGCGCTCGACGAATGGTCAAAAGAATGGGTCGAGACAAACATTGATCCCAAAACCCAACTCAGCCTTGGCAGTTGGATCGCGGGTCGGTTCAAGCAGGGGCCAGCGGCCATCCCCCTCCCTGTTTACGAAACGCTTTTAGAGGTTTCAAAAGAGCCGTTCGCCAATCAGGCCGAGTTGGAATCCTGGACCGATGCCCAAAACTTTGATCCCGCAGTACGGACTAAAATCCTGGCGGCTGTCCCGGACACGGTCAAAGTAGCAGAGGACGTCGTGCTTTGTCTGGACGCCGAAACAGGCTCGGAAATATGGCGATTCAGCGAGCCCGGCACCCCTACCGGCAGAAACTCATCCAGTACCCCGGCGATAGCTGACGGACAGGTCTATGCCGTTCTCAGTGAGAACATTTACTGTGTCGATGCAGACGATGGCAGCGAAATCTGGAGGGCTCCTTTGGAAGGGAAAAAAGGGCCCGCTTCATCGCCACTCGTTCATGAAGGCAAAGTCTACCTTCAGCAAAGCCGACTCTCAGCCTTTGACACGAAAACAGGGGAAGAGCTCTGGAACAACGACGCCGTTTCCACCGTCAATCCCTCCCCTGCTTTGTGGAAAGATGTGGTTCTCTGCAATTCCAAGAATGAACTGATCGGAGTCGATGCCTATGCCGGCGGCACCTTATGGAAAGTTCCCGGAGGTGGCGACGGCACTCCGGTAGTCTCGGGGGATTATGTCATTATCAACAGCAAGATCGAAGGCAAAAATCTGATGGCCTATCGGATGACCGATGAAAAACCCATCGAAGTGTGGTCGATCGATTTCCTTGCCCGCCGCTATGGTTCGAGCCCCGTGATCACCGATGATCATGTCTATTATCTTGGCAGTTCGCGGCACCTTTGCATTGACCTCAAAACCGGAGACATCAAATGGGAGCGCGAAGCGCAATCTTCCCTCTCCTCACCACTCCTGGCCGATGGAAAATTGCTCGTCTACGAGAACAAAGGTGGATTTGCCTCGATTATCGAAGCGGTTCCCGACGAATACCGGGTGCTCGGCCGGGCCAAGATTGGAGCCCTTTACTGCGCTTCACCTGCCATGGTCGGCCGCGACCTTTTTCTTCGAACAAAAGAAGGCGTAAGCTGTTTTCGCTTCCCTTAGGCACTGGAAAATCAACGATTTGGCCAGAATTTTGAACTTTCCCCCAAAAAACGCTTTACAGACAGACCTGTCTGTTTATATTAACTTCAGATGGGAAAATCAAACGCCAAAGACCGAATCCTAGATACCGCTAGTCGCCTCTTTCACAAAAAGGGCTATTCCGAAGTCGGTATCAACGAGATCATCGAGAAAGCTGAAACAGCCAAGGCGAGTTTTTACGCACATTACCCATCCAAAGAAGCACTTTGCGAAGCATGGCTTTCTACGGTTCACGAGAAATCTGAAAATCACCGGACGGATATTGTCAAAAGCCCCATTAAACCTGCCGAGAAGCTCGATAACTATTTCGGCGATCTCGAAAGTTTCATGAACAACAGTCAATTTCGCGGCTGTCCCTATTCCAATACCGGAGCGGTATCAGACGGAAGCTGCTCAGGAATTTTGAATCAGATTCAAGACCACAAAGAATCCATTCGCCAGTTTTTCCGCGCTATTTGCCAACAGCAGTTTGATGATCCTAACCACGCAGATGCCATTGGGGATCGTATCTTTCTCCTCTATTCAGGAGCCACCACAGAAGCCCAAAACCTCAAGAATATCTGGCCGGTCACCGTCGCGCGTCAGGCAGCTATTGAGTTAATTTCGAACTAAGATTCTTTTTTTACTAAGAAACAGACAGACTTTTCTGTCTACAATATATTAACCACCCAAAAGCCATGAACAAATCACCAATCAACCCCGAGAACTGGAATGTTGACTATCGCGACTACCTCATTCGTTTTGCCCTGCAGCGGATCTCAGATTACGGCACGGCTGAAGACTTAGTTCAGGATACCTTTCTTTCAGGATGGAATGCCCGGGCCAATTTCCGCGGAGACTGCAATGAACGCACCTGGCTCACTGGAATTCTTCGAAACAAGATTATTGATCACTACAGACGGACCGGAAGACGACCCGCCGTTCTAACCACCGATCTTGAATCAGCCGTGACATCAGAGAGCGAAACCTATTCCTGGATCGACCAACAGTCAGACAACAAGCCAGCAAATCGCCCCGAAGCGGTCGCCGAGCGGCACGAATTTCTCGAAGAGCTCGAAAGCGCCGTCACTTCTTTACCCGGCAAGATGGGGCGGGCATTCGAAATGAGAGAAATCCAAGGCTATTCGACAGAAGAGATCACCGACGAGTTAAACATCTCAAAATCGAATCTCTGGGTTCTGATTCACCGCGCCAAACAGTCTCTTTCTGAAAGTCTCAGCGCCAATTGGAATGGAGTCGACCAATTTGGGGGACAACGGGCCGCTTAGTCGCACGTATTTCGGCTAAACTTATTCCCGGATATCCTGCCCGAGCAACGTTTCTGCGCGCGCCTGGCGAACGCTTGATGAGCAATCCCTGCTCAAACACTGATTCAGTTCGCCCCTGAAACTACGGCAGTTTTAAAATGATTTAGACCCGGAAGACCTAGGGTTCCGATAAATTTAAAATATTTTGTTTAACTTTTGTTAAAATTACGTTAATCTTTATGAATGATCCTATCTGGAAAAAGGGTTCAGTCTTCAATTCTGAGCCTAGCTGTATTCTTCGTTCTGCCATCTGAGTCGGATGCGAACCCTGTGCCTGATCCAAAACCCCGGTCATTTCGTCCCGTAGTTCCGATCAAAAAGTCCATTCCGGGATCGGCTCAAGTCCACTCTCACGTGGTTAGATTGACAATACCTCAGCCTCCCGCCCCGATGATTGAGGCATCGCTTTTCCCGGAAAACAGTGTCCCTGATATTCCGATCTCACCTGGTTCCGAAATCATTGAACTCTCGTCCTTCTCTTCGGGGGAATTTGGTGACATCACAGACTTGGAGGAAGGCGACATCGAATCCGAAATTCCCGCCCTTGGAAATTCGAAAGAAAAAGGAAAAGCTGAGCTCTCACTATCCCGGCTTCGAGAAGAAGCGCATAAACTGGCGGACATGGGCTTGACGTATGAATTTGGATCGGACGATCCTGGCGAGGGTGGAATGGATTGTTCGGGGGTGATCCAATACTTACTATCCAATCTTGGCGTAGACGACGTCCCAAGAACTTCCTATGACCAGTATGCATGGCTCAAACGCAAAGATACGCTAGATGATGTCTACGGCAAAAGTGCCAGTTCAAAGATGCTCAAACGACTATCTCCTGGAGATCTCATTTTCTGGGGTGGGACATGGGATTCCGGACACCGGGTGTCTCACGTGATGCTCTACATGGGATACAACCCCGAAGAGGATAAACACTACGTCTTCGGTGCTCGCAGTAAGAGTTCTAAAGGTCTTCTCGGAAACGGCGTCGATATATTCGAATTGGAGCCGGACCGCGGGCGTCTCATCGCCCACGGAAAAATCCCGGGTCTTCAATACTGATCCGGACTGCTACTTCATCGGAGACAACAAGTCATCCAACTCGCCTTCAGAGAACGAAAGTTTCTGTGGAGTCCCCTCGAGAATCCCTTCGAAAAGCGCCCTCTTTTTTTTCTGCAACAGCAAGATCTTTTCCTCGATCGTTCCTGTCGTAATCAGCTTGTAGACGAAGACCGGATTCTGCTGACCTATTCGATAGGCCCTGTCCGTTGCTTGCGCCTCAAGAGCCGGATTCCACCATGGATCAAAATGAATCACGGTATCAGCAGCAGTTAAATTCAATCCCGTTCCCCCTGCACGCAAACTGATCAAAAAGATGGGTGCTTTCCCTGCTTGAAAATCATCACATAACTTACCTCTGTCTTTCGATTTCCCTGTCAGCGTTAGGAACTTGAGACCCTCCTTCTGCAGTGCTTCCTCAATGATATCAAGCATTCCAGTGAACTGGGAGAACACCAGTATCCGCCGGCCCTCCTTCACCATCGTGGGTAGCCACTCCATGAGAAGATCCATCTTCGCTGAGCTCTTCGCTTTTTGAGCCGAAGGGAGCTTAAGCAGACGAGGATGATTGCAGACCTGTCGCAATTTCATCAAGGCATCGAGCACCATGAGCTTGGTCTTCTCCGCACCAAAGCGCTCGATCTCTTCATGTACTTCACGACTGACGGCTGCCCTGACCGCTTCATACAACTCAACCTGCTTGGGTGACAAATCCACGGACTGCACGATCTCTGTCTTGGGTGGTAGTTCTGTTGCCACCAGTTTCTTCGTCCGGCGCAACATCAATGGCGCGACACGCTCGGACAGCCGTTTTCGCATTCCCTCATCTCGGTTCTTTTCAATAGGCGCCCGGAAGCAGCGATTGAAGCTGTCTTCACTCCCTAAAAATCCGGGCATCAAAAAATAGAAGAGCGACCACAACTCACCGAGATTATTCTCAATCGGCGTTCCTGAGAGACAGAGACGATGCCTGGCATCAATGCGATACGCGACTTTTGTTACCTGTGATGTGGTGTTCTTGATGGTATGAGCCTCATCAAGAACCACATAGTGAAACGGCTGACTTAGGAGCTCTTCAGCATCGCGAAGGAGCACCGGATACGAGGTAACCACCAGGTCGGTGTGTCCCAGGACTTGATAATACTTTTTGCGGTTAGCCCCTTGAAGAGTCAACACCTTGAGCGAAGGAGCAAATTTCTTTGCCTCTTTCTCCCAGTTCGGAACCACGCTTTTCGGGGCGATGATCAGACTGGGGAGATTCGCGCGACCATTTGCCTTTTCGTAGTGCAAATGGCAGAGCGTCTGAATCGTTTTCCCCAGGCCCATGTCATCGGCAAGGATCCCCCCTAGCCCTTGCTCTCTGAGAAACTGGAGCCACTCGAATCCATCCTGCTGATAGGGCCGCAAGGTGGCTAGAAAGCCCTCAGGCGCTTCTGGATCCTCTTTAGGCTTCAATGCCTCTAACTCTGCTGCACTCCGAATCAAGGCTTCAGGCGCCGTTTCAACCACCTTCTCCGCCCCTGAGTAGCTGATTAGCTGTGCAGCCCTGACTTTGTGCAACTTCAGCACGCCGCCTTCGGTCACCGGGTGGTGGTCAAAAAGCTCACTCAGAATCCCCAAAATCGTGTGCAGCTTGCCGGCCGGCATGGCAACGAATTTCCCCTTATCTCCCACCTGAATAGGAACCTTGCTACTCGAAGACATTTTTTCAAGGGAAGCGAGCGTGAAGCTTGCCGGGCGACTCTCCAGATATCTGACGAGGCATGGAAGCAGATTGATCTGCTCTCCATTGATTCGGATTCCATATTCAAATCCAAACCAGTCCACTTCGCGGTCTTCCTCTTTGAGTTCTCCATAGAAATCCACGGGCTCAACCACCTGAAGTCCGAAATTTTCTTCCACCGATATGGTGCAGCCCATCTCCTCCAATTCTTTTCGACGATTGGAGAGAAAGTCCGCCCAAAATACTTCCTGCATTCCCCGCCTCACGGCGGAGTATCCGTAACACTGACGATATTCCCCCTCAATTTCATCCCAGGGATATAGTTCAACGAGTCGCTTCAATCCCATCTCCCGAAGCCTCGTTTCAAGCCCAGGATCCTCTCCCGTTACTTTAGCCAGAGGCATTCGTTCCAATACGGCTCTGGCATCGGAATCATCCCAATGCAGAATGCCCGCCCTAACATCCGCAGAAAACAAATGAATACCCGCCGTGACTTCTCCAAAACCGAAGCTGCTATCCTGGACCGCCCCTTTCTCAAGCATGGCGGCCATGAGCAAAGCAACGACATGCTCGTCGTTTTTGTCCTCGGATTGATCACTTCGGCCATCGACTTTCCAGTCTCCACTGTCGCTCAACTGGACGACCATACTGACTTCAGCCACCGCTTCAATTCCTGGCGCTTTCACCTGTCCAAAAATGCCAGCAAATCGCCCCTGTACATTTGCGGTGACCACTCTCACCAAATCTCCCCGAACCAGCCAGCGCGCCTTTTCGATCACATCCCGGTCAAAAATCTCCCCCATGAATGGAGGCTCATGAAGCCTGATCTGGCTTAGCACGCCACAAGCGCCCCCTGACTCGGCGTCAAATCTAGGGCTGTTTTCAATAGGGGTTTCTTTCAAAAGATGGTGCCTCTGGTGCACCCACATCTTCACCAACAGATCCAAAAATTCAACACTTACGAACAAAAAATATGCATGAGCGAAAAAGAAGAGCCGGACAGATCACTCCGTCCGGCTCCACAGGTTTTACGTCCACGACTGGAATGAATCCAGCGGGAAAATCTTATCGAATAAACTGCTGCTTCAGTTCACCCAGCGCTTGATGATTTCTTTCCAAGATCAGCTCAAGCTCTCTTCGCTTGCTAGTTCCTTCAGGCATAGATGAAACAATGCGTCTCAAATCACTCTGAATTCCCTGAAATTCAGCGGAAAGGCGAATTTCATGATCAATTTTCTCTAGCGAGCCTCCGGCAAAATCAGGGCGGTAGTCGACCAGCACCATGGCGCCTTCGTTCCGATTGCTGAACGCCCCTACTTTGCCATCTACTGAAATCTTCCTATTTCCCACCACTGGAGGCAGGTAAGAGTCAATTCTCTCGACAGAACCAGGAGAGTAGCTTGCCGGGACAATTCTCATTTCAGTCTGATGCGATTCTTCGGAGACCAGTTCTTTTGAGTTCAAGTAACTGGCATCCAGCACTTTGGGGCCTCTCACTTCCCAGTTTCCTGCGAGATCAAGTTGAGAAAGATCATCAATTTCTTCAGCAAGAAATAGTTGAGGCACTTGAACGCCAGGAGCTGAAGTCACTCCCACCAGTTCAAAGCTCTCTTCTCCATTGTCGATACTGGAATCCACCGATTTGACTGGAGAACCGCTTCCCCAATCAGCAACTTCTGTCCGGCCCTGACCCTGATCCACAATCGAGTAGGTCGCAACGAGCATCGCTACCGCAGCGGCAGCCATTCCTAACCATGCCTTACGAGATTCGCGAAAATTAAACGGAATCACAACATCATCACTGACATCAACTGCTGGTGATTCCAATGCATCGACTGCTGGTGAATCCAACGCTTCAAGAGCCGGAGCTGGTTGAGCGGTCGCCCATTCATTGCGCAGCCCGGTTGAGAGCATGGACATGATTTCAGACATCTCGCTCAGTTCCTTCCGCGCGGAGGGTGATTCTTCAAGACGTGATTCAAAAACAACGGACTCAGCCGATGTCATCTCGCCTAACGAGAAGGCAGTTAGTTCCGGATCATCGATACTAACTTCCTGAGTCGCGGTTGGACTTTGATTCTCCCACTCTTTTTTCAAGCCAACGGAAAGCATGGACACGATATCCGACATCTCTTCTAATTCGGCCTTGGCTAAAGGAGACGATTTGAGACGGGCCTCGAACTCCACTGCTTCGTGTGCAGGCATTTCCCCGAGGGCGTATGCGGTAAGCTGAGGATCGTCCGGATTGACAGGTTCTCGGTTCATAGTTTTGGCAGGTGTATGAAAAAAAAATTAGGCTACTTCGACTCCCATCAAAGTTCTCAGGCGCTTGATCCCGGTATGAATCAAAAAGCCGACATTGCTAACACTTAATCCAGTGACTTCTGAGATTTCCTTGTAGCTCAAATCTCCCTGAAATTTAAGCCGAATCACTTCTCTCTGATTATCGGGAAGACGATCAAGAAAACGAAGCACGTCTTCAAAACGCTCTTTCCGTTCCATTGCGTCTGCCGGATCCGGCTCGGCATTAGCGAGATTTTCAAAAGCTTCACCTGCTGACGTCAGCATAGGGTTCTCTTTACGAAGCACATCAATCGAACGATTTCGACAAACCGTATACAACCAGCTCTTCAGTCGACTCCGAATCTGTTCAGGATCCTGCCGGTGCAGCTTGATAAAAGTATCCTGCACGACATCACGGGCACGCTCCCAATCGCCACCAAGCAGACCGGCAGCATAACCCGTCAGGGGGCCTTCGAATTCTGCTTGGGCAGATTCGACAAGTTCGCGGGGAGTAACCTCCATGATATGGGCAAAAGCGGCAGACATGATCTTAGCAACTACACGCTTAGAACGAACCATCTGCCCTCTTCTTAGTAAAAGTTAAGGTAATTTAGTTCAAAATATCGCGATCCACAATAAACGGGTGAAAAAGGCAGCTCCAAATCTGAGTCACCCTTGATAGAATATGGGGATATTCCCCCAAATTGTATCGATTCAAATAACGTGTCTGAGAATTGATATTTGCAAAAATGAGATTTTTCTGTTGCAATGGTTAAGATAACCGTAGTATTTAAGAAAGTTAATTATCCAACCACATTCCGCTCAACTACCCCAAATCTCAATATATCATGGCCACGGTACTCATCATTGACGACGAAGCTGCAATCCTAAACTTGATGTCCAAGTCCTGCATGCAGCAGGGACACGATGTGACGGCAGTTCAAACTGGCCGGGATGGCATGAAAGCGCTGGATAGCTTGAAACCCGACCTCATGATCGTCGATCTTCTCATTGGCGACATGAACGGACTCGATATCATTCGATACAGCGAGGAAGCTCATCCCAATACCCAAGTCATCATGGTGACTGGAAACGGTTCCGTCGAAACGGCAGTGGAAGCAATGAGACTCGGTGCTTTCGACTACCTCACCAAGCCGTTTGAACTGGCCGACCTCCAGCGCACCGTCGAGCTTAGTCTTCAGCAAAGCTCAGCATCTTCAAACTCTGCTTCTGAAGAGTTTCAAGCCGCTTCGATTGCCGTCAATTCGGGAGGCCTGATCGGCGACAGCTCGAAAGTGAAAGAGATCCTTCAAATCATCGACAAGATCGCTGAGAACGATTCGCCAGTTCTGCTTGAGGGGGAGTTCGGCTCAGGGAAGCAAATGGTGGCTCGAAATCTTCACAACTCGAGTTCCAGAAATGAAGCTCCGTTCAAAGTGCTTCAGTGCTCAGCGCTTCCAGAAGATTTATTGGAAAGTGAATTGTTCGGCTCTCCCTCCAGTCGAGGCGAAACCATTTTCTCCCGCGCTGCCGGAGGAACCATTTTACTCGAAGAAATTCACGTACTCCCCCTTCGGCTCCAATCAAAGCTGGATAGCTATCTGGAAGAAATCAACACTCGCCGCATCATGGGAGACCTGCCGCGTCACATGGATGTCCGATTTATTGGATCGTCTGCCAAACCGCTTCAGGAATTGATCGATTCCGGTAATTTCCGTGAAGACCTCTATTACAAGATCTCAGTAATTCCGATCGAAGTGCCTCCACTAAGAAGCAGAACCGAAGATATTAATCCTTTGGCAGAACACTTCCTGAAACAATACTCCGAGCGATCAGGTAACAAAGTCCCCGAAATCGACAAATACGCCAAGAGACTCCTGGAAGGCTACAACTGGCCCGGTAACGTTGGCGAGCTTCAGAACGCGATCGAAAGGGCCTGCGCCTTTGCTGAAGGTGGCAGGATCCGTCCGGTTGATCTGCCCCCTAAAGTCACTCAGAAGGTAGAAATCACCGACGAGGACGAAAAGACAACCCACCACCTTCCGATCGGCTCAGGTCTTTCAGACTACGTCCGCAAGCAGGAGAAGCTTTTCATCCGGGAGACACTCAAGTACAACGGTGGATCCAGGGAGAAAGCTGCCAGTATGTTGGGAGTGAGCATTGCCACCCTCTACCGCAAAATGGGACTCAAGCTGGAGAAGGATAAGATGATGAGCGCGTAACCTGCCCATCAGGCTGAGTAAAACTTGTGCGATGGCTTAACGCCAAATCGAACGCACCCACAAAAGCCCCGTTCCGCGGGGCTTTTTTCGGCCCTACAACCAAGCGCTACCTATAGCGCTTCCGAAACCAGTTTTCGCTGCCATGAAAGCAGCACCTCGCCTTTCTGCTCTTCTGACAAATTGCTTGAAGCGAGCATTTCCATGCTGTTTCGGTTCGCGATCAGTGCAGGCTCCAATCCCAGTTCCTCGGCGACAGAGTCACGTCGTGCTCTAATCCGGCCAAAGTGACCATCGTCAATATCAAGGCGAGGACCATTTCCCCTCACCCGTTTACTCGGATAATCGGCGGCTACCACTTGCTTCGCCTTCTCAATCCACTCATTGAGCCGTTTGACATAATTAGGACGAAGGTAATGCGGAGGCTCAACTTCCTTGCCAACTTCAAGATTTCCAGCCATTCGCAATAACTCCTGATTGCCCAAAAATTTGAAAGCGGGGCGATCTAAGCGACTGCACTCTTCATCACGCCAGAGCCAGAGATACTTCAGAAAATTCAATCCTTGAGCCGATAGTTTGCCCCATCCCGAAATCCTCCAATGCTCCTTGGGAGGGCGCCCATCACGCCCGAAGGCACTCTGCAATGCGCTATCACAGGACTCGAGAAACCATTCCTTTCTACCCTTCGCCACCAGCCGCCCCTCGATCTTCTCGCCCATATCGATCAGGTATCGCACATCATTGAAAGCATACGCGAGCATTGTATCGCTCAGTGGTCTGCGGCTCCAATCAGCTTTTTGAGACTGCTTTGAAAGCTTAACTCCATATTCTTCTTCAAGTAAGTGAGCCAAACCAAATTTTTGAGCGCCAAGAAACCGCGCTCCAATTTGGGTGTCCAAAATTTGTTTTGGAGCCCAATTAAAAGTCATCTTGAACAATGAGATATCATAGTCCGCTCCGTGCATCCAAACCGTTTCAAACCGGTCGATGAATTCGGTGAATACCGTCCGACAATCGTCGGTAAAAGCCAATGGATCGATAATCGCCATGTGTCCCGGAACGGCAAACTGAATCAGACAAAGTTTTGTCTCATAAGAATGCATGCTATCGGCCTCCATATCGATGGCACAAGATTGAAGGTTCCCTGACGAAACCACCGATTCAACAAAAGCGCCAAGATCAGCAGGCGTATCAATATAACACTCCGATAGGGAGGCAAACGGGTCAGTACTCAAGGAGGCCATGATAGAATCGATCCGAACTTATTGAATCCCACGCAGCAAAAGCTCGGCATTGGAACTCGTCGATCGAATCAATCTCAACAGCACTTCCATCGCCTCCGGCGCAGGTCGCTGAACCATCTGCTTTCGAAGACTGCTTATCTTCTTATACTCATCAGGATGATAGAGAAGTTCATCTTTCCTCGTGCCACTCTTGAGCAAGTGAATTGCAGGAAACACTCTCGACTCAGCCATCTCGCGATCCAAAGTAATCTCCATATTGCCGGTTCCTTTGAATTCTTCAAAAATCACATCATCCATCCGGCTGTCAGTTTCGATCAGACATGTCGCCAAAATGGTAAGGCTTCCGCCCTCCTCCACATTTCTAGCTGCACCGAAGAATCTTCGTGACCGCTCGAGAGCCTTTGGAGATATGCCTCCACTACCGATCGGTCCACCTCCACCGCCGCCTCGGCCCTTTCTTCCGCCGCCGCCGCCGCCGCCGCCAGATTGGTTGGCTGAGTTGTGAGCCCTGGCAAGACGGGTCAAACTATCAAGAAGGATGACTACATCTTTCCCGGTTTCAACCAGACGCTTGGCTCGGTTGAGCACCATGTCAGCTACCTCGACATGACGTTTGGAGGACTCATCAAATGTTGAGCTATAGACAGAGGCTTTAACCGTCTCTCTAAAATCCGTCACCTCTTCAGGGCGCTCATCCAACAGCAGCACGATGAGTTCGACATCAGGACTGTTTTTATAAATCGAGACCGCAATATCCTTTAGAAGAATGGTCTTTCCTCCTCGAGGTGGAGCCACAATCAACCCCCTCTGCCCCTTTCCTAGAGGAGACACCAAGTCAATCACTCTGGGCGAAACCCTCTTTCCTTCGTCGCATTCCAATATCAGTCGCTCGGAAGGGAATAGGGCTGTCAGGTTATCAAATCCAACCGGTTCTTCCCATTTTTCCGCCGGCTCTCCCTCGATATCAAGAATCTCTTCAACCGAAAGAAACTTTTCACGATCACGCGGCGAACGAACACGGCACTTCAGCCTTTGGCCTGGCCCGAGGTCATGTTTCTTGATTACCGCTGCCGGCACATAAACATCGTCAGCATTCGAAGCAAAACTGAACGCCGCCCACCTCAAAAACCCGAAATTGTCACCAGAGAAATCAAGGAACCCGTCAGCAGTCATCTCGACTCCATGGTCTCCGTAGTATTTCAATATTTCAAAAACGAGCTGATGCTTAGATCGAACTCCCGCCACTCGTAGCCCAAGTTCCTGCGCCTTGGCATGCAGGTCATTGAGAGAACTTTGCTGGAAAGCGTTCACATCTACTAATTCAGGAAGATCCACGGCGGGCACTTCCTTTTCAGCTTCGATATCCGAATCATCGGGGGTGATGGTTGCTTTATCTGTCATTCAATTAAATAGCGGCAGGCATCGCTCTGCGAGATGTCTTACTTGTTCATCCAAAACATCCCGATGGCAATCATTCCATACCACGATATCTCCCATTTCGATTTTTTCTTCGATAGGTAGCTGAGCTCCAATAATTTGCTCAGCCAGTTTCGATTCTACATTCCTGTCTCTCAGTAACCTTTGCCGCTGAGTTTCTCTTGAAGCGGCAACAACCAAATCAAGATCTCGCACGATAGGGAAGGCCACTTCGTATAGGAGCGGGACTTCCACCAGTAACATCTCCGCAAAGCTTTTGCTCTCTTCACGGAACTGTTCGGTTCGATCAAGAACACGCGGATGCAGAACCGCCTCAAGTTTCTCACGAAAATCAGAATTTTCAAACGCTCGTTTTCTCAAGGCCCCCTTCTCGAGCCGATCGCCTTGGAACAATGAGCCCCCGTCGGTCATCGTATCCATCTCTCGAATCAGCTCCAAAACATCAGGATCCTGCAATAACTCTGCCACCGCTGCATCACAATCCAATCGAGCGACCCGATCTTTCGGAAGCTCATTCTCGAGGGCCTGGCTCACCGACGACTTTCCGCACGCCACCCCCCCTGTCACTGCTACGACAATCATTTTGAACAATCTTGCCTTTAACGAAAAATGGCGCGTCTGCAAGAGACGCGCCATGAAATTCTTATGCTAGTTCCTTGCTAACCTCTCGATATCACTTCTGATAAGGAAGTGGCGCAAAAGAGCTTGGTACCGTTACCGGTGGACGAGGAACAGGCTCAGGAAGCGCTTCATCCTGAATCCGCCCGTGAATCGGCATTCCAGCAGGATCCATCAGCTGTGCTTTCACAAAAATAGTGAGATTACGCTTCAGATGAAGCTCAACACTGGAACGGAACAAGCGTCCAATCCCCGGGAGGTCACCCAACAACGGAATCTTATCTTCCACGTCTTGAACGTCTTCCCGAATCAGTCCACCGAGAGCAACCGTCTGACCATCCCAGATAGTCACCTGGGTGGTAACCTTCCGAGTGTTAAAGACAGGCATTTCAATCCGGTTCGCAGTAATTACAGTTGGAACAACCATTCCCAGAACAGTCGAATTAGAAAGAATCGGGCTTCCATAGTTAATGAAGCCGTCAAACTCTACCACTTCAGGAGCTAAATTCAGATCAATGGTGAACTCATCAGCACCGAGAACAGGATCCACTTCCAAAGTAACACCGGTATTTCTCGTTTCAAACGCTGTAGGGGTTGCTGGAGTCACGGGAAAGCCATTTGACGCAGCAGCTCCACCAACAATACCAGTAGTTCCCTGGCTTCCGACCGTATTTGGAATCTCGGGCGGGTCATACTCAGTTGGGTAGATGAACTCTCGAATGACTTCGATCTTAGCACGCTGTCCGCTCCGAGCCATCACTGAAGGAGCAGAAAGAAGGTCGACACCCTTTTGCTGGCTCATCGCTCGCAGCACAACTTGAAACTGAGGATCGGTCATAACGCCAGCTATTCCGAAGACTGACGGAGCAACTCCAGTTCCTGTCTGCCCGGAAATCAAAGCATCGATCGAGTTAGAATCGATAGCATTAAACCCCGATCGCAATCCAGTCGTAACCGGGTTGGTATTTGCCGTAGAAAAAGGGAAATCAGCTGCTCCTGCAGCATTGACCGCATTTCCAACGGTACCTCCAGCCCCCATCACCTGAGATCCAAAGGCACCCATTTGCCAGTCAAAACCGAGCTCTTTATTATCTTCTTCAGCAATCTCAACAAAACGAGAGGTAATATAAATCTGCTTTTCTACCCCTTCTGTGATCGATTCAATATAAGCTTCAACCAACTCCATCTGGTTTTGCGTATTCCTAACGATCAATTGAGAACTAGTCTTGTTGTAGATCGCACTCGCTCCACTCTCAAAGGTAATTCCTGCACTCGCGAGAATATCTTTGGCTGATCTCCTAACATTTGCTCCCAATCCTCCTCCAGACTCGACAGGGTCAGCAAAGGGATCGGCTGATGCAGCAGCGCCACCGCCACCTCCAGCATCGGTCGAAAGAAATGTCGGTGGAACGACATAAACATTAGTGAACATCTCCGCATCAGGGGAGGAAAGAGGAACCACAACGACAGCACTTGTCTCAACTTTATACTTCAAATTAGCCAATGAAGTGGTGTAACGAAGTGCTTCTGCAAGTGGGACACTGCCCAATCGAAGGGTGATTTTCTTATCGACGATTCCGCCGCCGCCGCCGCCGAATCCTCCACCGCCACCGCCGCCTTCAAATCCAAATCCATCCCCTGCAGGGGCAGCTGGAGCACCGCCGCCACCGCCGCCAAGAATTCCAGCGTCAAGAACGATATTGATACCTTTGAGCGCCGGATTCAGCTCACTAATATCGAGCTCGACACTTCGAGCCTGAAGGAATTCCAAAGCATCCTTCAGCGGTGTCTCAACAAACTCAATGCTCGGAATAATGATTGTCTTCAGCTTATCTTCGATCCTACGAATCGCAGTGGTGCTAGTGTCACCTGGCATTTCGACGATTGGTCCAGTTTCGACGCTCGCGGGAACTGGGCTCTCCCAACCGGCTGCTACTGCGGCAAGCATCTTGGAACGGGTATGATCGTATGCTGCATCGTAGTAATTCATGCGATGACGCTCAGTTTTCTCCAATCCACGACGAGCAGCAGTGTTGTAAGGATCATCAACCAAAGCCTTATTGAACTCACGCTCGGCACGATCATAATCGCCCAGATCTACGTAGCCTTGACCAGTTTTCAATGCCAGTTTGACACGGCGAACACGATCAAGGTGTGAAGGAGTCAATGCCGGAGAGTAATAGTCAGGATCATTGAGACGCTCTAGCAGACGCTTAGCATCAATATTATCGGGATCAATGTTTGGCTGAAGCACTTCCTCAACCAAAGCAATTGACTCAGGATAACGGCCCTCATCTGCCCGCTGGGTTGCGAGAAGAACGCTGGCACGTGAAAACTGCTTCACATAAGCGCGACGGCGAGCCTCCGTCATAGGCGCCTCTGGCAGCAAGTCCAACGCACCATAGTATTGATCAATCGCCCCCTGATAATCACCATCAGACATTAACTGAGTGCCCCGAAGAGCAGCCTCATCAGCCTTTTTGACCCGCTCCTGCAAGCGAATAACGTAACCTGAGGCAATTGACGAAACACCGCCTCCGCTTCCGTATCCGGACGGCCCAGCCATCACTCCGTTCCCACCAACCATAAGGGTGGCCAATCCGACCAACATCAGGCGATGTGGGGTGATTTGTGTTATTGCAAATTTCATCTTCATAAACTCGTCTGGCTCAAACGTTTTCGCGTCGGAAACCGATATTGGCGGAACCGAACATGGAAAACAGATTATTGTCTCTGTGTCAACTTTTACTTCTTCTTAATTTCAACCGTCTGCTCAGGTTCAGAACCGGTCTGATAGATAATAATTACTGAATTTTCATTCACTTTTATGACTCGATATTTTGTTTCCAGATCGAGCGGCAAATTAAAGGCTTCGCCCTCCTTCTTGGGCTCCATCTCACTTGAGTCCAGGAGAAAATTCAACAGCACGTAATATGTCGGCACCACATAATCTGCCTTTCTCACCAAAACATGCTGCTCTTTCGTCGGAAGAAAAGTAATCGTAATCTCTGAAGCATCCGCCTCGATGCCCACATTATTCATCGCCTTCTTTTCCTCAAACGAGTCAACTCGGAATTGGCCATCATCAGAGGACTCCCCTACTTTCAGGTAAAAATTGTCTCCTCTTGGCCATTTTGCGGTAGGCAGGCGCATGATTTGAAATCTTTCATCATCTGGTCGCGCAGCGAAACGAAGTTTGTATTCTGTCTGCTTGCGATCGATCATCTCAAGCTTGTCTGCGTACGGCGGGTGAGAGGCCGCATCACTGGGATCCGTTTTTGCATCCCATTCTGACATACTATCAAATCCATCGCCATCTGGGTCCTGGAGCAATACACCCGAGTTGAGGAAATCCAGATTATTGTTCATGAGCCATGAATTCGTTACGGGCTCCCGTAAAATTGGCGCATTGGGATCCAGCATATCAATTAATTCCCCGCTCGATTCAACGATAGTAATCGATACAAACAACGGAACGGGTTTTGGAGGAGCCCCCTTGGAGGGATTTTTCCACTCTTCTCTTTTTTCAACAAAAGATTGAGCTAACTCGGCTGTCCCCGTGTCAGTGTCAGGCAATTCATCATCCGGCCTGACGTCCTCCATCACGAAAGTTTCGCCATAGCTAAGTGCCTTGACCACGAACAACCCCGAAAGACCGATCACGACTAACGCGACGGCTAACAATAGAACTTTATCCCATGATTTGCTATTCATCGTCTTTTACTGCTTTCTTCGTTTGATTGCTTCTCCGAAGAATTCGCGACTTCTTCGGGGCTCAAAAATCTGGCGATATCCACCACCATATAGACTTCCAATAGCTCCTGACCGAAAATGACCCTCGCATCTTCATTTGAAGCAACATAACCGGCTGCAGAAGCAGCCTGTGCCATGTCTTCGTCTGAAGCTGTTCCAAGCCCCCAACTAAGTAGATCATCATACAGCGCAGGCTCACCTGATGCTGAATTGACAAACACCACTGATCCTCCCTCGCCAGTAAGCTTTAAAGGGCCGGCTATCACTTCGTTTTCAACCTTCAGAACCCGAATGATGTAGAAGAAGTTCTTGTCGTTAGTGATCGAGTTCACAAACTTCTGAAACGAGTTGTAGTTTCCTTCAAACCGCAATCGCACCGGATATTTATGAACCACACCACTCTCTTGCTCAGTGATTGAACCCACTTCCCCTGGGATCAAATCCCGCTCGAAGAGCTTAAGAGTCTTAACCCCGGAGGTAACAAGCTCTTTCAGAAGGTGATCGATCGCTTCGAGCTCATAATCAAGTACTGGAACCAATTCCGGTTGGGGAATCGTGTTGCTGTAACTGTCAAACCCAAGCTGAAACTCTTCAGTGCCCTCAATAGTGAACCCTGCCGATCTGGAAAGCCCTCGAAATTCCTGAACCCGCTCCTTTACCAGTTGCTGGAACTCGGTGCTCGCAAGAGTCTGATTCAACGGGCGCTGAAAACTCTTTAAGCTCTCACCAAGGCTTTCTACAGAACCTCTATAAGCATCTACCTTTTCCTTTAATGCGATAGAATTGTCATCATTAGGATATGGCACCCTCCTTTCGAGACCGCTAATCGTACCCACCTTCTCATCCCAGCTGGAAAGCTCTTCAGAGAAATTTGAGTATCCAGAGAAAGCATAAAATCCCGCTCCTCCAATGAGCACAGCTGCAACTATGCCAAAAACTGTTAACCAAACCTTGTGATTCATGTGTCGTCGAAATCCTACTTCGTAAATTTCACCTGATTCGCCTCAGGAAGAGGCAATACCATCTTGAACGGATAGGCGTGCCTATCACCCTTTGTTCCCGAATCGACCTCAACCACTTCGCCAATATCAACCTCGCTCAAGTCGAAGAATTTATTACCCGCATCTGCTTCGGCATCCGCTTTCAACCTCTTAAAATAATCATATACCACTTCAGGGCCTTTTGCATTCTCTCTCCAAAGACCCTGAATCGAGAATGAGTCAACGGTTGCTTCATTCTCAGGGCTCACCTCAATCAAACCGGCATTCTCACTGGCAATGATGGGCTGAGAATCAGACAATGGCTCCAGCACGGTCATAAACATAACGTCGCTATCCATTTTACTCCCCAGATAATTAAATACCTGCACCCAATAAACTCGATAACGAAGGGCATCCACGTATGGCTGCTTCTGACCGTCGATACTCACGATATCGCCCTTTAGGCCTTCGATCTCTTTATTGTATTTCGAAAGACCTTCAGCCTTGCCTTCTATGCTCTCCGATTTTACCGCCGCGATTCCTGATGCTTTGGAATAGAAAAATCCCATCGCAGCAAGCAATGCAACCAACGAAACAACCGCTAACATGAGAGCCGGCTTGCGCTTATCTAGATCCTTATTCTTCTGAACGGACTCTGGAATCAATTCAAGCCCGACAGGAACTTCGCCAGCCTGGCTCAAGGCGCTTCCGACAATTTCGCCAAAGGTATGAGCGTTCGTGCTGACCATATCTTGATCAGCACCGCTCGCAACCGCGACATTGCGAAACGCGTTGAAGTAATCGACCGGAAGGCTCAGCTTTTCAGCGAAAAACTCTCTGATAAACGGAAGTCCCGCAGTCGCTCCACTGAGCAATACAAACGTTGGGGCTCCTCCACCTTGCTGGGCCCGGTAAAAATTGATCGTCCGCATGATCTCCGAATGGAGGCGCGTCAAAGAATTCCGAACCACTTTCGATATCCCGGCGATCTCAGGATCTTCATGATCAGCGTAGGGGCCGCCAAGCGCGACAAACCCATCTGCTACTTTCCGATGATCAGCTGCAACGAAGTCAGTTCCAAACTCCTTGGAAATAGCCCGAGTGATGTCAGCTCCTCCGATTTTCACCGTTCGGATGAAAAGCTTACTCCCCTCCATGAAAATCATGTCGGTTGTCCTCGCACCGATATCTACCAGCAGAGCCACACCCTCAATATCAGAGTAGTTAAATCGCAGCGCATTATACAGTGCGACTGGAGCCACTTCGGCCCCGAGAGATTTCAACCCTGAACCGGTGACCACATCGTCAATTTCGCTTAACTCGTCCGATTTCACGGCGGCAAGCAATACTTCGACTTCAATGTCGTCGGGATCACCAGTCAGTTGATACCCCCATACCACTTCATTAATCGGATACGGTACCTGCTGCTGTGCCTCAAACTCTACGATCTGGTCAACCTGCTCGCCATCAAGTGCCGGTAGGCTGGCAAATTTCATCAACACGGGAAATGACGAAACCACATAAGTGGACTTCGCTCCCCCGGCCTTCAGCGTACCGACAATCTCTTTCAATGCAGCAGCACACTGCGCACTAGCATCACCATCCCCTGGATCACCAGTGAACTCCCGGCGCTCTACCCGCTCCAGGCGTAGACCACCACCCGCTGTCTTCGAAAAGACAGCACCAGTTACCTGCTGTGATCCCAAGTTAAAAGTTGTGATTCGATCGTCTGCCATAATAGGGAGGAAGGAAGAGAAAAAATAGCAAATTCAAGCCTTTATCGCCCCTTGGGAGCCACATCAGCGTACCGGTCAAGCCAGAGTAAAGCAAAAGGGGTTTCAGATTTCCCGAGGATACCCTGCTCTGAGCTGACAGAGGAAGATTTCCAAAATTGTGCAGAACTGCCACTCATGGTCGACTCTAATCCTACAATTACTCCGTTAAAAATGATCTCAACTCCGATCGCCTTAATGTTCCCCTCCTGAAAACGACGGAAATCGCCCGTAATTTCGCCCAATCGACTTGGGGACACGTAAACAGCTGAATACGTCTTATCGCCCATTAAAACATTCACGTGCTCAACGTCGCCTGTCAGGACCCTCGTCCCATTGTCTTTATCAGCGATGGCGATGTAGTACCTAAACAAGAGTGCGGGGACAACTTGATCGGAATCACCATTCACTTCGAACTCCACTTCAACCTCGAGCCATTCTCGTGGAGACGGGATATTCTTCCCCTTCACTGATCCACCCGGGCTGTATTCGGGAGTTTTCTGAATCTCCACATCGAGCGAACTCACTTTCACATCACCTGGATTCAACCGCAGTTGCTGGGCATTGACTGAATTGGCAAATAAGCCAATGACGGCGAAAGTGGTCAGAAATATTCTCATCGGTGGGATTTTCTTATACGGAGTTAACAAGAGGGCACTTTCCCTCAATATAGGGGCCGGATCCTACGACAGTATTTTCACATAGGTAAAGACCCAAATCTTCACAAAGTTCATTTTTTTTTGTCGCAACATTCCGAGCCATCAAAATCCAATCCCTGTGAGTCCACTCATCACGCCTTAACCCTGAAAAAATCAAGGTTCCACAACGGTTAAAACGTCATGAGTGGACGCCACTGATGTAACGGTTACCACAACAGGGTCAACAAAATTTAACTATTAAGATCAGTGAATTTCTCGACTTTTCGAAATTCTTTATTCGAGTCAGAATTTCTGTAATCTTCGCAACAACTCAATGACCATGGCGGTGAAGCTGAAATTTCGATCCCAGAACAAATCCCACGATTCCCTTTGCAGGGAAATCCCTTTTCAAAACCACCAAAGAAGACCGGCTGAAATCGCCTACCTCTCGACAAGACTCAGGATTCCACCGAGTCCTTTTCTTCCAATTCGACATCGACGCGAATTCCGTGCCTCTGTGCCGAGGCAATAGCTAAGCTCCTGATCGCACTGATCGTTTTGCCATTCCTGCCAATCACGCGACCCGCGTCTTCCGGGTGAAGCCTGATTCGATAAAGGTGGCGCTCGCCTTCCTTTTCGTGAACCACGCTGGCGTGGTCAGGGTGCTTGATCAACTGAACTACGACATACTCAAGGAATTCTTGAATCGCAAGTTCAGCTTCCATGACTTCAGGTCCGGACGAACGGGCTTAACGGTAAGCCCTATTTTAAAACAGCCTAATCAGGCAGAAGCCTGAGCACGACGTGCTTTTTTAATGAGGCTACGGACAGTATCCGAAGGCTGTGCGCCTTTTCCGATCCACTCATCAGCCTTTTCCAGATTGATAGTAGTGTCGTCCTCATCCTTCATCGGGTCATGCGTGCCAATCTGCTCGATATAGGCACCCTCTCGACGCGCACGGCCATCGGCCACGACGATTCGATAATATGGACGATCCTTAGATCCTTCGCGTCTCAATCTGATTTTAACCATTATCCCTTTTCCTTTTCTGACATTCCACGGTGCCTGCCTTTCCGTAAACTAGAATTTCGAGGCATCCGCAAGAAGCGGAACTTGTTAACGTCATCCCAGGAAAAATCAACCCGTAGTTTCTTGAATATTTCATCAATCAAAAATGCTCTATTCGCTTCCCTTTTCACTTGGCAACCCCCGCCCTGACTAGTTCAATGCCCCCATGCCGTTAGATGAATCCGAAATTGCCTCTCATGCCGATAAGGTCAAAAACCTGAAAACAGCGCTCAATCAGGTCATTTTTGGACAGGAAGCCCTCATCGATCTCGTTGTCACTGGCCTCCTTGCGAGAGGACACATCCTGCTCGAAGGCCTTCCAGGGCTTGGGAAAACCGAACTGGTGAAGGGCCTTGCAAAGTCGCTCGAGCTCGACAACAAACGCATCCAGTTCACCCCAGACCTTCTTCCCGGCGACATTACGGGTAACCCCGTCCTCCAGGAAACAGAAGAAGGGCGCCGCTTCGTGTTTCAGGAAGGACCAATCTTTGCCAATATCGTTTTGGCTGACGAAATCAACCGAGCCTCCCCCAAAACACAGTCTGCCCTCCTCGAAGCGATGCAGGAAAGTCGGGTCACGGTCCTCGGAGCTCCCCATGAACTTCCGTCACCGTTCTTTGTTCTCGCAACGCAAAACCCCATCGAACTCGAGGGCACCTACCCTCTACCCGAAGCTCAACTCGACCGCTTTCTATTCAAGCTGGAAGTGCCCCGAAATTCAGTAGAGACTCTGGAAGCCATTGTGAAAAACCGTGAAATGGGTGTCGAACCCCATGTCGAAACGGTCCTGACGTCCGAAGAGTTTGTAGCCATCACCGATGCAGTTAGGAAAATCTATCTTCCTGACGTTGTCGCCTCATACATCGCAAGGCTCGTCGATGGCACTCACCGGGGATCATCAAAGGCAGCCAATTCGATCAAATACGGCGCTAGTCCCCGAGCTGCACTCGGATTAGCCTCTGCCGCCAAAGCGAGAGCTTTGATGGCCGGAAGAATTAACGCCAGCTTTGAAGACGTTGCAGATTCGGCCGTCGCAATCTTACAGCATCGCATCATTTTGGAATACGAGGCAAAGATCGAAGGTCTCACCAATCGCCAACTGGTGGAAGCGTTGCTCGATGAAATCCCAAGGCAAGAAATGGATCTCCCGACAACTCTCAAAGAATCCTGAAGGTCCCCTCGCTTCAATTTCCACACAATGATTCACTCCTGGCCACCTACGCCGATACCGCGGCCCCTCATTGCTCTTGCCCTCATTTTTGTCACTCTGCCATTTGAGGCCAGCTCACAGACAGAGGTGCTAAAAGAGACCTATCAGAAAGCGAAGGACACACAAGTGGAAGTCAATTCGATCTTCGGCCCGATGGCCCGGCAGGGCACCGTTCCCTTCAGAGTTAGAATCCGCAACAACTCTGGAAAAGACCGAATCTGGACAGTGACTCTGGAGGAAGGCAACTCTCGCGGAAGACTCTCCACCTCCACCACCGAATACGTAGAGGTCGAAAACGGAAGCGAAGTCATCAGAGAAATCACGATGCCGGTCTCTCCGTCATTTACCGCTTATTCCTACCGTTATCTCAACACAAAGATATCAAGTCCGGGACTGCCTTCTAAATCGAGAAGCAATGGCTACCAGACGAATGATCATTATGCCACCCTCGCAATCAGCAAAACGCTCGCTCGGAGAAGCCTTTCTGATCTCGATGAATTCATGCAAAACAGAGGAACGAGCGATACCCGATTTGCTTTCTCCTACGATCCTGAACATCTCCCCTCTTCATGGGAAGGTTACTCATCCCTCGATGCGCTATTAGTGGACCACGAGTCCTGGAATGCGGCATCCACTGCTCAACGCAGAGCGACGCTCGAATGGGTTAGGCTAGGGGGACGCCTCGATGTTTTCGCCAGAACAAGCCCTAACAAAGTGACATTAAAAGACCTCAAAATCCCAGGAATCCAACCGATCAAAAAATCTCAAGTATCGGGAAGACTCAGCCTTGGTCAGATCCATGTAAGAGAATGGGACGGCGATCACCTTTCAAGCGCGGTAGTGGAAAGTTTCGATAGAACGGCTAATCGCGGCGAGGAATTGGAAAACCAATTCGGCCGTGATTGGCCGCTCAAAAGTGAATTCGGAACCAAAGAGTTTAATCCGGCATTGATTCTCTTCCCTCTGCTGATTTTTGCGATCATTGTCGCCCCCGTAAACTTGTTCTACTTTGCCAAAAGAGGGCGTCGACACCGCCTTTTCTTGACCACGCCAATCATTTCCGTATCCGCCTGCTTGATCATTATTACGATCATTTTCTTTGAAGATGGTGTGGGAGGCAATGGGATCAGAAATACCCTGGCCGACATACAATCCCATCCAAATGAAATGCGCATCTACCTCTCACAGGAGCAAATCAGCCGAACTGGAGTAATGGTCAATCCCGGATTCAAATCGGACACGCAATTCACCATTGATCCAATCTCACTTCCTGACAGCGTTTTCAATCCCCTATCACAGTCATCAAATCGGAATTCGAACTACCGATTCATCGGTCCTGAATTTCGCGGCGATTTTTTCCGTAGCAGATCCGAACAGGGATTCAGTATTCGATCCGCGATCCCAACCAGAGCTCGAATCGAAATCAAAGCTTCAGGGACGGCAGGCTCGCCTCCTACCCTTACATCCAGCCTTCCTACCTCAATCTTGGATCTCTATTTCAGAGATAACTCAGGTAAAGTCTGGAAATCAGTAGAGGGACCTGCAACCGCGTCAGGCAGTTCGATTCAACTTGAAGAGAGCGACAAAGAGTCATTCAACAAATGGATCAACCAACAGTCACATAGGTTCAGTAAGGCCCAGCGCAATCGAATAAAAAACCTCGCGGCTGAACCTGGAAGATACTTCACATTGCCGGTAGAATCCGATCCCTATACGGTCAACACCCACCCCAAAATCAGCTGGGACAAGGAATTCATTCTTCTCACTGGACGTGTCGTGAATCAAAACAACAACAGCGAATCGGATGAGTGATTCAATCGAAGCCCAGACCAACCCATCGGAGCCCGACCAAGCACCGATCCCGGAGTCGGAATCTATTGCTCCGACAATCCAGGTTACCAATCTGTCCCGCTGGTTCAACGGTGTCCACGCGGTGAACAACATATCCTTTTCTATCGACCCGGGCACCGTGGTCGGTTTCGTCGGTGCCAACGGCGCAGGAAAGACAACCACCATGCGGATTCTAGCCACGCTAGATTACCCCAGCGGAGGTGAGGCCGAGATCTGTGGAATCAACGTCGTTGACTATCCAGGAGAGGTTCGAAAACGTATCGGCTGGATGCCTGACCACTACGGCACCTACCGCAACATGACCGTGCTGGAGTATTTGGATTTCTTTGCCCGCGCCCTGGGTTACACCGGCCAGGAAAGAGTCGATCGCATCGCTGAAGTCATGGAGTTTACCGATCTCACTTCTCTGTCTGAACGGTTAATTGATAAATTGAGTAAAGGCATGGGCCAACGGCTTTGCCTGGGCCGCGCCCTACTTCACGATCCTGACGTGCTCATACTCGACGAACCGGCGGCCGGACTTGACCCAAAGGCCCGTGTCGAACTCAAGCACCTGATTCGAATTCTCGCGGAAGAAGGAAAGACAGTTTTTATCAGTTCTCATATTCTTTCGGAACTTGGTGAAATGTGCGACACCCTGCTCTTTATCAATCAGGGCAAAATCATCCACCACGGAACAGCAGAAAGCCTGAAGAAAGGATCTTCCGAAACATCTTTGGTATCAGTCCAAGTTGCAGGCTCACCTGAGAAATTACAGGAATGGGCCGATCTCGCCCCCAATGTGACCTACCGAGATTCCATGAAATCAGGAGGCCGAATTGAGATAGATTCCATCGACGATGAAGTCATCGCCACTGTTTTGAAACGAATGGTAACCGACGGACTTACGGTGACAGACTTTCATTTGGAAGAACGAAAACTGGAAGATGCTTTTATCGAAATTCTTGGAGAAATCGAAGCTGCCGAAACAGCTACGGTGTAAATTTTTCCCATCTCCATTTTTCCTGCACCTATGACCGAGCAATCCAAGACAAAACCCGAATCACTCGCCGGGCAAATGTCTGACTTCTCACCCAAGCTTAGCCCTATGTTGGTGAAGGAGCTTCGTCAGGGAACGCGAACAAACATGTTCTCTATCGCGTTCATTCTTCTTCACTCATTCATGATACTCTGTCTGCTCGTTGCGATGTCAAATCCAACGTCCGACGATTCTTCCGCCTTCTTCTGGTTCATCATCACAGTTATTCTCCTGTTCGTTCAGCCCCTCCGTGGATTCAGCGCCCTCAGTTCAGAATACCAAATGAACACGATGGACCTGATTCAAATGACGCAGCTGAATGGCTGGCGCATTACCCTTGGAAAGTGGACTGCGCTCAATGCCCAGGGCATGCTTTTCATCACCGGGGTTCTCCCCTATATCGTGATGCGCTACTTCCTCGGAAATATAGACATCGTCATGGACCTAGTCGGACTCCTTCTCGTCGGAATCGGATCTGCATTTGCTACAGCCATTACGGTTGGCTGCTCAGTCTTTCAAAACATCATTCTTCGCGGGACCATCGTCATCGCTCTTGGCATCGCTTTCACTTCGCTCTTCACCATTGTTACAAGTCAAGTTTTTGGACGAGGAGCGATCGGGGCTGACCAGTGGTTTAACATCGGTATCCTCGTAGTCGCTTGCATCTACGGATGTTTCTTCTTCCTCTCGTTCGGCGCCAGTCGCATTTCGCCACTCGCCGAGAACCATGCCACCAGAAAAAGGCTCGTAGCCATCGCAGCCGGTCTTATCTGCGCTCTCTTTTTGTATTCGAGCGTTGATGAAAGCACTATCATCATAGTCTGCGGAATCATACTGGGCATGTCCTGCATTGATGCAATCACGGAACCACTGCCAATTTTTTCACGCGTCCTACTTCCCTTTTCCAAAAACCCCATCACCCAACTACAAGCCCTCTACCTGAGTCCCGGTTGGATTAGCGGGCTCGGATTTTTCCTGGTCTGCTCAAGCCTATTCTTCGGGATCTTCGTGGCGGCAAACTTTATCACTGGGTCAAACCTCATCGAAGACCGAGAAGATGCCGTCGCTCTGATCTCAGGATTCAACCTCTTCGTCCTGCCATTGATCTTCATTCATCTTTTCCTTCCAAAAGAAACGGCCGCCCGATTTGCTTTTCCTATTTACGTAGGGGTTCAAGCGGTCATCATTGGCGTCACTATCATGGTAGCCGCCATCGCGAATGCAGTAGGCCGTTGGGAAGACTTGATTTACACGCTACTACCATTTCCCTCGGTGTTACTTTTTGCCTACGGAGATCATTCCATCAGCAAGCCGCACTATTTATTCATTGCTCTGGGAACCACCCTGCTCTGCCTGATCGTTCCTCTACTGAGAAACCGAAAGAGCGTCGGAGAATTTTTTACCCATCTCAAGCCGCGCTCCTGAATGATGTCGAGTCTCACTGAACAGGTAGATCTCAAGGCTATCTCCACCCGCGCTCGCGCCTACTCCGACATCTTCACGCTGCCTCTCAAAGACAGAAATTGGCGCGGCAATCCCGGAGATTATGCAGGCTCAGGATCAGGGAGCTCTCTCGATTTCCAGGATCACCGCCAGTATCTGGCGGGTGACGATCCGAGGCATATTAACTGGCAGGCATATGCCCGAACCGGTGACTACACTTTGAAACTCTATCGGGAAGAAGTCCGCCCCGTCGTCGAAATCATATTCGACATTTCGGGGTCAATGCTTGCGGAACCCGAAAAAGCAACCCGTGCACTAGAGCTCTTCTACTTTGCTTTGAACGCCACTGAACGAGCGGCAGCAAGCGCTTCGGTATATATCGTCAAAGGAGACCGATGGAAAAAGCTCGCGAACGAAGCTGTCTTTTCCCATCGATGGGAGGAAGAAGGCGCGAAACTACCGGAAACGCTCTCTTCTTCTGCACCTAACCTTGTGTCTATTCCGTTTCGCCCCAGATCATTGCGTGTTCTCATTAGCGATGCGCTCTTCCCCGCCGCACCTGAATCAACGATTCAAGCGCTTCAGCACAACAATGGAAGGGCGATCGTCCTCTGCCCATTTTCCCTTTCCGAATCGAATCCGTCATGGAACGGCAATTACGAATTCGTCGATACTGAAAGCTCCGCCCGACATGATCGACGAATCGATACGTCATTGCTCAAACGTTATCTTGAAACCTATCAGAATCACTTCGAGAGATGGAAAGCGGCCGCGATTCGAGCCCAGGCTCCACTCGCGAGGATTCCAGCATCGGGAAGTTTCGAAGACGCCATAAAAATTGAAGCCGTCCCAGCGAGGGCATTGCATTTAGTCTGATATGCCTATCATTATCGCAAACCCTATCGGATTCTGGGCGTTGTTGGGAATCCCCATCATCCTTCTGATTCATTTCCTTCAGCGACAATCGATCATCCTACCATCCAGCACCCTTTTCATGCTGGATGCGATCGATCGACAGAGCATCAAAGGTCAGAAACTTGACCACCTCAGAAATTCAATCCCACTCTGGCTCCAATTACTCGCCGTAGCTATTTTGACATGGCTGCTCATAGAACCCCGATGGACCCGGACCGATAGCATCCAGCGGATTGTGATTGTGCTCGACAGTTCTGCATCGATGGAGCCATTCAAAGAGGATGCCAGAGAACAACTGAAAGCTCAGTTTTCAAAACTCACGGGACCAGGGAGCCGAATCAGCTACACCGTATTGGAGTCCCATCAGCAGGGAGAAAAACTCTTCCGGGGAGAATCTCTCAACGACATGTTAGACTCTCTTGAAACCTGGGCACCTTCGAGCAGCGCTCATTCCAACGAAGCAACGCTTCGGGTAGGGCGCAGTCTCGCCGGCACTGCTGGATCACTCATCTATGTGACTGACCACGTTGAGAATTCACTTCCTTTTGGAGCTAAGCTTTTCAGTGTCGGCAGTCCGATCGCCAATATCGGATTCACCGGTCTGAGCACCGGGTTCGGCGATGGACAATCCGAGCGACCCACCTGGCAAGCTACCGTGAAAAACTATTCCGACACCACGCAAAGTCGTGACTGGTTTCTTGCGATCGGTCAACAGCGTACCGCAAGCCGAAACCTCACTCTTGAATCAGGTGAAACCCGCACACTAACAGGCAAGTTCCCAGCGGACTCCGATCGAATCACGCTAATGCTGAATGCTGATCAATTTGTGAGAGATGATCATATCCACGTATTGGTGCCTAAACCAAAACCAATCCTGGTTGGATCCACTACTGCTCCAAACGCAAACGAACTTACCCGGGGCGTCATCGATAGCATTATAAATGCCACCCTTTTTCAGGGATCAATGGGTGATACCGAGAGCGAAAAACCTGACCTGGTATTCTCCACCTACAACCCGCTCCAACCAAAACCGCACCCTCCCGTCAGCGTCGTATTCTTAAATCAAGTGCATGTTCCGAGAGAGTTTGTCAAAGGCACTATCATTGCAGCCAATCTCCCTTTGATTTCAAATCTGAACTGGCAAGGCCTGATCGCCAGGTCAACTCCGTCGATCCCCCTTAGCGATCAAGATACGCCGCTTTTGTGGCAAGGCGACCGCGCCCTCATTTTCCTTCGCGAATCGGGAGAGATTCGCCAACTCATATTCAATTTTGACGTCATTCAATCCAATGCCTCGCGCCTCCCCGCTTTTATCGTTCTGATTAATCGCTACGTAAACCTGCTGCGCAGAGAAAAGATTGCCCTTGAGAAATCAAATCTCGAACTCAATCAACTCGTCTATGTTTCGGCGGCCCAAGACGAGAACGCTCCAGATTTAACCCTCAAGTCTGCCGACACTGAATTTACCATTCCGAAAAACAGGGCTGGAGTCATCCGAGCCCCAAGTGAACCCGGATTTTTTAAGATCTTTCAAGGCGGTCAAACACTCCTGGAAGCCTCGTCCAATTTTGCAGATACGAGGGAGGCTGACTTCTCCAACGCAGCGTCACGGTCAGACCTCGCCGCGCTTCCACAAGAGATCGCTGAAAAGCGATCAGCATCAGACCCTGCCTGGCAGGCGTGGCTGCTCGGGATCATTATTCTCAGTCTCCTGTCCTGGCATTTCCTCAATCCCCCCACGGGGGATCTGAAGGCCCCTGCTTCTGGATCACCTTCCAAATCAGCATCCTAACTACCTTAAATCTTTTTCTACTATCGGCTGCATCATGACCCTGTTCGAACTCATCGCCACCGTCCTTGTCCTCGCTGCCGTTCTCGGCTTCCTGAACGCAAAATTCCTGAAGTTGCCCACCACCATCGGGATCATGCTGCTGAGCCTGGTCATCTCTCTTCTCTTAGTTATCGTCGGCCTGTTCGCGCCCTCCATCGAACAGTTCGCCGAGAACATCGTCAGTCAGATCGATTTTAAAGATGTCCTCCTCGACGTTATGCTTTGTTACCTGCTGTTTGCGGGCGCCCTTCACGTCGATCTTTCTGATCTCGCCCAGCAGAAGTGGGTCATAGCGATCATGGCAACCGTTGGCGTCGTTCTTTCGACAGCGATCATTGGAACGGTGACCTGGTTTCTCCTTCCCCTCTTCGGCTTCAACACCCCTTTTATCTATTGCCTGTTGTTTGGTGCCCTGATCTCTCCCACGGATCCTGTTGCAGTGTTAGGGATCCTGAAAAAAGCTGGGGTGGGGAAAAGCCTTGAGACGAAAATCACCGGCGAATCCCTTTTCAATGATGGCGTCGGAGTCGTGGTCTTCCTCGCTTTACTCGGCATCGCCACCGGCGAGCACGAGTTTTCAGCAGCCTACATTGGTGAACTCTTCGCCGTTGAAGTCCTCGGCGGTATTGTTTTCGGTATTTTCCTTGGGTATACAGGCTACCTTTTGCTCAAACAGATCGACAACTACCAAGTCGAAGTGCTAATCACCCTGGCCCTCGTCACCGGCGGCTACACCCTAGCCTCCCATTTTCATCTTTCGGGACCTTTGGCCATGGTTGTTTCAGGTCTTATGATCGGAAACCACGGGCGTCTCCTCGCCATGTCTGACACCACCCGGCAACACTTGGATCTTTTTTGGGAAATGATCGATGAGATACTCAACGCAATGCTCTTTGCTCTCATCGGCCTGGAGTTGCTCATTGTTGCCAATCAATTTTCGTTTCAGACATTCCTCATCGGAATCATCATCATCGTGGTCGTCCTTCTTTCGCGGGCTCTCGCGGTCTCCGTTCCCATCCTTATCCTCCGCCCCTTCCGAAACTTTAGCGAAGGGGCGATCAAAATGCTCACCTGGGGCGGATTGCGTGGAGGCATTTCGGTGGCACTCGCCTTAGCCTTACCGGTTGAGGGCGAACGGGGGCTATTCCTGAAACTCACCTACATGGTGGTCATCTTCTCGATCTCAGTGCAAGGGCTGACTGTGGGACGACTCTATCGCCGCATCAATCGTCAGTCGAAGTAGTCAAGAGATCCGTCAGCACGATGTCGGAACGCCCTGGGCCAGTTTCACGGAATGAGGGATTGCCCCCTCAACGAAACTGAGGCATTCCACCGCTCCGCTCGGTTTGCCAGGCAAGGCAAGAACCAACGATTGATCAACGATAGCCGCGAGACTGCGGGAAAGAATTGCATTCGGTGTGATGGCGAGAGACTGCATCCGCATCGATTCCCCAAACCCCGGTATTTCGACCCGCATGATTCCACGAATGGCTTCCGGAGTCACATCACGAAGAGCGATACCCGTTCCGCCAGTTGTCAGAACAAGACCACAACCCTGAGCAGAAAATGCCCTGATCGTTTTCTGAATCTGATCAAGGTCATCCGGAATCACAGCTTCCGCTGCAACATTCCAATCACGGTGGCCACACGCTTGACGAAGCGCCGGCCCACCATGGTCTTCATACTCCCCTGACGAAGCGCGGTCTGAAACGGTGATGATACCCACCGAAAACGGATGACTCATAGAAAAATTTTAACTGCCCTCAAGCATTCAACTTTACGCCGATGACCTAAAAGCTGGGCGTTGGGAAAGCCCCATCGGAATATGAGGGAGGAGTCTGGCTCCTGGGATATGACGTCGAAGCCGGATTAGAAGGAGCCGTTCCGGGATAAATAGGCTGACCGTATCCAGTCCCAGAGGGCACCGGCGGTGCTGCCTGAGCAGGATAGCTACCGTTG
>CAXBMX010000002.1:0-260464 GCA_963977055.1 uncultured Verrucomicrobiales bacterium
AAGCAAAGATCCAATCTCACGTCAATCCACTCGTATCACTGCGGCTGGAACCAGCAACGGCCAATCCACCTACGACATGCGAACCTTTCGAAAATGGTTCGGCGTGCCCACCCTCGAACCTCACCCAGCCCTCGTCACATTTTATGCCATAGAGAGTCCTGAGGACTGGGAATCCGATCGCGTCAAAGAACTCATGACCGACGCTTCCGCCATCACTCACCTAACGAAGGACGATGTTCCCGTTTACATGAACTACAACTCCGGCGACACCCCCGTAGATGAAAAAACCAGTGCTGGCGCCTGGGTGCATCACGTGCAGCTAGGCCTCAAGCTCCAGAAGACCATGACCAAGCTGGACCTCGAATGCCAAGTCAAGTCACCGGACCATTCCGAAGGGGCCAACGGAAGCATGGAGGCCTTCTTTATTGAAAAGCTATCCGACTAATATTCAATTGATCGCCCCAATCGGACTTGCCACCGGCAAGCCATTTTTGCATGATCTCCAGCGCTGAACATGGCGACGACTTCAGTAAAGGCATGGGCCGGTGGGGGAAAAATTACGAGGGCGAAGGCTATGGAGTCTGGCCCGAATTTACCGCGTTTCATCGCGTCGATAATACCATTACCAAATCCGGCTACAGTAGTTTCGCTCCCGGCGATGAATTCTGCGTCGCCTTCCCCATGATGCAGACCCTAATGGAAGGCCTTGGATCATGGGGGCCGAAGTACCACTATGGTGACGATGCCCGCAGTGAATTCTGCTGCGGAAAGTAGCGAAACTCGTGAGAGTTTCGGAGGACGAAAGACTCACGTCTTTCGCTACGGTTTTGGATGAGTCGATTGAATCAGGCCCCATCAATCGAGACGCAAAGAGGGACAAAAGTCTCTCGACGAGGTGATAGCATTCAGGAGAAGATGCCCATTCCTCCTGAATGATGAAAACACTTCTCCTGACCCTTACTCTTTTCCTTTCTACCTTTCTCACCGAATCAAAGTCTCGGGCCGAATCTCAGCCTAACTTCATCGTTTTCCTGACTGACGATCTAGGCTGGGGCGACTTGAGTTGTTACGGGCATCCTGCGATTCAGACGCCCAACCTGGATCAATTTGCCAAAGAAGGAGTTCGATTCACCCAGGCCTACGCTGCCTGCGGCGTTTGCTCACCAAGTCGTTCTTCGGTATTGACCGGTCGAACTCCTTATCGCAACGGCGTGTGGCGTTGGTTGCCGGTCGGGAATGAAGCCCACTTGCGCGAAAGCGAGATCACCATTCCCGAAGTACTGAAGACGAAAGGTTACGAAACCATTCACAGCGGCAAGTGGCATCTCAACGGCTATTTCAACAGTCCTGAGCAACCTCAGCCGAATGACCACGGCTACGACTGGTGGTTCGCCACCCAGAACAACGCGTCACCCACTCACAAAGACCCCACGAACTTCGTTCGGAATGGAGAAGAGGTTGGTCCGCTTAAAGGATTCTCGGCGCCGCTGGTCGCCGAGGAAGCGATCAACTGGCTCACCAACGAGCGCAGCGAGGACAAGCCATTCTTCATGACAGTGTGGACCCATGAGCCGCATCTTCCGATCGAATCCGACCCCGAGTTCCAGAAGCTTTACGATGAATTCGAAGATCCCGGCATTCGCCAACACCACGGCAACGTGACCCAACTCGATCATGCTTTCGGCAATCTCATGAAAGCCGTCGACGAGCTAGGTTTGCGCAAGAATACCTTTGTCATCTTCACGAGTGACAATGGCCCTGAGGGATCCGGGCTTCCAAATTTGAAAGATCCTGAATCTCAACGCAACCGAACCCGCGGGTCTACCGGCGGGTTACGCGGACGCAAGCGGGACAGCCACGAAGGTGGTATTCGGGTTCCGGCCATCGTGCGCTGGCCCGGACATGTTGAAGCGGGAGTCGAGAGCAATGTCCCCATCATCGGATCAGATATTTTCCCCACCATTCTCGCAATCGTCGGAGCTGACCTTCCTGACGACCGCACCATCGATGGGGTGAACATGATACCAGCCTTTTCAGGTAAATCTCTCGAGCGACCTATCCCACTTTTCTGGAGAACTCATATCGCACCAGCCGAAAGCCACGCCGCGATGCGAATCGATGACTGGAAAATTGTGGTGGATCAGAATCTTCAAAATTGGCAGCTCTATCAAATCGCCGACGACGCGAAAGAGGAAAACGATCTAGCAGCCGCCAACCCTGAGAAACTCAGTGAGATGAAGGAAAAATTCATGAAGGTGTGGAACGGAGTGGAAGAAGAAGGCCCCAGTGAGTGGTGGAAAGATCAGGATAGCGGGCAGAAGAAACGCGCTGGGAAACTCAATGAAGGCAAGGATGATTCCGGTGACTGGGATGTGGTTCGTGGCGGCACCGTATCAAAGAGCGAATTCGGATACCTACTTGATGCGCGAGATGGTGAGGCCTTTGCGCTGATCGAACTGGATGAACCGGTTCAGGAATCCGCAACCTTCAGGATCAAATACCGCTCTGCCACTCCGGGCGGCACCAAGAACGCCTGCTTCGCCATTGGGCCCATTGCTGAAAACGATCGACTACACAAAGCAGGCACCATGATCGGAATGGATGCCCATGGCGCCTTCGACGGAACCTGGGGCAATGTAAGACAAGGCGCCCATAAGGAGGTCAACCTGGATCGCGATGCCACTTTCGAAGCCCTTATCCATGTCGACTTGGAACACGGAAAGCTCACCATGGAAGTGGACGGTTTTTCAATTCAGCACGGCCTTCCCTACTCTCTTGAAAGCCTGCCATTCATTGGCATCTACGCGAAAGGCACTCAGTCCGAGTTCACCATGCCGGAGCGGATAAAGTGAAGTAGCCAATTCCTCCAACGGCAGAAATCCTCCCTGCTCCAACCGCATGAAACTCTTCCTTACGCTACTGTCACTGGTGCTGATGACGCCATTTCTGTCTGCGCAGGAATTAAATACTTTGCAGGAACCGCCAGAGGAGCTAACCCGACTGATTTCGCAGCTGAAACAAAAGCAAAAAACGGACACCGAAGAGGCATTTCAATCACAACGCAAATTTCTCAAGGGAGCTTATCTTATCGATCTTGAAGCAGCGATCAAGAAAACGTCAGCCACTGGAAACGAAGAGACCTTTGCGGAACTGAACACGGAAAAGACCCGCATCGAAGCCGATCATCCAATCAAAGCTGAGGACTATCCCATCTTCACCGAATTGATTGAACTTCGTAAATCGCTGAGACAAGTAATGGAAAGCCTTCAAGCGGAGAAGGACGAGTTAAATTCGAATTCCAAATCCAAACTCGATGTCCCTCTCAACGCCCTTCAAGTTAGCCTCGTCAAACAGCTGCGATTTGACGACGCTATTGCCGTGAGGGACTTTCGAAAGGGAGATGGTATGGAGGAACTGATTCGGAGTGGAAGCGCAAAAGAGAAACTCGACGCCTTTTCATTCATTCCCGCCAACCCGCCCCCTGGAGGACGGCTGCGGGCCTACAGCAATGTCACAGGTGAAAACAACCTGCCGATGAATATTGCCCTGGCGGAACCCTATTCAGATTTCATCAATGCCATCGTCCTGAGCCAGGGAAGCTGGGCCGCCGTGCGCCGTGACGGCTCTGTCGTTTCCAACCTCCCAATATATTCAGCATTGGAAAACGTCGCCCGATTTCCACGCAACAACTACGTGCTCTACCGGGACGGAACGCTTGAATCCATCACCCTTGATCCAGGGGTCAAAATCGAAAACGTGATCCAAGTCGCCGTCGGGCACGTCGGTGGAGTTGCCCTCACCGACGACCGAAAAGTGCATACCTTTGCCGGATTGGAGTCCCCAGGTAAAGATCTAGAAGGGGTCACCCAAATCGGAGCGACCTGGGGAGGAAGCGCGACTGCTTATCAGGCGAACGAAGAATCCTTCACCTGGGGCACCGATCCCAAAAGATTCGCCTTTCCAGACAATATGAAAACCCCCGTCGAAATCGACTGTGGCTGGAACAATTTCATGGCACGGACCGAGTCGGGAAAAGTTTTCATCTGGCCAGCGGACGGGGATCTCCCAGACCTACCTCCGGTGATCGATATAGAGCTACATTGCCGAATCTACGCCGCTCAGAAAGAAGATCTCAGCTGGATCGCCTGGGGCGACCCAGCCATGGGAGTGCTCGAAAAGATCAACCAGATCGGACCCGCACGCCATCTCAGTTACGAAGCCAACGGATACGGATGGGGTTACCTTCTTTGGATCGAACCCCTTCCCCATGGCAACTCCATCACGGAGGAATAAGCGTGGCGGAAGCGAATCTGCCAGTGCCCAAACGAGTCAACTCCGTTACTGCAAACAGGATTTGGCGGGAGGGGAACAGGGTGGTCCTGTCACAGGCCAATCACCCTATTTTCCCTGGTTTTATTCTGCCTTCGAAGCCATTCTCTGAGGCACCGGATTGGAAACTTTTCCGGGAGGGCGCTGCCCCGAACCTTTTCGTTTAAAGTCACCAAGATCTTCCCGTGCAGTCTCTCCATAAGCCATCAACTTGGCGACAATATCAGGGTGATCCGCAGCAACATTCACCTCGCACGCCACATCCTCGTATAAGTGATACAACAAAGGTTCAGGTGTCACTTTCTTGTCAAAGTGAGGATGCGTCTTGATTGGATCAATGGGCAAAAAGAGCTTCCATGGGCCGGAACGAACTGCCTGCAATTGGGACAGGTGATAGTAAAAGAATGCCTCGTAAGGGCTTTTCGCATCGGGCTCTCCGTAGAGTAGCGGAGCAATGTCATGGCCGTCGATTTTTCGATCTTCGGAAACGGAAGCGCCAGCCAGTTTGGCGAAGGTGGGCATCAGGTCCATCGTCGTGGCGAGTTCATTGCAGACAGTTCCTGCCGGCACTCGTCCGGGTTGCCAGACAATGGTTGGCACACGAAAGGCTCCCTCGCTGGTCGTGTAACCTCGCCCATGCAGTGGTAAATTGGATCCGCGCTTCAGATCACCCTGATCCCGGTTGATGGGAGCCCCGTTGTCGGATGTCCAGATCACGAAAGTGTTTTCATCGATTCCCAGTTCAATTAAGTGATCCAACAACACGCCGATGGACCAGTCGAGCTCTTCAATGGAATCCCCCCAGGGGCCATTTTGACTTTTGCCTTTGAACCCTTCACTCGAGTATGGCGTTGTCGTGCTGCCAGGCATGGCCTGCGGGAGATAGAGAAAAAATGGTTCATCCTGATGATCGGAAATCCATTTCGTGGCGCGCTCAGTATAACGCTTTGTCAGGGTATCCCGATCACAGGGCGCTTCGACCACAACTTCGTTTTCCATCAAAGGGAGTGGTGGCCACTTCGATCCGTCAGTCCACTCGCGCTCGACCGAGTTATCGGAGTATGGGATGCCGTAGTAGGATTCGAAACCTTGACGAGTCGGGAGAAAAACGGACTGATCCCCGAGGTGCCATTTTCCAATGATGGTCGTGGCATATCCCTGTTCCTTGAGCACCTCAGCTATCGTAATTTCGTCAGGATGAAGCCCGTAGGGTGAAACGGGCCGCAGCACCCATCCGTCTCTCGGGTTGTCGTGCATCCCGACACGCTGCGAGTAGCAACCTGTCATGAGGCTGGAACGCGAAGGAGTGCAGACTCCCGCCGTCACGCAGAAATGGGTGAACTTTCGTCCCTCCCTCGCCATCCGATTCAGATTGGGGGTTCGGTGCAGCGTGGAACCAAATGGCTCAATGTCGCCGTAGCCAAGGTTATCGCAGAATACGATGATGAAGTTGGGCTTTGAAGGGCTGGCTTCCTGAGCAGTGAGGACTTGGTTGCTCCAGAACAAGGCCATGCCTACCAGGAAGATCAATCGCAGGGAAATTTGGATCATTACTGGTTGTACAAGGTACACGGTAGCCTTGTCACCTTGATTCTGGCGCAGCAAAACTCGTGAGAGATCCTGAGGACCAAAGGCTCATGTCTTTCGCTACGAAAGCTCTCCCCACTTGGCAACACTTCGATCTGCTCGTATCGTATGGTTCCCCGCCCTGCCAATGAGACTGCCCGTTCTACTCGTCCTCATGGGAGTATTGTTCTCCCAGTGCCCTACCGCGTCGGCACGCATCTGGGGCGACGCCGAAGGCAAGCTAAAGGTCGAAGCAGAACTGGTGAAGACCGAAGGCGGCGATGCTTTGCTCAAGGAAAAAGACGGCCGGGTCTTTCGAGTGCCCTTTTCTTTTTTGCGGACTGAGGACCAGCAATTCATTCAGCAGTGGATCCAGAAGCAGTCGATCCAGAAAGCGGCCAGTCCCTACGCGGCAGAGGCAAAGCTAAACGAAGCCTTTGCCTTGGAGGTGACTCCGACAAAAAAGGTGAACACCGAATTTTCCATCAAGGTGACAACACCACAGTTAAAAGCGAAGGAATGGATCGTCTTCGCCAGCGCCCCGCCTCAGACAGCGGGACAAAAAGTGACGGCTTCACTTGTCCCGCAGGGCACAACGGTCCGGGACCTGAACTCTTTTACCCGCTCCGTGATGATGGCCAGGATCCCGGCTCGAGGCGCTTCGCAAGAGCAGTCGATCACACCACGAGTGATAATTGAGGCGGAACTCTTTGCCAGAAAGTTAGTATCTCGGTCAGGACAGGCTAAACCTGCGGAGCCTCTGTCGCGGATTGATCGAGCCAGCTTTTTGCGGGAAACGTCCTTGATCGATCACGGCTCGGAAGCGTTTCAGCAGTGGCTTCAGGTTCAGGGATTGGAAAGAAATAAGGGTGAGAGTCAGATCGGCTATGCTCGGCGGACGTTTCTTCATGTGCGTCAGAGCTTCAGCTATGACTATCGGGCCGAGATGAACCGCCTTGGCTCTCACATCTGCGAGGCAGGCCAGTCAGACTGCGGCGGCCTCGCCATCGTGTTTGTCTCGGCGCTGCGGGCCTATGACATTCCGGCACGATTGCTGGCAGGGCGATGGGCGAAGTCATCCGAAGAGGGAGCCAGGTTGAAAGGCGTTGACTACCATCGCCAACATGTCAAAGCCGAATTCTACGCCGATGGCGTAGGCTGGGTCCCGGTGGACTTGACCACTGGTGATCTACCTGACAAAGACACCGAAGGACTTCGGTATTTCGGAAATGACCTCGGTGATTTCGTGACCCTCCATTTTGATCACGGCTTGAAAGTGGATACGATTCACTTCGGAGAAGCAGAAGTCAAATGGATGCAGAGCACCCGCTATTGGGTGACGGGATCAGGCAGCTTGGATGGATCAACCACGGTGAAAACGTGGGTGGTGGTGGAGAGGTAGCGAAACTCGTGAGAGTTTCGTATTTCGACCGACGTGGAGGATCGCACTCCTGCGTGATCGCTGAACAAGGAGCGCTTTCGCTATGGATTTGTCATTCGCCGTTGATCATTTTTCATTTATCATCAGTTGGGCACCCCGTTGAAATTCTCGCGGCTGATCTCCCTACCGCAACTCCTCCAGCATCTCAAGCAGCTCATCGGTCAGGATGCGAGAGGCGTTTCTCTCGACATTGCAGGTGCCGCGCCAAGTTTCGTAACCGCCCAGATCGTGTTGTTCCGGAGTAGGAAGATAGCCCCACGCACCGTTGGCCAGTTCTATCGTGAAAGTATGCGGAAATGGGCTTTTCTCTTTCAGCTCCAATCCGATCTCGACGAGGGTTTCGAAGGGCAATGAGACAATGGCCTGATCACCGAGACGAATAGCCTGAATAGTCACGTCGGCGGTGTCGGGTTTTTCGGCACCGACCAGGGTGCGGGCCGCGTAGTGATGAGCCAGCTTGGAAAGACCGGCGGCCTTGCGTTCGTCTTCGCTCATGGCGAGGATCTCGTTGGCCTGCTCGATCTGACTGTCATCGGGCTTGCGATTCTTGAGCGTGACAGTGCGCTGCAACATCATCACCGCGGCGGTGTCAGAGTAGGCTATGTCCCGAGTCGATCGGTAGGCGGCGTCGGCGACTTTGCTTGCGACAATCCGGATCTGCTCAAAGGGGGCGCGCGGCGCACGAGTCTGGGTGAAATCGATGTTGTTGATGTCACCACTGGTGCCGTTGCTGAGCATGCCGACAAAGTCCGCGGGCGGAGTGCGGCCGGCGATACGGAAAGGCACGAGACGCGCAAATTCGCCAAAATAGTCGGCGGAGATCTGAGCGCCGGTCACTGCACCGACGTAGTGAAGCGAATAGTTCGCGAGCAAAGCGAGCGGCTTGCCATTTTTGGTTTGCACCGACACAACCGCCACCTCGGGATCATTAGGGCCTGCCGGTTTGGTGATGTCGTTTTTGTTCGGGTTCATCTTCACCTTGTCCATCCCACCGAAGGGATTCACCGGCATGGTCCCCTCCTCAAGATACCAGCGGCGGTTGAAGACCTCTTCGGGAACCGCATCAGAGCCGAATCCGACCCGGGCCGGCTCGAGATTGTTGATCGCCTGAGTGATCGCTTCGACCACACCTTCCTGAAAGTGCTTCTGAAAAGCCAGTTCGGCAGGCGCGTCGCTGCCCTCGTAGGGAGCCGGTGCACTGTGAGTGTGAGTTCCAGCGAGCAGGATGTTTTCGATGGGCCAGCCGGTGGCGTCAGCCGCGGCCTGACGGACTCGACTGCTGGCAGGTTCCTTGATGAAAATGACGTCGGCTACGCAGATGACGGCACGGCCGGTGTCACTGCGGAATGCCAGAGCCCTGGCATGGAGCGGATCGTGGGCGGAGTCTTTGGGTTTGGGGGTGAAGCTGCCTCGGGTGACGACTGGCCATTCCTGCGGCGTGATATCAACAATGGCCGCGCCGGCTTCGAGTTGGGCGTGGGCAATAGTGTTGAAGAGTGCAACAATGGCAGTTGAACAAATCAGCGACAGGAAGATTGGATTTCGAGTCATGGATCGATTTTGATGGATTTGGTTCTGATTGCGACTCTTCACTGGGCGCTTTTGCGCCAATTTGAGTGTGATGAGTAATCCATCGAAATTGAGACCTTCGAAACGGAATTACGTGACGCACGGACAAAAGCAAACTTGAACGATCTGTTCCTTTTCATATAGTGAATGGGCAGGTTCAGTAACTATACTGTTCGCTGAAGAAATGAAAATTCGTCGAGTAATATCGGGGCTATCTTTGGTTGGGTTCGTCGCGATCGTAGTTCTCGATGTGAAATTCAGGAGGGACGACTTTGTCTCGAAATCACCTCCTGAAATCACCTCCATTAAGATGTCCGGCTCACTGCGGGATGATGCTGGTCTTTACGCACAAAGTCTTTCCACAAAGAAGTTCGGTGACAGATCCATTTCGGAACCCTCGATCAAACTTGGGTTTAGGGAACCAGAGCAACTGCGCGATCCGGCGCCGAAACTTAACGAAATGGGAATAGCTATGTTTCTACCGGATGATCCACTTTCAGTAATTTTGCCATGGTATCCGGAGGCGGGAGTGATTTCGGTCGAACGGTGGGACGAAAACAGTAATCCGTTGGGAATTCCTCTTAGTCCTGGGACTCCAGTTGGGATGCCTGACCCAAATAACCCTGAAATGAAACTCTATTTCCGCATTCCTGATGAGCCCGACAGAGAACAACAAGTCGAGGCACTCAACCCGGTGGCGCCGCGAATCGGTCGTCGTGTTCAGTCTACAACCTTTACTCCGCATTCAGCAAGCGGCCCTCTTTAGGGGTAGAGTGCTCTTTGACGCTACCTCCCCTTCCTCGGCTTCTTCTTCGCCGCCGCCCCATCCACTGACTTCTTCGTCAATCTACTCCAAAGCGTCGGCTTCTTACTCGGCTCCTTCCGTTTCGACGGCGCCTGATCCTCCATTCCACTCAGCAGCACCAGCCCACAGATCCCAAGATCAAACACTCGCTCGAAAATGGGAATTGCTGCAGTATCCCGCCTTTGCTATGATGAGGCATGATTTCTCCTGCGGATCTCGTTGAACTCCCCATTAGTGAACGCCTCAAATGCATGGAGGTTCTTTGGGATTCGCTTCGTGTCTCTGAGCCAGCCTCTCCAGATTGGCATGGTCGAATTCTCTCGGTGCGCCGCGCCAAGATAGAGAGGGGTGAGGCAACGTTTATCTCCGGCAGAGAATTGAAAAAGCGTCTTCAGCGCTGAAGCATGGAGATTATCTATCTGGAGGAAGTCGAATTCGATCTTCAAGACGGAAGAGAGCTCTATGACAAGCAACAACTCGGGACCGGCGATTATTTTGTCGACTCCCTCCTCGCTGACGTCGAGTCACTGACACTCTACGGGGGGCAGCCATTCAGAACATTTCGGATTCTTTCGCCTACTCGGAAAGACCTTCCCTTTCGCGATATACTACCTTCTCAACGACAAACAGATTTCTGTCTGTGCGATACTTGATATGCGAAGTGATCCCGCCTGGACTCGATCTGAACTTGAAACAAGGGGCGAATAAGGCGCCAATCTTCACGCCTAACCCGCCACGAGTCGAAATTTTAATATCCAGTCATCTACCAATCCAAAAGTCAGAGTGCGCACTCGGTCAAATGCAGGATGTCGCACCCGTTACCGCCCCTTCCTCGGCTTCTTCTTCGCAGCCGACCCTTCTTCCGACTTCTTCGTCAGTCTACTCCAAAGTGACGGCTTCTTAGTCGGTTCCTTCGCCTTCGGCGGCGCCTGATCCCCCGTCCGCTTTTTCTTCGGTGCGTTGCCGCTGCGTTGACCGGACTTATTACCGCTCGGCCGTTTCCGCTTAGAAGACCCCTGATCTTCCGTCCGCTTCTTCTTCGGCGCGTTGCCGCTACGCTGACCTGACTTATTGCCACTCGGCCGCTTCTTCTTCGACGGCTGCTGCTGATCCTCTGTCCGCTTCTCCGCCGGTGCCTTGCCAGATCGTCCACTCGACTGATTACCACTCGAGCCCTTCCGGCCACTACCTCGCTTCGCTCGTCCGTCGGTCTTACCACTTCGGCCTTCGCCTCCGGTTCGGCCTCCACTGCGCCCGCTACCTTTTCCACGATCACTGCGACCGCTGCGCGAGCTTCTTGATCGGCCGGATCCACTGCCACCTTCGGAAACCAAACGGAAGTCGACCTCCTTCTTAAAGGTATCCACCTTGTCGATTTCGACCACCAGCTTGTCGCCGAGCTTGATCACCTTCTTGCTGCGTCGTCCAATCGCTTGAACCCGCGCGGAATCGAAGTCGTAGAAATCGTCTTCCATCCGGCTCAGTGGCACCAGTCCACGCATCCCGAGATCGGGCACGTCGATAAAGAGACCGAAGTTACGGATGTCGGTGACGAGCGCGGTGTAGGGCTGACGTGACTTCGAATCCATCTGCGCCTTGAGGTAGGCGTACATCTTCACATCCTTGCTGTCGCGTTCGGCGTCAGACGAGTTGCGTTCGGTGGTGGAAATGTGTTCAGCGACTTTGGTGAGCCAGTTGGCTGGGATCTTCTCTTTATCAAACAGCGAGCGGTGCACGATGAGATCGGCGTAACGACGAATCGGCGAGGTGAAGTGCGCGTAGTTGCGCTTGGCGAGGCCGTAGTGACCGAGCGGCTCAATCGCGTAACGAGCTCGCATCAGGGATTTGAGAAATCCAATCTTGAGCGCGGCGCCGATGGGTAGCTTACTGAGACGTCGAAGCAACTTTTGCACTTCGGCGGTTTTCTCGAGATTGCCGCAAGGAATATTATGGCCGAGCACCTCCTCACGGTAGTCAGCAAGACGCGCCGGATCGGGGCTCTCGTGGACGCGGTGAACGGTGTGCTTGCGCAGCTTAATCAGTCGAGTCGCAACGGCTTCGTTGGCCAGCAGCATGAACTCCTCGATGAGCTGATGGGATTCGTCGTAATCCACTTTCTCAATCCGAAGGACACGGCCTTTGTCATCGAGTCGGATTTTGGTTTCGGGAAAGTCGAGTTCGAGCGAACCGTTTTCAAAACGCCGCTGACGAATCTTCAGCGCGAGGCGGGCAGCATCGCAGAGCATGTCTTCGATATGATCGGCGGGCTGACGTTCCAGCACCTCCATCGCCTCTTCGTAACTGTAACGCCGCTTCGAATGGATCACGGCGCTGTAGAAACGCGAGCGAACGACGCGGCCGTCATTATCAATCAGGAACTCAACGCATTTGCTGAGTCGATCGACCTTGGGCTTGAGCGAACAGAGTTCGTTGCTGAGCGCTTCGGGCAGCATGGGCACGACGCGGTCGACGAGGTAAGTGGAGTTGCCACGCTTGCGCGCTTCTTCATCAAGAGCGGAGCCGGCTTTCACGTAGTGAGAGACGTCGGCGATATGGACCCAGAGTTTCCACATGGTATCATCGACTTTCTGAATGCAGAAGGCGTCGTCAAAGTCGCGGGCATCGGCCGGGTCGATCGTGATGACGTCGTGTTGGCGACAATCGGTGCGGTCTTCTCTATCTTCGGCAGTCACTTCGTTGCCATAGATTTGGACTTCCTGGAGAACTTTTGGCGGGAACTTGAGAGGCAGGTCATACTGACGCAGCACGCCGAGCATGTCGACACCCTCGGCAGTGGGTGGCCCGAGTACTTCGATGATGAGACCCTCGGGATTCTTGTGACGGTTGTCCCACTCTTTGAGCTCAACCACCACTTTGTCACCAACCTGGGCGGAGCGTCCGGTGTCCTTGGACGGCGGCACAGAAATGTCCTGCGTCATGCGCGGGTCGTCGGGAATGACGTAGAGGAACTCGCGTCCTTTCTTGAGCGTGCCGACGATTTGAGTGCGGTGGCGTTCGAGCACACGAACGACGGTGCCGGTCTGGGGTTTATCGTCCTTTTGACGACGGCCCTGCGGTTTGACGTCGAGGCGCACGAGGACACGGTCATCGTTCATCGCTGTGCCAGTATTGGCGGCAGAAATCGCGATCTCGGCAGAGCCGGGTTGATCGGGCATAAGAAAGCCGCGGCCCCCTCGTGTGATCTGGATGCGCCCCGGGATGAGGTCGGCTTCCTTCGGCAGGATGTAGCGGTTGCCCTTGATGCTGGCGACTTGTCCGGACTTCTCCAAATCCTTGAGCACACGCTGAAGATTTTGTTGTTCGTTAGGCTGAAGTTTCAGCTGTTCGAGCAGTTCGGGGATATTTGAGGGCAGATAATTTTTCCGCCCGAGTAGTTTCAGAATTTGGTTTTCCATGGGTGAACACCAACACATCGTCAGTGTTAAGGACTTCCACAGTATCGACTGATGGTGTGAATGAACAGAACCATCGGAGGCTGTATAGGGGCTCGCGAAACGACAAGTGTTGCGAGCCGGCAGCGTGGCTGCCCTTCTTAGATATGATACGTGTACGCTGAAAGTGGGGACCCGTCAACTGGATGATGATTTAGGCCTCACCCAGAGACGTGGAGGCGGAGAATTTTTTAATAGGATAGGCGTAGCGAAACTTTGAACTACTCCTTCAAAAGCGGCACTGGATCCTCAATCTGCCCAATCGCTCGCACACCAGGCCCGGGAGCGCCACGATCGCCGATGTCTTTTCTCATGCGGTCGGCATGAGCGGTGAGCGCTTTGACAATGTCAGGATAATCAGCAGCAACATTGGTGGTGCTGCTGATGTCTTCGACGACATTAAAGAGAAGAGCTTCGTTATCCTTGGTGCCATTCCCGAAATGGGGGTGTCGCATAAAGTCTTTGAGCGGCAGGAACAGCTTCCACGGACCGGACCTGACGGCCTGCAACTGGTCGAGGTAATAATAGAAAAAAGCATCGTAGGGTGACTTGGCTCCCGATTGGCCCATGATCAGATCATTAATGTCGTGGCCGTCGCGAACGCGATCAGACAATGTTCCGCCGGCCATTTTAACGAAGGTCGGCAAGAGGTCCATCGTGGTAGATAACTCGGCACATTCGGTGCCCGCTGGAACCGTGTCCGGCCACCACATGATGGTCGGCACGCGAAAAGCGCCTTCGGCCGTGGTGTAGCCGCGACCATGAAGGGGACGATTAGAACCACGGGACAAGTCGTTGAGGTCTCTGTTAATCGGAGCCCCATTGTCGGACGTCCAAATGACCAGCGTGTTTTCCGCAATACCCAGCTCTTCCAGCTTATCGAGAATCTCGCCAGTCGACCAATCGATCTCTTCGATCGAATCGCCCCAGGGACCGTTGTTGCTCTTCCCCTTAAAGTCCGGGCTCGAAAAAGGCGCTGAGGTGCTGCCCGGCATGGTTTGGGGAAAGTAGAGAAAAAACGGCTCATCCTTCTTCTCTTCAATCCACTCAAGCGCGCGCTCGGTGGTCCGCTTAGTGAGGTAGTCCCGGTCAACGGGTGCCTCGATAACGGTCTTGTTTTCCAACAGCGGAAGCGGTGGCCATTTCGAACCGTCGCTTTCCCAGACCCGCTCCGTCATGTCATCCGAATAGGGAATTCCAAAATACCAATCGAACCCCTGGTCGGTGGGCAGAAATCCATCCTGATCACCAAGGTGCCATTTGCCGACGCAGGCGGTGGCGTATCCAGCTTCCTTGAGCGTTTCGGCGATGGTCTCTTCGTCAGGGTGAAGTCCATAAGGAGAAATCGGTCTGAGCACGTGGTTGTCCCGCGGATTCCTATTCATCTGGACACGCTGCGAATAACAACCCGTCATGATACTCGACCGTGACGGCGTGCAGACACCCGCGGTGACGCAGAAGTGAGTGAACTTACGCCCCTCTTCTGCCATCCGATTTAAGCGAGGGGTTCGGTGAAGCGTCGAACCAAACGGCTCAATGTCTCCATAGCCAAGATTGTCGCAGAAGATGACGATGAAATTCGGCGGCCGCTCTTCGGCTTCGCCTCCCGTAATAAAGAAAAGGATGCAGGCAGCTACAAGTATCTGAATTTTCATAAACGAATAATGGTCTGATTAACTTTTGTCTTCTTCTAGTGCGCCTTCAAAACTCCGATAATGTCAGCCACTTCTTCCTTTGAAAGAGCGGCTTCCAATCCAACCGGCATCAACGACATGCCAGTGGACTCCATTTTCGTAATCTCAGAACGAGCCACCGTCTGTGACAAACCACCTGGAACTCGAAGCACAACGCTGGCTTCGTCCTCACTTTCGATCAGCCCACTGAGAATCTGCCCTTGCTTCGTTTCGACAAGATAGGCGACCCATCGTTCCTCCACCGCTCGATTCGGATCCAGAATATCAGACAACAAAGCGGCCACCGGCTTTGCTCTCACATCGGCAAGATCCGGTCCCACCGCGACTCCCTTTCCTCCGATTCGGTGACAAATGAGACAGGTCCCTTTTTGCAGCGCCAACTTTCCTTTGGCCAGATCTGGAACATGCTGAGATAGGCCAACTTGAAATTCTTCGACAATTCCAGCACGGTCTGAGCTCGCCTTTCCAAACAACTCCATCGCAAGAGCTTTGATTTCTTCATCGGCGGAACGCCCGTAGCCCCATCGCTTCATTGGGCTCATCATCGCCGGACTGATGAGCCCTTCCTTCATCTGGTGCATGACCAGCTTGGCATTCCCGTTGCTGGATGTCAGGACCGTGATCGCCGCTCGACGCACGGCCGGAGGAAGGGTCTTCCAACGGCTAAAGAAAAACTCGGAGACCTCGTTATTATTTCTCGAAAACCGACTGAGCAATAAAGCTCCCGCCTCCTGAATCTCCTTCGGTTGAGTGGGAACAATCAACTTTTCCACAACAGGCAAAAGGTCCGCCAAGTCGCGCTGACTCGCTAGAGGCATAGCTGCCAAACGGGCGGCCAGAGGCTGATCGTCCCCGGCTGCAATCTCGATCGCGGAGTCGACCGTCGCCTTCAGTCCTTCGATCAGATTACTGCATTCTTCCGGAGGGCGTTCGATAAATGCCGCCAACGACTTCGTTTTTAAGGTGCTCTTTTTTAGACCATCGGAAAGCCCCTGGGCCACTGAAAATCGATATTCATCGGACTCAACAGATGCCAGTGAAGACAGCAAGATTGCTAGCTCAGACGGCTCACCTCGAGCTGCCACAGCTGCCGCAAACTCCCGATACATTTTGGGCCGCCCCCCACCTATTCCGGAACCAGTTACTACCTGGATCGGATGATCCAACATATGGGCCAGAATCACTCCAGCCCGATTTTCTGATCCGCTCAGCACTGCTTTTTGCATCCACGGATCGGCTCCCTCTGGCGTATTGTGAAGCGTGGTCTGGAAGAGATTCGTCACGCTCAGCGAGGGATCATCTCCCAGCGCGAGCGCCGCCATTAAACTGGCCCGACCCCTTCCGTTCTTCAAAATCAGGCGCAACGTTTCCCCATGCTTTTGGAGCGATGCCTCAGCGATCGCATTTTCAACGACTTGCGATGAAGTATCCTTGAGGGCCCGCCCAACGAGTTGATCGGTTAGTGCGTCCAACCCTTTCAAGGTCCAGAACGCATGTAAACGCCCGGCAGGATTCGCAGAGCGGTTCAGCATTTCTTTCAGCTTGGGTACCACCGTCTGATCGCCCCTCTCAACGAGGAGGCGCTGCGCGTGAATCCGATGCCACGCATTTTCACTTTCAAGCAAGGCCACCAAATCTCCGCTTCCATCGGGAAGACCTACAATCTTTCGATCAATCGCTTTGCTCTTGTCCACTAGGCGATAGATCCTGCCATGATCAAATCCCGCCCGCATGTAATGTGATTCCGAAAAGGCTTCAGGGAAAAACCGGGCGTGATCAATAAACCGTCGATACATGTCACAGATATAGAGCGCTCCATCCGGTCCATTTCGGAGGTTCACGGGGCGGCTCCACTCATCCCCCGACACGAGGAAATCGCGCTTCTCCCCCACCCTGGTTGCCCGAAGACTGGAACCGTTATCCTCTATTACGGATCGTGTAATCAACTGGGCCGTCGGCTCACAAACAAAGACGTTTCCTTTCAGCGTGGGAATCGCATCCCCTCGATACACGGCGAGTCCACAAGCAGCGGTGTGCGTTCCCGCGTGAGCGACAGAAGTCGTATGACTCATCTCCATCGGATACACCTTGGCGCCCTCACCGGCAGGCGCGATGTCCTCGTGTCCCGATGCGATTCCAGCAAACGGATTCCTTTTCACGAAGGCCAATGGCATCACTGCCATCATTGTCGGATTGCGATTCGAGCAGAAAAATCGTCGTCCGAAGTCATCCTGGGTCGCCCCAAACTGTCCATATCCACTAACGGGCTCAATGCGGCCGCTTCGCGGATCCAGACGAATATTGGTCTTTGAAATTTTGGTGACCTCATCCGGCTGATCAACGGGATAGATTTCTTTGAGGTCGAGTCCGTTATTCAGGTAGATCTGATTGTCGAGTCCCCAACGGGGAGAAGATACCTGGAGCTGATTGTGTCTGGGTTCGTTACTTTGAGAAAGTGTCTCCCGGTGGTCAGCGCGGTCGTCGCCGTCAGTATCCTTAATAAAGAGTATCTGCTTGCGGGTGGTGACAATGAATCCATCGCGGAAAGGAACCAGTCCCTGAACGTTGTCCAGTTCATCAGCCCAAATCGATGAGCGGTCCATGATTCCATCCTCATTTTCGTCAGTGAGAATACGAATGCGGGAAAGGCTTTCCCCGTGTTCAGCGGGCAGCGGGTAATCGCGCATTTCGGCAACATACATTCGGCCCCGATGATCCCATGACACATCAACAGGATCCGAGATGAGCGGTTCAGCCGCAATGAGTTGAAGTTCGTAGTCTCCGTCGACGTGCCACTGCGCGAGTGAATCTTCCGCCGAAAGCGGGAACTCACGAGGGAGGATACTTTCGCCGGTTGCAGTGTAACCGGTATCGGTGGATGCAGTGTCAGGCTGCCACGGCTCGTCGAAGGAATTGAGCGGATAAATTTCCCAACGGCGGATGTAGAGTTCAGCAAAAATGGAATCCAGCGAAACGCCCTGCCTATCGGTCCAGTCGACAGTGGTTTCGTTAACCAATTCTCCATTGAGAATGACCTTGAGGTTTGGACCTTTGATAATGGCTTCGATTCGGTTCCACTGCCCGAAGGGTGCTTCGATGGAGTTCGCATGGGTGTGCCAACCTCGAATATTCTTTTCCGCTGGGTCGTGGGCTTTGCTTTTCGGGTTAATCAAAGTCCCGTTCTTCCCAGCAAGAATATCGCCGGACATGGATTCCCGAAGCCCCACAATAGCCCCTCCAAATCCGATGCTGGCGCGCCTCGCGGTGTCGGCCCATTCGCCGTAGGTGCGTTCGCCCCATTTGAATTCAAGAACGAGATGCAGATCCTTTTCCGCAGAGGGAAAACGCAGGGATCCGTTGCCCTGACCGGTGAGATGAAAAACGCCATCCTGCAGTCGCCATACTTCGACGCTATCCTGTTCCGGACGTTTTTCTTCGTCGTAAGTCCAGACGAGAGATTCGACCTCCTCGATAAGATTGATCGGAGACTGACCGCGTAAGGCGGGTGAAAAAAGAAGGGCAACAACAATAATCAGGCGATACATTTCCCCGCGACTATAGAGAACGACATGAATTGCGGGAGTCCCTATCTGCGGTGCGATCCAAGAAGGTTTATGAATTAGACCCAATCCTGTTTACTCTGCTCTCTGCTTGAGTTCGGTAAGCAAATCCAGTAGCCCCTCCCGAATCTTCCCTTCGGCACCCGGCTCAAGAAAACTGGATCGAGCCGGCCAGGTTTCGTAGCCGCCGTATTCGAATTGCTCCTCAGGCGGCAGATAGCCAGCGTAGCCATTCGCCAGTTCGATCGTGAACGTATTCCCCTGAAAGGGTGATTCCGCCTTAATCCCCAATCCAGTTTCGGCAAATGTTTCGCAAGGTGATTGAGTGATCGCGAGCTTCCCGATTCGAAATGCCTGTAAGGGTATGGTTACGGCATCAGGGTAATCAGCCAGAAAAAGGGCTTCACGTGCATAAATCTGAGGACGCGTCAGGCGAAGCCTCGTATCGTCAGGAGCCTTCGCCTTATCCGCCCAATCCATTCGCTCAGCATCAGGCTTTCTTACCGATAAGGTTAAGTCGATTGCAGCCGCATCCAGCGATGCGTCGGTTTGCCAGTTTAAGCTCTCCAAAACTTGTCCTGTGTCTTCAGCCAATGAGCCCGCAATCGAATTCATTCTCTCATACGGAAGATACTTTTTTCTTTCTCCTGAAAAGTCATTCGCATTCACGTCTCCGCTGGTTCCGTTGCTCATGAGGCCCACAAACGGCGGATCGAGACGATCGGCCATCCACTGTTTCTGAACCTGACCCGCATATGCTCCAAAATAATCAGCGCTAACAGAACCTCCGGGAACTCCCCCCACATAATGCAGCCCGTAATTTCCCATAATCGCAATCGGCTGCCGATCTTCTGCCCGTCGCAATGCCATGACGAACACTTCGGAATCAACCGGACCTGCCGGGCGGTCAAGATTGTCGCGATTGGCACCAGGGTTCATTTTTACCTTCTCTCCGGTTTCACCGAACGGGCTTTCGGCGCCGTTCTTCACAAACCAACGCCTGTTGTGCACAAACCGAGGTTCATCAAAGCTGCCCCATCCGATCTCGGCAGTAACTAGATTGTTGTGCGCCCGGCGAACTCCGTCAGCGATCCGAACCACGACCCAATCAAGGTAATCACGATGCAGATCATCATCGACTAGTCCGGTGATCACTCGGGGCGCCGAGTGCGTATGCGTTGCCGAGATGCAGATATTTTGCTGAGGAATCCCCAGCTCGCTCTCGATTCGTTTTTTCGCCGCCTCATGAACATCAGTTGAGATCATGGTGCTATCGACAACGATAATGGCGAGTGTCGTCGTACCATCGGAAAGAACCATGCACCGTGCCCAAAGTTCATCATGAACCTGCTTAGCAGGCCCCGTTTGCATAATAGTCCCATCCAATGGAACGCCCATGTGAGGTGTGATATTGGAAGCGGCAGCTCCCGCTCGGAAATCCGACGCATCTGCCGTCAAAGCAGCAAAAAAGACGAGGGTAATCAAACCAGGGATCCTTTTCATATCCCATTGGTTATGCAGGAACCACCAGCAAGCCACAACACCAAATCAAGCGCGTTGAAGGGATGCGAATGGAAGTTCCTCTCGGCATAAGCAGACACCAACCCCGCCCTCTCAAGGAAGGCTATCAGCACAGAACCTACTTGAGCTCTTTGATCTTAAGATCACGCCACCTGACCTTACCTTCTTTGCCTTTGTGAATCTGAAAGGCAAACAACCCGGTACTGCGTTCGTCGTTTTCCAGATGAGTGGCGCCATAACCATTGATCCAAGTTTCAATGACATTTCCTTTGGCTCGAATCGTGACCCGGTTCCAGCCGTCTTTCTTCAAATTTTCACGGACGGGATTGTGCTCAGTCATCCAAAGGGGATACTTCCATCCATCAAGACTTTGATTGTAGATTCCGCCGGTCCATCCCCGGTCGGACGGATCAATCTCACACTGGTATCCAGCAACTGACCCTTTCTCGTTCACAAAAGACCGAAATTGAACACCGGTGTTCCCCATGACATCCCACTTGAACTCGAAGGTCAGAATAAAATCGCCGTAGTCTTCGCGAGGACTACTGAAGTAGGTGCTGTCGGAACCCGGATCGCATGTGCCAACCAGTTCGCCTTCGATCAGTTCAAAGGTGCAAGTTCCTCCACGCGGCACCCAACCTTCAATGCTTCCGTTTTCGAATAAAGGCACGAAACCTTTTTCCAATTTCGGCTCAGCGCTTTTGTTGACCTTTTGCTGAGGTGGCTTCGGGCACTGCGCGTATCGCTTATTCGTGAGATGCTCTTCCTGACTGGGATCGATCGTTCCCGCAAAAGCGGTAGTCGCGGCGAACACGAACAAAGCAAGAGAGCTGATGAGGAGTTTCATATCAAAAAGCTAGCTCCACCGGTCCAGCGCACAATAGGAGTATTCTGCAAAAATTTGTCGTTTTGCGCAAACCGCCATGACTCTTCTTTGCGCTTTTTCCCAACACACTTTTGCCGAAGTTGGGCCCCAATTCACAATCAATCGTGCCATTGACGTTTTCCCCCAATCCTCGGATGATGAGTAGATGAGAGCCTCAACGAGATCAATTACCCTGGGAGTCGTTTCTCTCGTTATCGTGGCTTTCGGGCCTCGGATAGCAGCCTCTTCATCGCCAAATATCATTGTTGTTCTCGCCGACGACCTCGGATACGGCGACCTCGGATGCTACGGAAATTCAGAAGTGCATACACCGAACCTTGATCAATTCGCCACCGAGGGGCTTAGGTTCACTGATTGCTATTCCGCCGCCGCCAACTGTTCACCTTCCCGCGCGGGCCTCATGACCGGTCGGACTCCGTGGCGTCTGGGTATTCACAACTGGATTCCCATGATGTCACCCATGCACGTCAAGGAGACAGAGATCACGATTGCGACACTCCTGAAGGGCGCAGGATACGACACCTGTCACGTTGGCAAATGGCACCTCAACGGGATGTTCAATCTTCCCGGCCAACCGCAGCCCAATGACCATGGTTTTGATCACTGGTTCTCGATCCAAAACAACGCCCTGCCTAATCACCGGAACCCCTACAATTTCGTGAGAAACGGGATTCCCGTTGGGCCCATCGAAGGATACTCAGCCGAAATCGTAACAGACGAGGCCATTCGATGGTTGGAAACGGAGGAGAAAACCGAGCGCCCATTCTTCCTCTTCGTATGCTACAGCGAACCCCACGAACCAGTTGCCACAGCGGAAAGGCACACCCAACTCTATGCCGACAAAGAGGACCCGGCCGAACGCGCCCTGCTTGGAAATATCACTCAACTCGATGAAGGATTTGGCCGTCTCATGAAAGCCGTGGACGATCTGGGACTGAGGGAAGACACACTGGTGCTGTTCACCAGCGACAATGGTCCTGCCATCACCGGGCGACATCCCTATGGCTCCGCCGCACCACTGCGAGCCAAAAAAGGATATCTCAGGGAGGGCGGCATCCGCGTACCCGGCCTACTTCGGTGGCCCGGTGTAACCAGTCCGGACAGCGTCTGCAAAGAACCCGTCAGCGGCGTTGATCTGTTGCCTACCCTTTGCGCCATTTCCAACATCGCAGTGCCCGACGACCGGGCCATCGATGGCACAAGTTGGCTGCCTCTTTTCAACGACGAAACCCTCGATCGGGAAAACCCACTCTACTGGCATTTTCTCCGGGCGAAGGGTTCGGTCAAAGTAGCGATTCGGGAGGGCGATTGGAAACTAGTGGCCCGCATTGATCAACCCGACTTGAAACCCTCCGGTGGAATCACCCAGGAAGACATCGAATATCAGACACGCGCCCAGCTGACCGACTTCTCGCTTTATCAACTGACCAGCGACATCGGTGAGACAACTGATCTGAAGGACACTGAAGCGGAACGCTTTAATGCCATGAAACACACTTTGGTCAGCATGTATGAAGAGGTGCGCGAAGAGAGCCCCATCTGGCCGGCCTGGGAGTTCCCCCGTTACGAGGGCGGGCGCATCGAATGGCCCGAATACCAAGCTCTTATCAAGCCGCCCGTTTACGAACCCTGACAGGAGATCAATTATCTGGTTCCGGCCAGTCCAGATGTTTGTGCAAAAACCGGTAGGTGCCCACTTCGTTAATCGTGTGAGGTCCGGGAAACCACTCAATCTCGCAGCGATCTCCGATGCCCAGTTTCGCCTGATACAAGTGCCTCACTTTGGCAAACTCATAGGCCACCCGTTCATCCGGTCCCACCCCGTCGAAGTGCCCGCGCTCCACCATAAAGGGCCTCGGACAAATCAACGCCGCCATCTCCGAGTAGTTGAAGGTGCCTCCCAGGTTCCACTCAAACATCTCGTACTCCAAGGTATCCATGTAGCTGTATCGGAGGGCCCGCTCATCCGTCGCTGCATTCTTCCAGACCCAGTCATTGAAATCCGCTGAGCAAATCGACAGGCAATAGTTGTCTACCAAAGGCGGGATCCGCATCGCCGACTTCCCTCCATAGCTCAGCCCGTAGAACGCAATCCTCTCAGAATCTACAAAGGGCTGAGCCGCCAGCCAATCAGTGATCTGTTGATGTTGCGGCACGATGATCGAAAACAAGGTCTTTCCGATCGACTGCGCCTTGGCTTGCTGCAGACGGAACAGATCAAAATACTTGTATCCGTTTTGCGGGGCAAAGGTAATGAATCCCCTCTCTGCCAATCGCGTCGCAAACGCCTTGTAGGCTTTATATTTCTCCTCCCCAACGGCCTGCTGAGGCGTCCCTTCCAATCCATGTTGGCACACCACCACAGGACGTTTCTCTCCCGAAGTAACATCAAAGTCTTTTGGCAAAGTTAGAACGCCATAAGCAAACACTCCCTCAAACACATCGAGCACCACTTCGTAGCTGATTGTCTTTTCGCTTTCCTGAAACGGACGGGAACGAGGATTCGAATCCAACAATTCAAACCCGTAGTCGCCAACCACTTTGGTCCGAAAGAATTCCCGATACGGCTCAATCGTCTTCTCAAAACCTTTCAGTGAATCTAGCTTGATATCAGAAAAGAACTCCGATCGATCCTGCTCCGACCGAGTCAAGACGGCCTGGTTTCGTGCCTCGATCTCCTCTACTTCCTGCCCGCGAATGTAGTCACTTTCAATTCCATTTTCTGAACGCACTCGAAGCGTATCAATATTTCTCGAAAACCACTCCGGTGAGATTTCACTGACACCGAGGTCATTCAGGAAAAGGGTGAGAGTTTCCGCCGACATCGCTTCCATCCCCCCTTTCACTACATTGATCGAATCAGAAAACTTGCCCCCTGCTAGTCCGAGCAACCTCCCTGACTCCATCCTAACTGCCTCATCGGAATGAATTGTCGTTCTCCCCGGCTTCCCTTTTTCACTGGATCGCTCCCGACTAATATCCAGATCACGGCTCCCTTCTTTGGTTCGATAGCGAAAGTCCGAGCCTGCGCTCGCCTCAATCGTCAATCGACGAGGTATCACCAAGCTGCCAACTTCGGCATCACCAAACTCCGACAGAAAGCCAAACAACTGGTGATCCGAAGGCTCCTGCCACAGTTCCTCACGTGGTCCAAAATAGCCACTCACGCATCCTGCATCGATTCGGAACTCCGAATCGTCTGCCACCGCCGCCGCAAGGAGCGCCAACATCCCTCCATCCCCCCACCCGATCACCCCTATCGGCATGGAGTTCCCGTAGGCGTTTCGGCGCCCTTCTACCAAGGACAGCACCTTGTGTAATTCGTATCCTGTTAGGGTTCTACCCAATTCAAACGAAGCCCGATGCAACCACTCACGCTCTGTGATTGTGTGTCGTTTGATCTCGCGACGAACCCGGGTCGGAACGAATACGCGGCATCCTGCCCGGGCCAGATTCAGCGCATATTCAACATTCACACCTCCCCCGATCGCTAGATCGTAAACACTCTCGCTCGAATCCGGAATCGCGACAATTTCGGCGACCACTTTGGATGCGGCAGGCTCGATCACCAACCCGCGACCGCGAATGCCGCCAAAGACCTCCCAAGTAATTTCAAAAACCTTTATCGTCTGATCGTCTCCTATCCCGATCGAAACGACCGGGGTCAGGCCTCGAGAATGATAACGGATCTCCGTCCCTGACGGATCATAGCGAAATCCATCAATGGAGAGATCCCTCCAATCCCGATCAAGCCCCAAGATTTTGATCAGTCGCGCCCGGTTCGGTGCAATTGATCGCCGATACGATTCCGGCGAGGAGAAATCGCAGTTCCAGTGCTGGGACCGATTTGCAGCCTCCAGGAGAATTTGCTGATCCAGAAAACGATCATTCGCCAATACCAACTCGAGGCTCAGATCTTCATTGGTTTCTAGCAGCCCTGTTCCAGGCAATGCTTCTGTAATCGAAGCGGGAAACAATTCCGGCCAACCGGTCAGCGGCTCTTCAGCGCATAAATTCGAAGCCAACCAAACAACACCCACAGCCAGTAACTTCGCTCCCTTTTGCATTTCTCCATTCCAACAGGCACCCCAAAAATCGAAAAGATGATTTCTCGGCGGAGATGCGCCTCCCTCAGTATCCCTTTACCGCTTACTTCTTCCCAGGCTCAGGCGCTTCCTCTTTTGGCAACCACTTCGCCAAACGCTTCTTCAAATTCGCATACTCGGGATTGTTAGCGAGATTCTTCCATTCGTACGGGTCCACCGCATCGTGATAAAGTTCTTCGCTACCATCGGCGTAGCGAATGTAACGATGTGTCTCCGTTCTAACGGCATGGTTTCCCCGACCATGAGTAGTGATAGCAGGGCGGTTCCACTTCGCATTGGGATCCTTGAGCAGAGAGACGATGCTGGTGCCCTCAACATGATCCGGAACATCGATCCCGGTAAGCTCGCAAAGCGTCGGATAGACGCTCATCAAATCCACGGGTCGTGATGACTTCGTCCCCGCTGTAGTCACGCCCGGAGCCACCCAGATAAAAGGCATCCGCGTCGTCTCCTCCCACAAAGCAAACTTCCGCCAGTGCTCCTTCTCTCCCAATGACCAACCGTGGTCACTCCACAACACAATGATCGTATTGTCTTTGTTGGGACTTTTCTCCAGAGCATCCAGTATCCGACCCACGTTCATGTCAGTGTAGGCGCAGGTCGCGAGATAGGACTGAATCGCAGATTTCCATCGATCCGCCTTTAGAAACTTCGCGTGATCCCCGCCTGGGTTTGCCATCTTTACCCCTGCGGCCGGGATATCGTCGAGATCTCCTTCGCGATGGGGCGGCAGCTCAATCGATTCCAATGGAAATGCGTCGTAGTATTTTCGTGGGGCAACGAAAGCGAGGTGAGGCTTGTAGAGACCGCACGCGAGAAAGAAAGGCTTGTCGCCTTCTTCCATCATTCGTTCGATGCAGTAATCCGCCGAGTGCCAGTCAACGATGTCTTCATCCTTCAGATCCGGGAAGGTCTTTTCGACGTGAAAACCGTCATACTTATCGACGCCCGGCCCATTGTTACTCAGCCCTTCTGTCGACATGTATTCGCTCCACTCCGATTCATGGTACTGCATCGAGTGATAAATCTTTCCCGCTCCGGCGACGTGGTACCCTGCATTCAAAAACTGAGCACTGAGCCCCTCGCCAGCGGCCTGATACTTTTTCCAGATGTGTCCATTCTTGTAACACCCAGAAGTCCACGGTCGACGGCCGCTCATCAAAGCACAACGTGACGGCTCACACGCTGGAACGGCGCAATGGGCGTTCGTAAACGTGGTGCCCATCGCCGCCAGCCGATCAATATTCGGAGTCTGCGCCTGAGTGTTCCGCCCCAAGTGAGTGACCCAATGATTGAGATCATCAATCGCAATGAAGAGGACATTTGGCCGATCCTCAGCAATCGCTGAAAATGAGATACAGGCACAGAAAATCGAAAGGGAAAATTGCTTCATGAAGTTTCGGATATTCAATTCAATACGTAGCGATTTGGGCCATTCCCGTCAATTCCCTCAATAGGGTATGACACATAAAATCAACCGCCGAAAGGGAATGGCACGGCCCTTGCTAAAGAAGGGAGAAGTTTCTCCCCTGAAGAAGAGTCCTAATGCGTTTGCAACTCTACCATCTTACCGAGTTTCACTACTCCGCACCTGTCACCGACAGCGTGAAAGAGCTACGCCTCACACCGCCCACGACCCGTTACCAAACCTGCGAATCCAGCCTCATTACGCTACCCGAAGTATTCAAACTGAGCCCCTATGACGATCTAAATATCAACCGTGTCCACCATTTTGAAATACCGGAGCCGCACGACAAACTCTCAATCGAGTGCACGGCAACTGTCTCCACCCGCAACAAAATCGATTTCGAGGATCTGCCGTTCGGCTTTCACCATGGCCACCTCAGAAAGTGTCACGATCGCGAAGAGTGCTACCCCTATATCCAGGATAGCGCCTACATCCAACGGACACCGGAAATCTGGCGACAGGCACTCGATGTCCAAGGCTTTTCAGACGACGTCTTTCAAACGAGCTACTGCATCATGGAGCATATCCATGAGAACTATCAATATCAGTCTGGAATTCCGGATCTGATTTCTCAGGCAGTCGAAGTGATCGAGTCCCAATCCGGATTCAGTCAGGACTTCTCACATGCCATGACCGCCCTTTGCCGCTCCATCGATATCCCAGCTCGTTATGTCAACGGCTACCTCCACGACCCTACCCGATATCAAAACCTTCGAGGATCCAAAACAACGCATACCTGGGTCGAAGTTTACATTGAAGGATCAGGCTGGATCGGCCTGGACCCAGCCAACAATAAAGTCGTCGATGAAACCTATATTATTCTAGCCCGAGGGCGGGACTATCGCGACGTCGCTCCGGTAACCGGTGCCTATTCTGGCACTGCTCAAAGCACTGTTCAGGTGGTGGTCAAAGTCGACCGACTTCCTGAAATACCCGCGGCTAGCGCTTCAACTTCACCATGACAGGATTTCGATATTTCGTCACTTCGGCCTCTTCGACACTGCCGCGCCTCCCTTAAGATCGGGCAACGAAGCAGCGGCAATTGCCTGACCGTGGCGCTTCATTTTTTCATCCGGCACCACCAGGTCAATCTTTTCGGCCAACTCGGGAAACTCGGCCCGTAGCACATCCCGGGCACGCTCGATCAACAGATCACCACCGGACCCTGAAACCACTCGGCCCATTACGATCAAGGTATTGATATCGTAGAATTCAGCATAGTGGGCAATCGTGTATCCAAAACAAACACCGAGGGTGTCGTAAATATTTCGCGCGCGATCATCACCGCTCTTCATCGCATTCTGGACTTCAATCAATTGCTCAGGAAACGACAGGCCTTCAAACTCAAAGCCGGCGGCCCCACTCAATCGGGCCACTCCCTGCTGCGAGAAAAACTGCACCCCGCACCCTTGATCCCCTGACCATTCGTCAACCGGCCCACTTTCGCGATAATCGACCGGTGCAAATGCGAGTTCATTGATGCGCCGGGTTACTTGCCCTTTCCCATTCACATAGCCAACTGCCTGTGACGTACCCATCGCAATCCCAAGAACTCCATCAGTGTTCATGCTCATTGAGCCTGCCAAAGCAGTTACGTCGCCGTCATTGGCGATTTCAAATGGCGCCCCAAGATAATTTTTATCCACGATATCGGTGAACATCGATTCGACTCGATCCTTGAACAAATTCTCATCAGTGACACCCCGAAACAAGGAAGCAAGACGGACCTTATTGTTGATGTAAATCCCCGCCGACGAGCCACCAATCGCGTCCACCTGAGGCAGATGGCTTGCGGCCGTCTTTAAGCATTTCTCAATACCTTCAAGATGATAATCCGGATCAGATTGAAAGTAGGGATCCCATGGAATTTCCTCAGAGAAAACAACCTCCCCATCAATCACCGCAGCACACTTCCTGTCGGATCCACCCAGATCAAATCCAATGCGGCAACCATCTAAATTCTTCCCTAAATGCACCGCACTCTCTGTGTCATCAGGGAGATGTGACAGGTGGACTGGCAACACCGTGACCGGCTCCCCAAACACCTTTCGCCCGAGTGTATCCCTATCAAAATGACGCTCCCCTTTTCTCGTGTAGAGAGCCGCGATTTTTTTGGTCAGCCTATCATCACCCGAAATGAAGACGTGACTCCCTCCCTTAGCCCAAAGCAGAAACTTCACCAACCGTTCGACATATCTAAAGTTGAGAGATTCGCTTTCATCTTTGGGGTTTAAGATTTTGGTCGAAAACCGAAAGGATGTTCCATCAAGCCGGGACACCGAAATATCGAGATTCCTCGCATCAGGATCATTTGCGACCTTGGCTTTAAAAGATCGGTTCCAAATTACGGCAGGTACGAACTGAGGATCAAGCGTTGGAGTAATCATGGCTAGATAAAATAGTTTCAGCAAAAGACATCGCCCGCGACCGTTCACAACCGCCCATGAACTGTCCCAATTTGGCACAAGGTATCATCAACGTCCTGCCGGGCCCGCCACGGTTTCTCCTTTGAGAAATTCTGGGACAAACCTGAAGTCACGGCCGCCACTGACATCTCCTTCGATTAGCTGTATCAGCAGCCGCAAAAAACACCTTTCGTAGTCGCCTGTGGGACTCAAAAACCGAGCAATAGCAGGGTGGATAAACTCCATCGTTGGCGAGTTGCCACAGCTAATCACTGAAAGGCGCTCCGGAATCGATATCCCCTGATGGGTCAAAAAGGTGACAGTCTGAATCGCATCGTGCGTGCGCCAACAGAGCAATGCTGTCGGAGGATCTGATTTACCTAAGCGGCTTTTGAGGAGATCGATCAAATTCGCGTCGTCATGAATCAAGACGCGCTCATCAGAGTTATCTTTTATTCCTGCGATCTGGTCCCCCAAAATTCGCAGAAACATTTCACTGAGACGCTGATTGAGTTTTCCCGAATCACGACGCATCAGAAAGGTGATTTTCGATGGATCGTGGCCGTCTTTCACGAAACGCTCAATCGCCTGAGCGATCACAGCCTCAACATCCATATCCACCGACGTGAATGAAACGTCAGGATCTTTTGCCCCCAGGACAAGCGCTCGCTCTCCTTGCTTGAAACACCAACGCTGGACAGCACCGGAACAATCATGCAAGAGCCAAACGGACCGAGGAAACTGCTCCTTAAGTTGCCCCAAATTTCTATCCAATGATTTGGCGGTTTTTGTTTCAACTCGTCTGGGAATCAAATGAATCCCCCGCTTACTCAATTCCTGAAACGTTCGGTTAAAGAGAATGCGTGACTTTGAAATCCCCTGGTCTTCGGCATAAGGACTGATCAGCAACACATGATCAGGTTTTAGAGAGCGACCTTCATTCAAAGAAGGCTCGGTCAAAATTTGGCGAGGCTTCCCAGGACTGGTACCGATCACACCGCCCTCCTCCAACCACTGCAAAGCGGACCGAATCGATCTTCGCCCAACCCCGTAATGCTCAGAAAGCTGATGCTCGCCTGGCAAGGTCCCGCTCCATTGACCCGATTCGACATCGCGCAAAATCGCATCAGCAACCTTTCGCCACAACGGTTGGCGCGAGATCGAGGTCGATGAAATGGCTTCACTCATAGGTTAGCGCAAACGTCATAGGGCAACACATCGCCCCTCACTGGCAGCCTCTTGAGCGGCCAACACAATTCGTAAACTGTTGAGAGCATCGTCCAAGTGTTCGCTCATATCAGCTTCGCCTCGAATTGCCTGTAAAAATAATTTCTGTTCTCTGAAACAAAGGTCATCGTGTCCGGGTTCATCCTCCAAATCAATTACCCGATCCGGAGTGGCGAATGCACCGGCATCATTCAGCTCTGCCCGATGAACCAGTAGTTGCTCAGTACGAGTGTGAGCATCAACATCATCACTGTCGGCGCCTCCACCGTCCTCCGCCTTAATACTGACCGATCCCTCCGGACCAACGACATCTTTCACGAAGTGCGCCGTGTTACTCATCATAGGTCCCCAGCCCGCTTCGTACCATCCGACCGAGCCGTCTTCGAACACAATCTGCATCTGCCCGTAGTTACACTGATCTCCCACTTCGTTGGATAGCTTCGCCTCGATCGCACTCACTCGGACCGGACGGGAACGGGTCATTTGGCACATCACATCCACGTAGTGAACCCCGCAATCAACCATTGGCGGTAGCGAAGCCATGATATTTTTGTGGGTTTGCCAGTTATCACCATGACTCTGCTGATTCAGATTCATCCGCATCACAAGAGGTTTCCCTAGCTGATGCGCCTGATTCACAAATTCTTTCCAGGATGGGTGAACCCGCAGGATGTAACCAACCACCAGCGAACGTCCGGTTTCCTTCGCCACTTGAACCACTTCCGCTGCCTCTTCGACCGTCTCCGCGATGGGCTTTTCGAGAAACACATGGGCACCCGATTTCATCGCGGCGATGGCATACGCCGCATGAGTGTCGGGAAAAGTATTGATCGAAACCGCATCCGGCTTCAGTTCGGCCAGTGCGGCTTCGTAATCATCGAAACCAGGCCAACTTTCGCCAAGCTCTTCGAACATGGCCTCACGACTTTTGCTAGTCCGACTGACGACTCCAACGATCTCAAATCCATCATGTTTTTGATAGGCCTTGGCATGAGATTTCCCCATGTGACCACATCCGACAACAAGCACACGTATAGGTTGTTTTGAATCCATTTTTGATTAACAAATTGATATTAAAAAATAAGAAGGGAATCACTCCCAATGACTAAGTCGCCCATGAATTTCTCCTCGAAACCGATCAACTGAATCCATCGCAAAATCTTTTGCAGACAATGACACATCAGTGAGAAGCTCTCTTAATTCAATGGCGAGAGAAGCTTGGCTCACTTGATCACTTTCATGTGACTCGCCATAGGTCGCATTGGCGTAACGGTGGCCCATCTCTCCGCGATCATACCGCTTACCTCCTTCGATCTGTGAGTCAAAAACCCCGATCAATGCCTGCGCCAAATGCTCACGATTTCCCGTATCGAGAGTGAGTTTCTGGGATGGCGAAAGCCAATCCAATTTGCCCCAGACCTCCGCACCAAGCCAGGAATCCGGAATCTGCCCAACAGGCAATTCCCGCAACGACTGAAGCAGATGATAAAACACCGCAATGTGAGTGGGATGCCGATCCAGAGGCTGATGCGAAATGACCGTCGATGCGCCAGCGGCCGATACAATTTTAGACAAGTCGCTGACCAGATCGGCATTCACCCCGCTCTTAATTTCGCTGCTTTGATAGTCCAGTTGAATCACCATTCCATATTCGCCGACCATAGCGGCACGGACTTGTTCGCGACGACGAATATTGCGCATCTCATCATTGGAGTAGTCGGCATAAGGCCCAGTGCGCGAACTACCTCTACCATCTGAAACAACGACACCGGTAAACCACCTATCAGATTCCCCGAAACACTCCTCAATCGATGCGTAGGCAGCAATCTCCAGATCATCATGGTGCGCTCCGACTGCGAGATGGGTGGTCCGCTCCAGTGCGGTTTCGAGCGAAACTTGATCCGGAATGAAAATATCAGCTCCGACTTTTGACAGGGTAAATTGAGACATCACTTCAGGCCCGGCTAAACTCGATCTTCTGAAAAACCTCCATCGCCTCGTATTCAGCGAGGCCCAACTTATCGTAGAGTGCAGCCACCCCACGATCATTGTCCAAAGCCTCTCCATCTCGTAGATCGACCACGGCTCGCAATCGCTGCAGAGCATCTGCTTTCAGGTCGTGCTGAACGGGACTGATTGGAACCGCCATATCGATTTCAAATGGTTTCAGCGTTTCTTCACGATGTCGAAAACTCCAGAGATGATCCGTCGGCACCTCAACCTCTGCCAGCGCACCCCGGACCAATTGATAAGCAAGCCCTTGAGGACTCATCGGATCTGCAACTGATCCTGCAATAAAAATCAAGTTGGGCTGAAGTTTTTCGAGCAACGCTTTCACCGCCGTTCGGTCGCCTTCCGAAATATAAAATTGCCGGTAACGTCCGTTTTCGTAAAACGGAAGATCGAGAAACTGCAATTCACTTTCATCCATCCCCAAAGCTCTAGCACTATCACTCACTTCAGCTCTCAGAATCACAGATTTCAAATCTCTCACTTTGGGATTCAACGCCGCCTCCGCATCACCGGCCTGAAGTTTCTCCGCATGTTCGGCCAAATGTGATGGAATCTTCCAATCCGACTCATCGCTCTTTTCAACAGCGGCGAGACACCTGATAAGCTTCAAGGCCTCTTGGTCCCGAACCCGCAGATTGCCTGACGTTAGAGATACCAAGGTAACCACGTGCCCTTGTTCTTTGAGCCGGTTGATGGTCGCTCCCATCCCGACGAGAGCGTCCTGTGGTTCGGCAGAAAAAATCACCGCCTGCTTGGGATGCGGATCCGCCGTTTCCGGTCGTGTCACTTCATTGGCGCCCGGTTTTCCACCCGGCCATCCGGTAACGGTATGCTGAAAGTCATTAAAGATACCGATATTCAACGAGTAGGAATTCACTTCATCGGTGATCAAATCGCCAAGGCCGGTTTCGTTGTAGTCATCGTCCACCAGCTTAAGGATCGGCTTTTCCGTTTTCCCGGAAGCCCAGGCAATCGCCCGACGCTTCATGCGTTCCGTCCAAGTGATCGAATCAACCAACCAGGGATAACGATTGCGCGTCAGATCACCAGCGGCCGCCTCATCGAGGATAAAAATGGCATTGTCATGCCGCTGCAGAAAGCTTGCTGTGATCGCTTCACTCTCAGGCTCTTCCGCCGCAGTCCTTACCACATCAGCTTTTCCTTTACCCCAAGCGAGCAGATAGACCTTCTCGGCTTCCAGAATCGATGCCACACCCATCGTGACCGCCGTTCGCGGCACGTTGTGGATTCCTTGGAAATCAGCAGACGCATCCAAGCGCGTGATCCGATCCAATGTCACTACCCGTGTCCTGGATGTCACCGGAGAACCCGGCTCATTAAATCCGATATGTCCGCTTCGGCCAATCCCGAGAAGTTGTATATCGATCCCACCTGAACTCCGAATTTTCTCTTCGTAGGCCGCACACTGAGATTCGAGTTCCTCCGTATTTTTCCCCGAGGCATTCGGAATATTGGTCTGCGATTCGGGGATGTCGATGTGATCAAAAAGTTGTTCCCGCATGAAACGCGAATAGCTCTCTGGGTGGCTTGAACTTAGCCCGCTGTATTCATCCAGGTTAAAAGTCGTCACGTTGGCGAAGGTCAACCCCTCCTCCCGGTGCAATCGAATGAGTTCCCGATAGACAGGAATCGGAGTGGAGCCTGTCGCAAGACCGAGCACTGCGATTTTCCCCTCAGCCTGGCGCTCCTTGATCAGATTCGCCATTTCTCCAGCCACGAAGCAGGCCGCAACATTGGCTTCCTTGTATTCTTGAACGGGTATTTTTTCGTAGCGATCGTGCATGTCACCCACATTCTGCCAGCCAAGCTGGATCTATCAATTTCCTCCAAGATGTCCCATAAAGGAACAAGTTAAGGAAATTCCCAGAAAATGACAAGCCTTAATCCGCTGATTGGCAGGACTCTATCGACGCACGCCGATCGTCAGCAATAGATTGGCAAACGGCTGCTGTTCTGCCGTCTGGATGGTTAGCACATGATCGGCATCTCCTGCTGCCTTGTAGAATTCGAATCTTTCGATCGGCTCCAAAGTCAGATCGATCGTTTCCTTTGAAAAAATATCCCGATACTGCTGCCACACCGGAGGCTCGCCCTCCTGTGCATGAGGACCGGAGGTATGATACATCATCACTTCTGCCGCCTCGATTGGGATGGCGGTGACCAAGGCCTCCAGCACTTGCGAGGCAGAGACGACCCCGGGCGAGAGGTTCAGGCTCACCAGTTCCGCACGCTCCCCCAAAGCCGATGAGGCCGGATAGTTTCCGTCCGCGATCAGAACCTTGCTTCCATGCCCAGCCCTACCGAGCACTTCGTTAATCTTCGGATGAATAAGCTGATGCTTGAGCATAACAAAAAATCGACACGACAAAAACTCAGTCGAGACCATAAACCAAGGCGGCATTTCTTCCGAAAAAATCGGCCTGTTCGTCAGCCGATAATTCCGAGGCCAAATCGCTGACTGCCGAAACCCACTCCCCGTACACGCTTCGCAAAAGGCAGACAGGCCAATCACTGCCAAAGAGGAGGCGACTCGGTCCGAATGCCTCCAGTGCCACATCCCAATAGGGTCGAATCAGATCGATCGACCATTCAGTATCCCGAACCTCTGTGACCACACCGGAAAATTTGCAATACACATGAGGCCGCTCTCCTAGCTCCTTTATTCGCTCCGCCCATTCCGCATCAAAGGCATCCGCCGCAATCGTCGGTTTCGCAATATGATCGAGCACAAAAGTCTGCTCGGGATGGAGATCCACAAACTGAATCGCCTGAGGAAGGTGCTTCGCAAAAATCAGGATATCGTAGATGAGGCCAACCCCGTCGAGCAGAGCGACCCCTCGATTAAATTCCTTTCCCAGAATAAAGTCATCATCCGGCTCTGCTTGCACCACATGCCGAATGCCTTTGAGCAACGGTGATTCCAACGAAGCCAATACCTCTCCCAAGTCCGGGGAAGCCAAGGGAGCCCATCCAACCACCCCTTTGATAAACTCATGCTGTTCCGCCATTCCGAGCAACCAGCGGGTCTCATCTACCGTCTGCGTGGCCTGAACAGAAATCACGCCGTCGATTCCAGCACGCGGCACCTCCTGCAAGAGATCGTCCGGAAGAAAATTGCGCTTCAACACATCCATCCCATCTCCAATCCAGGCATACGACTCGGAGTCGTATTCCCAAAAATGATGATGGCTGTCTATCTTCATACTCATGGCAAAGGCTGGCTTCTTTCACTTCGCATAGTCTTCGCCCGCCCAACTCTGCAGGACCGACAATTGCCACTGCTCAAGCTCCGCCCTCATCCGAGCGGCACGCTTCTTTTCTCCTTCCGCAAGATCCGTCGTTTCCATGGGATCGTTCACCAAATGATAAAGCTCAATGGTCACCTCATTCTTTTTTTGAATCCGGTGCAACTTCCAGGGCCAATCATTCCATCCCGCATGCCCCTGATAATCCCCCACCACGTAGTCCGGAAACTCCTCCACATTTTTGAGCAATCGCTCAGGATAGGGCGACGGCGAATTGGACTGCTGAGCCGCCATCAGTTCCTCAATGATCAGATCGCTATGAGTGCCCTGACCGACAGTATGCCCGTGCCAAAATCCCATTGCCGGACGTTTTGTTTGCTTGCCCGCGATCACATCTGCCAAATCGATTCCATCCAACAAAGGCTGATCGTCCACTTTGGCACCCGCCAAATTTAGAACCGTGGGATAAATATCAAACGCTGCTGCCGGGGTATCCACTGTTCCCGGTTTGAGCTTCGCCGGCCATTCAATGATCGACGGCACCCGCAGCCCTCCCTCGTAGATGCTGCCCTTCTTTTCACGCCCGCCGGATGATTCAACGACCAGGCCTCCGTTATCGCTGCAGTACCAGACCACCGTATTGTCGGCGATCCCCATCTCGCGGAGACTCTTTCGCAGCTTTCCCATCTGCTGATCCAGCAAGGTGATTTCCAAAAAGTATCCACGCATCTTACCCGCCTCTTCATACAGAGAATCCACATCCGGAATACCGACCGGAATTTCTGCCTGAGGAAAATGGGGAGACGGGAACCATGTCACGGTGAACATCGGCTTATCGCCATCCTTGTGTTTCTTCAGAAAATCAATCGTTGCATCCATGCTGATGATCGACCCCTGCCCTTTCGGGTTCACATAAGTTCCATTTTGGCTCAAAAACGGATCCAAATCGAAAAAGTTCAATCCTGACATCCACTCATCAAAACCAGCTCCACCGGGGCTCGTGGGGCTCTCCGCCTGAACCGAACCAATGTGCCATTTCCCAAAATGCCCTGTCACATAACCGGCATCGCGAAGCACTTCGGCGACCGTCACCTCATCTGGCCGCATGTAGTGCCCATGATTCGGCACGTTCGTTCGCATCGGTGATCGCCCTGTCATCACACTCGCCCGGGTTGGAGAGCAGACCGGCGCTCCGGCGTAGAATCGGTTGAATACGACACTTTGGGCAGCCATCTCATCGAGATGAGGCGTCAGAACAAAAGGATGACCGGTAAAACCGGCATCGCCGTACCCCTGATCATCGGCCATGACCAGTAAAATGTTAGGGCGGTCGTCTGCGCCAGTGGCGGCGATGATGGATAAAACACTGACAGCAATTGCAAATAAAATGAGTCTCATAATTTATTGGGGCCTAACCGTTATTTATCCAGCGATTGTCCAATCCTTTTCGCCACCGCGTCAGCCATGATCTGAGATCCTTCAGCCTGAAAATGGACATTGACCGGTTTCTGAAGCGTCGCCAAATCAGGAAGAACCAGCGCATAGAGATCATTCACCTCGATGCCGTTTTTCTTCATGATCTTCAACGCCGCTGTATTGTAATTTCCCGCATCATCAGGTGACCGGAAAGGCTTCACCCCGGCTGGAAATGGCGTTGTCGTCGCGAAGATCAGCGTCGCCTCGGTCTTCTTCAGTCGAACCACGATTTCCTTAAGATTGGCAGCATAGGTCTTAGCATCCGCCTGATAAGGATCGTCCGGATCATTCGAATTGCTCGAGGTTCCCGCCTCGGTGACTCTCTTCAAATCATGCAGCCCAAAATTAAAGTGAATCACATCCCACTTCATCGGTTCAAGCCAGCTGTCAATATTGGCCAGTCCGTTGGTCGTGCCCTGACTGTTGCCCGGACTGTGCATCACATTCGCCTTACCCGCCATCGCTTCGATCACCTTCGAGGTGTATCCCATCGAAATGGAATCGCCGATGATGAGCACGTTAGGTAAACTCGGATCGATCGGCGACGCCTTTTTGCCGCGCTTCTTTTTGACCAATTCAGCCGATCCATCTTCGGGAACGTACTTCTTTTCCTGTGATACCGCATTTCCTGCCAACAGGATACTGAACAGTGCGAGGCTTGTAATGAGAGAAATTTTCATGGGAGATTGAATGAAGTAAGAGACTAATCCTAAAACAACAAAAGGAGCAAGGACGCCATCGAGGCCCCCCACCCTCGACGATTTTTCTTTGACCCGCCCCTCGTCGCATCGACGGTGAGCGACTTCGATTTTATAACCGCCGTCAAACCATGGCGGGTTATCCCATGGATTCATCCAAGCCGAACCCACCAGAGCAATCCACCCCATGGCACCAGTCCGCGGCGATTGCCTACATCGGCCCGTTTGCCGTTTTCATGGTCCTGATGCAACTCATCCAATCGGTGCGTGTGGACGACCCGGATGCGCCGTGGTGGCAGTCCGCGCCCGAACATTGGGGCTATCCTCTTCAGGCCATCGCCTGCCTGGCACTGGTCTGGTTCTGGCGAAAGCACTACCCTGACTTTTCCTGGAAAGGCATCGGGCTCGCCATTTCCTTCGGGCTCATCGGCATCGGGATCTGGCTGCTACCGCCACTCATTCATTCCTGGACAGGACTCGGATCAGAAAATTCCCTCCCCTGGCTGAAGTGGCTCGGATTTACCCCACGAGTGGACGGATTCAATCCTCACCTCTTTGGAGACAAGGCCTCACCGGCTCTGCTCTGGTCCATCGTTGGATTTCGATTTCTACGGCTCGTGATTGCCGTGGCCTTGATCGAGGAGATCTTTTGGAGAGGATTTTTGATGCGTTTTTTGTCCAATCCAGATTCCGATTGGACCACTCTTCCTATTAGCCAATGCTCGAATCGTACCATCTGGCTAACCGCCCTCGCATTCGCCCTCGTCCACATCGGACCCGACTTCGCAGTGGCTCTCATCTACGGGGCGCTCGTGGGTTGGGTCACCCGGCGAACGGGCAATCTCTGGGCCGCTGTCATCATGCATGCCACATCCAATCTCTGCCTTGGACTGTTCATCATGGCGACTCGCTGGTGGGGACTCTGGTAACAGGTCGGGAAAAGCTTCCGTTACAGTGAAAGCCCCCTAGTATCGAAAGCATGAAACGCCTTTGGAGATTCTCTGCATTTTTGGCGGGATGTTTCATGAGTTGCTCTCCCGATTCTACCAACTCACCCAATTCGGACAGCGGAAGCACGCATAAAGGATGGTCCTACGCCCAAGAGGAAAGAACCCTGGTTAAGCGAGACGCCTCACTGCATTCCTATTCCGGTGCCCCAAGCATGTATTTGGATCCCGAAACTCTGGTATTAATGTATGTCGAGAGAAAGTATCTCGATGAAGGCTCCTCCCAGGATTATCTCATCAATGGCAATGAGAGAAAACGGCTCAGCAAAGATGAAACAATCGAGTGGCCCGCTGCCCTTCCGGCTCCTTGGGCGGAACCCGAAGACCGATCAAACGTAAACGTAGTCAGGATCGACCGCGAAAATGGAACTCCCGGCTATCAGGTTGAGTTCAACGGACACAAAGGACCTGTTGTTGAAGAAATCTCATACCTGGCCGTTGCTCCCGGAGGGGAGAAAGTTGTCTATCTGTCAAACAACGGGAAAGAAGAACCGATGAGAGAAGAAATCATGTTCATCGATCATATCCCCGGCCCCAGCTTCAGTTCGATCGGTTCCACATTGATTCATGGAGCCGATGAGTGGAAGGAGACCGGGCGGATGCCCACAGGAGATGGTGCTACCGACTGGGTATGGCAGAGGAAAACATTAGGGCAAGCTACTGTCGCCGGAGGAGCGCTTTTCACCACCGCGGGCAAAGTCGTTTTTATCGGTTCGAACGACAAACTGGAAGAGACCGTGCATTCGTTTCGCACTTATAGTGAACAGAGCGTCGTGATCGAGAACGAAGCAGGCCCCGAACTTGGCAGTTACGGGAACTTCACAGTCAGTCCGGACGGATTACATATCGCTTACACCGGCAAGTATCGAACTGGAAGTGGAGCAGAAGTGTATGTAGACACCTTTGGCTCGAACGACTATGCCAGTTACACAGACGTCAGCAACCCAGTCTGGCAAGATAGTGCAACGCTTCTCTATTATGCGATTGTAAAAGAGTACGATCCCGGCCCGGACGGATTGGCCCACTACAACCTGCACAAAGTCGTTCGCCACAGTAAATGAAGCACTCAGTTCTACCGGGTCGTCTCGCAGAAGCACCTAAATGGCGAACGAAACTGGTCCCCCGCCCCCAAATAGCAGACTCGCATGACCAAACGAATCCTCATCACCAACCTGTGCACCCTTTGGCTTTTCCTGACATGCAACGCTCAGGAAAGCCCTCCACCAACCCAATGGGAATCTGACTCCAAAATTGCTCTGCGGCTCACAGGCTTGAACAACGCACTCGTCAAAGCCTACGAAAAAGAAGACATCAAAACGCTTCGCTCTCTGCTCGCCGAAAATCACATTCACAATAATGTCTTTGGCAGCCAGCTCGACCGGGACACGTTTTTGGCCGATATCGAATCCGGTATTCTGGAATTCCTGCGTTACGAGACGCCAGAGATCCAATGGGTGATTCGCGATGGCATCGCCGTCGCGACAGGATTAATCGAGGCCGATGCGGTTCGAAATGGAAAGCCGGTCCCGGCGACCCAATTTCGTTTCACTCGAATTTACGTTAAAGAAGGAGACGACTGGAAAGTGCTTCTATTTCAAAACACCATGGTAGGTGGGCCTCCCTCAGCATAATCTCTCTGACTCACCTCGCTGGTTGCAGCGAAGAAGTCCTCAGCGACTTATCTTCATCATCACCGGACAAAGAGCTGCTCGTACCACTTGATCCAAAACGGACGAAAGTCCATACGCCACCAACCCACTTATAGACATTGTTCAAAGAATTAGTCCGTTTGGAGACATCAGAATGTATCGAACTGACGTAGTCTGGATGCACAGGTGAGCGAGGATCATTGGGAAGACTACCCAACGAGTATCCTTTGCCCCGCGGTCGAGGTTCGCGACTCGCTGCCCATTTTTCCATCTCAGCGCGACGGGCTATATCCAGCTTTGCCAATTTCAGCTGACGCGTTCCCGGTGGGTCAATGAAGATGGCATAGGGTTCCACTCTGACTTCGATGGCTGTCGCCTGCGCCAAATAGTTGAGCACTTGCGAAACCGCGACATTTCTCAAGCTGAGGGTAACCGCCATGTTCGGATCGATTAGGTTGCTCAACACCAAATTGATGCCCCCACTTTCCGGACGTTCTTCTGCACTACGATTTGCGATATAGCGCAATACATCCCCCACCGGAGCTTCAGCAAACTCCACTCGATCAAACACGATCTCTCTCGCCGCCACCGCTGTCGCATAGCGCCCAGTTACCGCAGGAGGACTAGGCTCTCGTTTTGCCAACTCCCCCATTCCGCCAGGGACAATGAAACAGGCATGAGTTTCGATCCGGTAATCCAGACCCAAGTGATCGACCAAACAGGCCATGGCCGAACCAACCGTTACCTGATTCAGATTGAGAGTGAGTTTCTGAGTAGCGTTTACAGCAGGATCGATCACGAAGTTCACTCCCCGACCCTGTGGGTCCACCTCAACACTCTTTAGATTCAGGTAGGCAATCACCTCTGCGAGTTCCGCATCCTCAAATTCCACTCTCGCCAAAGTTTCAGACAACGCGCCTCCCATCGCAGATGGTATCGACCAGGCAAAAGCTGACAAAGCCGCGAAAACGAACACCCCCCTTTTCATCAGATCCCCGATTCTCATTACCAACCAGAATCGGAAATTTCCCGGGGCGTGACAATCCAAAAATGTAAGGCTACCTCATCAGCCTCGATGCAGCCGACAAGATCATCGCAGAAATTTCTATTATACCTCGTTGGAGGCACCGTTCACGGAGCCAGCACCACAGCCAACTCAGCGAGGGAAGGATCAATCTGACTACGCGTCAGTTCGATCTGACCGTATATCTGTGGCGCTAAACCAGCCGCCGGTAATCCTTGAATGACTTGTGAACAAGCTCTCCATGAATCAACCAAAATGCCGCAACTTTTTTGAAGCGTCGGGAAATCAGCCCCACTTGCTACCTGAACGTGGAATGCCTGAGAATTTTTCAAAAACTGTTGTGCCAAGACCAGAGACTGACTTCGTGCGTTGCGGGACGGGATATATCCGGCCGCTGCCACCAGATTATTAAACAGTCCCTGAGCCATCCCGTGAATCGAGGCGGCTTGCGACAACGCCCGGCTCATATCCAGCCGCTCAGCGACTTGGAGAAGGTTACGAATCTCTCCAATGTGACCACTGATAGTGACCCGGTAACTGGAAACATCACCGGGAAGTCCAGCTAGATGCGAGTCACATCTTTTCCAATTATTCTCGAGCGTGATGAAATCTCTCACCACTTGGTTATGATTTGGATTGCCACCAACCACTTTACAAAAATTCCCAAACTGGCCGGAGATCGATTTCTTAGCCTGAAACACGGCATCAAGCTGATTACGATTTAGCCCTGACAAGGTCTGAATCGAAAGGTTCCCGAACATGTCGTCTGCAGCAAAACGACACTGAGCAGAAAGATAATCAATGTAACCGTAGTCGATCGGCCTCTCGATTCGCATCAAATCATACATGTCGTTCTGAGTCCGGCGTACCCTGCCAACAGCCCGAGCCAATCCCGGCTTATGAAACGCATGTAACTGCGCCCCGTATTGACGCCACGAGATGCTCCACTGTTCAAAGGCTCCCACTGCTTCTCCCAACTGGTAAGCATGAACATTGCTCGCAAACTGACGGGCCAGCTCCATTTGCTGCCGCCCTTGCGCGACAAGCTCATTGCAGTTGGGTTGGTCGTATAACTCGTGCTGCAACACATCAAGAAGAGTATCAATATAGGCAGAAGCTTGCGCCGCATACATCGTTGCCTGAATCCGATCGAAATCAGCCTGTATTCCAAACAACCCACACAATTTCCCGCCGTAATTGTCGATGTTCTTCACACAGGTCCGGCACTGACCATTCAGGCTCTGATCTGACTTCATACGATACGCCAAATTTCTCCATCCGATATCGAGTGCCCGAAAATCCGGCGCTGCACCATTGAGGTTGTTCACTGCCACGGATCGTTGCTGCAAGATGGCGGCTTGAGTTCGAACGGCATACAACTCAGGAAGATATACTCGCAGCGTCGGCGTCTGTTGAGAAGCCTGAGCCATACCAATCGCCAATTTGTCGATTTCTTTCGCGTACGCTCCAATCTGATTACGATAGGCCGCTACCTCTTTAGATATAGCCGGGGCTGAGGGCACATGAGCGGGAACCGGAAGCTTGGGAGCCACCGGCTGATTCCCCGGAATTTGCCGGTTTCTATCGGACCTGGATTCGATAATCGACTTGAACAATCCTTCGATGAAATCCCTGCGTTGATCTGACTGAGCCCCGGCCGTATTCATCATCCATACGGAGACAAAGAGTAAATAGAACAACGATTTGAATAGCTGACTGACAAACATGGCAAAAGAAGGTTTGAGTTCGATAGCATCACAAAAAACCAAGAATTTTCTCACGGTTTTTGTGCTGATAGCTCAAACCTTAGCAGAACAGACTTTAGTTATTCGATCTCAAATTTGGTAATCCGGGAATAATTTCCAGAACGAAACAACCATTCCCGTTTTTCACTGCCAGCTTCCGTCGGCGATTGACTAAGTCCGAACTGGACGTGTAGTCTGAACGAAGCACTCAGTTCAAATTATCTCCTCTCAAAGATCATGCGTTGGAAAAACCGTCAAGGAAGCAGTAACGTCGAAGACCGCAGAGCTTCCACTGGTGGTGCCCAGCGCGCTGGTGGCAGCGGCGTAGGCTTGAGCCTGCTTTTCATGATCGGAAAGCGATTTGGAATCAAGGGCGTCATCATCATCGGCGTCGTTTTCCTGCTGATGTGGAAACTGGGAGTGGTCGATCCATCCATGCTCCTCGAGGGAGGCGCCGCTCCCAAAGGCTCTGCCAAACCGGTCCAAATCAGCGCAGAAGAACAGGAGCTCTTCGATTTCGTCAGCGTTGTTCTGGCCGGAACCGAAGAGGTTTGGGGAGAACAATTTTCTCAACGCGGCGCGAAGTATCAACCCCCGACTCTGGTTGTCTTCCGTGGGAGCGTCCAAACGGCATGTGGATTGGGCCGAGCTGCATCAGGTCCGTTCTATTGCCCTGGTGACTACAAAGTTTACATCGACCTCAGCTTCTATCACGAGCTGGAAAAAACGTTTCAGGCTCCGGGAGACTTTGCTCAAGCCTATGTCATTGCTCATGAAGTGGGACACCACATTCAGAAGCTTCTCGGCGCCTCTGACAAAGTTAGTGCCATGAGAGGACGTCCTGACTACAACGAGTATTCGGTGCGCCTCGAGCTACAGGCCGACTACTACGCAGGAGTCTGGGCACATCACAGCCGTCAATATCTCGAGCAGGGCGATATCGAAGAAGCGATGCGCGCCGCCAACGCCATCGGCGACGATGCCATCCAAATGAAGTCTCAGGGCCGCGTCGTTCCCCACGCATTTACCCACGGCACATCAGAACAACGCAAGCGCTGGTTCAACAAAGGACTGCAAAGTGGCGACATGACAAAAGGTGACACGTTCTCACAGGCCTACAGCGACCTTTGATCTATTTCCATCGTCCAGATCTAAATAGTCATTCCGATTTCCCGGCACGCACATAGGCAATTTCGGCGCTTGCCATGATGTATCGCCTCTCATGATGATAGTGAATCATGAACACTCAGGAAAACGTCGCTCAACCTGTCGAACCACCAGATCAAGGACGCCTCCATTCTCTGGACACCTACCGAGGCCTCGTGATGTTCTTTCTGGCCGCAGGCGGGTTCGGGCTCGCGGCAGCGGCGAAGAAGGCAGGAGATTCGGCCCCTGAATGGCTCCAGGTTCTGGGATTTCAAAATTCACATCCTGAATGGATCTGCAATTTTAACGTGATTGGATTCTCTCTCTGGGACATGATCCAGCCTTCCTTCATGTTTATCGTCGGCGTTTCAATGCCGTGGTCCTATGCCAAGCGAGCCTCGCTTGGCCACTCCTGGGCAAAACGCGCCGGTCACGCTTGGGGTCGAGCGATCATCCTTATTCTACTGGGCGTTTTTCTACAGTCGCTTCGAAAGCCGGAAACCAATTGGCTCTTTACTAATGTCCTCAGTCAGATCGGACTCGCCTACGGATTCCTCTTCTTCCTGGTTGGCAAAAATTTTAAAGTCCAGGCAGCAGCAGCCATTGCTATCCTGGTCGGATATTGGCTCGCTATGAGCCTCCATCCCATCCCTGAAGGCGCCTCGGGATTCGCCTCGCACTTTCAACAAGGATCAAACATGGCGGAGGCTTTTGATCGCTGGCTTCTCAACCTGTTCCCGCGGTCAGACCCATTTGAAGTTCATCTCGGCGGCTATGCGACGCTAAATTTCATTCCATCGTTTGTGACGATGTTAATGGGAGCTATGTGCGGCCAATTATTGCAAAATAAGAAACTCGGCAACCAATTCAAGCTTCGCCGCCTCATTATCTCAGGAGCGTTCTGTCTCATCATCGGAATCGCGGCCAGCTATACGATCTGCCCAATTATCAAGCGAATCTGGACTCCCTCCTGGGTGCTTTTCAGCGGAGCCTATTGCATCTGGTTGCTGGCCCTACTCTTCTGGATTGTCGACATGGCAGGATTCCGGAAATGGACATTTCCTTTTATTGTCGTCGGACTCAATCCTATCACTGCCTACTTCATGAGTGTCGCCATGAAAGGATGGGTTCGGGACAATCTAAAAACCCACCTACCCGATGCCTGGTTCGTCGGCATGGGAGCACCTATCGTAGAGGCCTGCCTGATGATGATTTTCTTCTGGCTGATTCTATGGGGGATGTACCGAAACAAAATCTTTGTTCGAATCTAGATAACTTCACCCCTCCTTTATTCATGCTCAAACTTCCAAAAATCTTCACCGGCCTGGTCGCGCTTCTAACTTCCTTTTTTGCCATAGTCGATACTCAGTCGGCAGAGAAAAAGAATGTGCTGCTTCTCATTTCGGACAACCAATCCTGGTTCGATCTGGGTTGCTACGGCCACCCCCTCGTTAAAACGCCTAACCTGGATGCCCTGGCATCAGCAGGGGTAAGATTTGATGAAGGCTTCGCCACCACGGCCTCTTGCGGCCCAAGTCGAGCAGTCATCTACACCGGATTACTAACTCACTCGAACGGGCAGTACGCTCACCCTCATCGCGAACACAACCAGCAGCTCAGAGAAGACGTCACCAGCGTATTCGCGATGTTAAAAGGAGCCGGCTATCACACTGGGCTGATCGGGAAAGACCACGTCAAACCGCTGGAAAAATACCCGATCGACTTCAAGCCCCGGGGAAGCAACCGCGACGTCGTCAAGATGAGCACACGAGCGACTGAGTTTTTTGAAGCAACGGCCGAATCCGATCCTTTCTTCCTGGTGATGTCCTATCACGACCCTCACCCGACCTCCCGCGATGGAGCAGGATGGGGAATTACCACCTCCATTCAAGGATACGAGCCCGTCACCTATGATCATGACAAAGTGCCAGTTCCGGGTTTTTTGCCAGACACCCCCGAGGTTCGCGAAAGCCTTGCTGGATACTATCAGCAGATCACACGCATGGATCACGGAATCGGCCTAGTCATCGAATCACTCGAACAAGCCGGCCGTCGGGACGACACTTTGATCATCTTCATTAGCGATCACGGTACCTCCGAGCCAGGAGCGATGGGCAATCACTACGAACCCGGAGTCCGGGTGCCCTTTATCGTCTGGCATTCCGATTTGGAAGCCACCGGATCAGTTAATCCAGCTCTTGTCACATTCACCGACCTGACTCCCACCATCCTTGACTGGACTGGCACGACCTTCGATGAATACCCACTTCAGGGTCGTAGTTTTCTACCCATCCTCGACGACCCGAGCCCTAAGGGATGGGATTCCGCTCTGCTCAGTCACGTCGGTCACGATGTCTTTGCCCATTACCCGATGCGCACCCTCCGCGAGCATCGATGGAAGCTGATATGGAATGTCCTGCCAGGTCAGGAATATCCGCTGCCGATTGATGCCTTTGAACGACACCTCTGGGCCGGAATCCGAGAGAGGGGCGACAAGATGATCGGACCTAGAACCGTGGATCAGTTTTTGCACCGCCCCATTCTCGAACTGTATGACCTGGAGAATGACCCATGGGAATCCACAAACCTTGCTGACGATCCAGCGCATCGCGAACGCGCGAAAAAGATGGCCACTACTCTAGTAAGTCGATTGGAAAAACAGGGTGACCCATGGTTGAGGAAGTATCATCCGCTACGGACGAGCCAATCGACCCCCTTCGGAGAGTAACCCGCGCTCTCCTCTGAGGGATTCAATCAACCCGCTAGCAGCTCCGTTTTTTCTCGCCTATTTCAATGAGACGAGAAAAGATTCCAATGATGAAATTCCTACTTTTGACGATTGGCTCTATCGTTTCACTATCGCTGTCGGCCTCCGCAGATCCTGCCAACATCAAAGAATGGGTCGAACTGGACGAAGGAAAGTCAGCCCACGAACTCCGCGGGTCCGGCAAAACCTACCTACGGAAAGTGGAATACGCCCTTCCCGAACCAGCCACCACGCTGAAACGTCTCAATGCGATCAATCCGCATATCAGCACTCTGCTTCCTGGATTGGGGGCTCTCATGGAATCGGCAAAAGTGTCTCCCTACTATGCCCAACTCTATGCCCAGAAAATAAAGCAACTCAGGAGCGGAATATTCCCCACCACACACAACTTCTACGATTGCGAAACGGTGCTCGAACTCGAAAGCCCTCAGACCCATCGAAAGGTGCTCCTCGTTCAAGCGGACATGGACGTCGTGACCGATGGCACCGATCCAACGAGGAAGCCCGCGCTTACTGACTACGACTCCGCTAGAGTTTCAAATTCGTTTCTACCTTTTACCAAATACGGCTGGCCCAAGAACTCATCGACCCCGGCGAATCCGTTCATCAACTACTATCCCGCTGCCCTGAAAGAGCTGCAGGAAGTCAGAGCAGATCTCGCTAAAAGAGCAGAGGAAGACAAAGGGATGATCTGGCGAGAGCTCTTGGAAACCTGCGACGCTCAGATCCGGTATGTCAAAGGCCGGGGCAACGGAACCAATTTTCAAAAATGGACACGAGAGAGAAGATACGTTCTCGCAACGGAAGATCCTTTTATTGTCCTACCAAACGGATGGTTTAATACCGGAGGAGACTGGAAACCACGTCCCGGAGATATCGCCGCGGTGGTCTATCGAAACAAAATCTATCCAGCCATTCTAGGTGACTCTGGACCGGAGACCATCACTGGCGAAGCCTCCCTCCGCCTCGCCCGAAAACTCAACCCTGAAGCATCTGGTCGTCAACGCGCGGTTGATGGATTAGGCGTCACTTACCTCCTGTTTCCCAACTGCAGAATCGAATCAGGAAACCTGGATATGGATCATTGGCGCAACCGAGTGCTCGAACTGCTCGATGAAATCGGCGGCGTCTCGAGCGCCGATTCGGTCCACAAGTGGGAATAATGAGTCGTTGATTGGAGGGACTTAAGCCCTGAATCATTTTTGCCAATCCATGTATTTCCAGGCACCTTTGTAACGCTTGAACCTGGAAATCTCATTCAGTTCATGGCGTTCATCTTCCGCAAAATATCCAGCAGCGAACTCGACTTTGCCAACCTTGTCATCCTTCCCCCCCTTGATCACATTCACCACCCTCAGATAGATCCAATTGACGTGATAAACCATTTCGTCCAGATCCTTTCCCAGTGAGTCAGACTTCGTGTCAGGATGAGTGGTCTCCACGAGATAGTCCACTCGTCGGAAAAAATAGGCGCTGTATCGAGAGCGCATCAGCTGCTCAGCAGTATCCGGCCTCGCCCGACCATAGTGATACTGCATGCAGCATTTGGCATAACTCTGCTCACTGCCACACGGGCAGAGAGCTACTTCTCGTTCCCGTGGAATCCAGTCTGTATCTTCACTTGGCATGGCACAAAATATTTCGACGCGTCAAATCAAACGTCACCATCATACACTTTGTCAGAAACATCACGTCACTTTCTTCCATGAATCGAACAACCTTCCCCATGGGCGGTGCCCGCCAGAACCACTTGGCAACCGTTTTGCTCAGGCCCTCGTTTTTCGACCATTTAAGAGTGCCCCGATCCACGTATATCGAACCGCAATCTCATAGATCAATAAAAGGACGATGGTCGTCGTTCCGCACACGATCAAAACTTTGACTGATATTGGAAGAATCCATCCACTGACCCATACCTGCAGTGCCATCACCAATGGCAAATGCGCCAAATAAAGCCAGTAAGCAGAGTCCGAGACGTAACGAATCCACCTACTCTCACCGTCAAAGCACCGCCGAAATAGTCCAATACAGCCAAAAATCATCAGCCACGCAAAACAAACAGCCAACAGGCAACCCACCCAATGCTTCCACCCAAACAAATCCCCTCTTTGATCAAAGAAGTAAAGTCCGCCAACAAATGCCACAATCCCTAAGGCCAACCAAACCGGCCAGAACTCCCCCCCACGCTCGACGAAAAACGGCCGCCCAAAGCACATCGCACCAAAACCAAAGAACGTCGCGTAATACAACAGCTTGGGAGGCCACGGCAAAATACCCGTCGCAGTATCGGGCCCAAATGAATCGGTCATGAACAATTGCGCCAATAGAGGTAGCGGCACGAGCCACGCCCAACGCCACGACGTGCTGACAAAAAGATCCGGCAACCGCCAGGGAATCCACCTGCCCACCAAGACTGCGATTGAGAACAGGACCACCAACCAACAGAGGTAATACAAAAACCAGAGGTGATAAAAGACAGGCACCTTGGCGCCGACAGCCCAAAGATCTACCAGCCCCCTATCGCCCCCAACCCCATTCCTTTTCCCTCCCGCACTTCTGAGCATTTCCTCCACCTTCTTTCTACCCTCCATTACCTCTTTGCGGTCCACTTCGACTTCAAGCATTTCAGCAACCCACTGCACCGCCATCCATCCGTGCTGCAACGAATCCAACGGAGTCTCTTCCTTCTTGCTCTCAGCGTTCACTTTTGCTCCCGCAACCAGCAGCAACCCGGCCGCTTCCGCTTGCCCAAAAAACACTGCAACATGAAGCGGTCCCGATCCTTCTCGATCAGTCAAATTTACGTCTGCGCCCGCTCCGATCATTACCTCGACAGCCTCAGCTTGTCCGCTCATCACCGCCCATGCCAACGCCGGGATTCCAAATTCAGAATCCCGGCCGCCAGTATTGCTTCCTTTCCCAAGCATCTGCGATATCCGCTCGACATCACCAATCTTTGCCGCCGAACAAAGGTCATCTGATTGAACCGATTCTGAATTCGGATCCGTGATCCATCCCTCATTCCGTTCACTCAACTTTCTCTGTGACATTTCGCCCCAGACCGAAATAGGGACGATCAATAGCCATGTCACGATCGTTCCTGCAATCAACGGCACCAGTATTCGAACCGCCCGGTGTTTAATCAATCTTCGCAAGCCCCGCTTCCGCCATAACATGGTCGTGAAAAATCCACTGATTAGAAAAAACAGCGGCAAGCGAAACCCATGGATCGCACTCAAAATGATACCGCATACTTCCGAATTCTGAAACCGATCCTGAGCCGGCCACATAGGAATCTCGATAAAAGACATCAACCCATGCAGCACGATACCAAGCAACATGGCGAACGCCCGGAGAGCATCGAGATCATGATACCTAACCGGAAGACGAGAAGGACCTAATCCGGATTTTTCACTGCTTTGATTCATCAACCGAATAATAACCGCCCTGAAATGATATTCTCGCTTCCCAGTCCACTCACTCCGTCCCGGACCTCAAATGCTTTTCGAGGAATTTGAGCACCAAAGCCTCTTCCTCAGCCGACTTAGCAAACCCGTGCCCACCTCCCGCAACAACGAAAAGATACGTATCGAGCCCAGCGTCCTCGTAGACTTGATGCATGATCTGAGACTGACGTAATAGAACAGTAGGGTCCTGATCGCCATGCAACATCAACAAAGGCGGATCACCCTCACTCACATACGTAACCGGACTAGCCGCCCGCGCTGCCTCCAAATTCTCTTTTACAGGTCCCCCAAGCAGCAAATAGACAGCGCCTTTGGACTCGTCAGTTTTATGCGGCTGCATCTCAGAGCGCTTCACAAAGTCATGTGCCCCATAGTATGATATCACTCCCTGAACTCGCGAAGATTGATCCTCGTTACCTCCCGTATTGCCCTCGAGCGCAACGACCTCACCACTCGTTCCCATCAAGGACACGAGATGCCCTCCTGCAGAAGTTCCCGCGACAACAACTCGTGAAGCATCGTATCCATATTCTTCCTCGTGGGCACGCAGCCATCGCAACGCTCCTTTGCAATCATGTATCTGGGCAGGAAATAAAGCCTCCTGACTAAGTCGATATTCAATACTGGCAACGGCGTAGCCATGGTCCGCCACCCACGACGTTTTGCACTGGGCGCGATCACCACCTTTCCATCCACCGCCATGGATGAAAACTAACAAAGGCGGATTCTCCACTCCCTTGGGCAAATAGAGATCGAGCAACAAATCAACTCCGCCCGGGCTGGCGAAAAGAATACCATTCTCGCGCTCAACTCCGCCGGTCACTACATCCGATTCGCCCTCGGCTCCCAGAAGCAACTGGCCAAAAAACACCCCAACTGAAAGAAAAACGGGAATCGCGATAGCTCGAAATTGAATCATGATTTCGTGATCGTGAACCAAATCGACCACAACTCAATCCCTGAATCTGGCGTATTCTCACCACCACCACCCCTCAACATTTACTGAATCACCCCATCCACGATCGCACCATGGGGAAAAGAAGCGCTGCCAGTACCCCGGAAAGAGGAAGCGTTATAATCCAGGCGAGCAGAATACTTCTCACCGTTTTCCAATTTGCCTGCTTCGTCACTGTCCCAATTCCGATCAAGGATCCACAAGAGACATGAGTTGTCGAAACCGGCACTCCAAATCGCGACGCCACGATGACGAGAAAAGCGGTGATGAGGTTAGCCGTAAACCCCTGACCGTGATTCATCTTTGTCACCTTTAGCGACATCGTTTCCGCGACACGACGAGCACTGAGCAATCCTCCAAGTGCCATGCTCACGGTGACAGCCGACAAAGCAAACCACGGTGACAGCGTTCCTCCAACCAGCATGATTGCCGCGATTTTTGGTGCATCATTTAATCCTCGGGCGAAAGAGACAGCACCAGCGGAAAGGTAGTGTGCTCGATCGAGCAGCTTCTCAGCACGAATCCCAGCAATCTTCCCAGTGTAGCGATCACGACATTCCGCTTCTTCGCCGATAGTGATCGATGGCATCGCGATGGCGGCGGCGTCCACCAACGCGTTATAATCAGCAGGATGAGGAGCCGAAACGACCACTTCCTTGCCAATGCAAAGACACGTTTCTTTGTTCACTGATGATCTCTGCCGCATCCACCGAAACAGAGGATAAAGAACGACTGCCGCGCCAACCGCAATCACTGGGCTAACCAGAAGTGGAACCAAAAATCCTGACAAAAGCTTATCCGAATAAATTCCTGTCGGCGAACCGACCAGTCCTGCGCCAACCAATCCGCCGATCAAAGCGTGCGTCGTCGAAATGGGAAACCCAAATCGGGTAGCCAGCATCACCGTCGCAGCAGCAGCCAGCGCAACGCTCAGTCCGAAGGCAGGCAGGGACGCGATTTCGCTTGGAACCAAACCTTTCCCCTTAAAAGACTCCAGCAGTCCACTCGCTACAAATATCGCCACAATGGCACCCAACGAAGTCATCACTGCGGCCCAGATCAAAGCCTTTCGATAGTTGGTCGTGCCACTGCCAAAGAGCGTTGCGACGCCTTTGAAATTGTCATTTGCGCCGTTGGCGTACGCAAGAAAGAGGGCAAATACGATTCCGGCAAGGATTGCAAAAGTCATAATCAACGAAAACAGGCGATTTTGATCAGTCGATGAAACCTGACTCTGCTTACAAAAAGTCTTATTGGAAATACATTTTTTTCACAATGGATACTGACCTGCGTACTTCCCATTCCCTTTTCTCTGCTCTTAAGTAGCAGTCACCTATGTCTATTATTCGATCCAGTGTTTCAGCATTTTTGCTCTATACCGCCAGCTTGGCTATGGCGGAATCCGCTCCCCTTTTCGATCTTGATGCCATCAGGGACCCCTCGACCCTGGAGATCACAGTTCTCGAAGATTGGAAACCCTCCCCTAAAGACCCGTCGATCAAACAAAAGCTAATTGAGGTAACGGTGTGCGAATGGTGGCCCGGTCAGAAAGTCAGACTTCCCGTCACTCTAAACGTACCCGCCGACTCCCTCCCTTGCCGCCATATCGTCGTTGCCAACCAGGGACTAGCGAATAAAACGAGCACACCATCTGGCGGCCAACTTGAACTTCTTAAAAAACACGGCGTCGGGATCGTCCTGATCGGCATGGGGACCATCGACGCAATGAAACCGGCCGGGCAGCTCCACCTCGGTATGAAGCACCAACTACTGGAAACCAAGGATGTTCGCTATACCGCCGCCTGGATCTGGGGAATGAGCCAGATGCGCGCCCTCACTGCGGCCCTGACCGAACCAAAGTTTTACGAGTTGGATAAAGTGCTGACCACCGGAGGATCAAAACGCGGTGTCGCCGCTGCCGTTGCAGGGATTCATGATGAGCGTTTCACCGCAATTATGCCGGTAGTCGCACCACCTCTCGGAAATCCAGGATCGCAATCCTATGTCATCGGCACAGACCCAGAGTTTATTGCAGCCAACAACAAACAGTTTTTTTCTGACCTAGAATCAGGGAAGCTTGATCTCGACCCGGTCATCCAAGTAGCTCTCGAGGAGCGAAGTGGGCGCCGGGCCAGCACCAAAGTGACGCTTGAACAGGCCCGCGAAGCGAACTGGTCAGACGATGACATCGAAACCATTACCGACCGTATTTGGAGTTCCTGCCGTATCGCCGGTTCCCTTTCCTCCCTCAAAGAAAGAGGACTCGAAGTGTTCTACAACGTCGGCACTAACGATAGCGTCACCCCTTCTCTCGTAGCACTGGGTGAAACCTATCCCGACTTCCCAATTTGTATTATTCCCGGCGGTCAGCATGGCGGCCCAGCCACTGCAGGATACACCCGACGAACCCCTACCCTTCCTGAAGTACAGGATAACTTCCTTAGCTTTGCCTTGCACCATTTCTTCGACGCCAGAGCCATGGTCAATTCGCCAGAGCTCACGCATGAATGGAATCAGGAATCCAACGAACTAACCGTTGTGGTGAAATTTGGCGACGGGACCGAACCGGATTCTAACACCCTGTGGTGGAGCCTCAATCGAAGCAGGCCATACACCCTGGCATTCGAATACGATACTTGGGAATCAACGCCCATGATAAAAACTGGTGAAGGCCACTATGAGGTCACCGTTCCCATTCAAGATCGCCCAATGGAGATCGACTTGATCACCCAACACACCCATATCGAGAACAATTTGCCATTAACCCTCTCCAGCCGCTACGCGAAGATTCAATCAAAGCGCTAGCGAATTAAGATCACTCAATCCAAAGTCCATCATGAGAATACTATTTTTCACCCTTTCCTGCGGCCTCCTTCTAAATACTTCCTTCGCCGAACAGCCCATCGCTCAAAAAGGCGAATTACTGTTCTCCGACGATTTCGAACGAAACGAACTCGGAGAAAACTGGAAAATCATCATTCCCGCATTCGAGATAAAAGAAGGTGCCCTGTTCGGCCTTCAGGCCCGCGACGATCACGGGTCAGTGGGACGCGTCTATGTCCCCATGAAAGACCTCGTCGCCGAATTCAGATTCAATCTAGCAGGATCGAAAACCTTCAACGTCGTTTTCGATGACAAAAATCACAAAGGCTCTCACGCCGGTCATATCTGTCGCGTGGCAGTCACACCGACACAAGTTCGACTGGGCGACGACAAAGAAGGGATCATGCGAAACGATATCTTTGAAATGCGCCGCGACCCGAACCTCAAAGCGAAGGCCGATGAAATGATTAAGGGCCGAGGCACTACGGTGAAAACCACGGTCGAACTGGATCAGTGGCACTCCATGAAAATCGAGATCGTTGGCGATCTGATGCAAGTCAGCTTAAACGACGTGATCCTTGGCCAGCTTAAGTCACCGGGTATCGCCCACCTCACCAAAGAGAGCCTTCATTTTACCGTCAATGGAACTGGAGTCCTCTTCGACGACCTTATGATTTGGAAGGCGCAGTAGTCACTTTCGAATCCACAGGGTCACTACCCCAATGTTCAGCGCTACCGCTTCCAGATTTTAAGGTCATCCACCACTGCATCGCGCGATACAGCCAAACGCAAGGCGGTTTTGGTGGGGTGTGAAATTCCTTCAGACTGAAATGCCCCCACCTGTTCTCCGTCGATCGAGACGGTCATAGAATCATCATTCACCTCAACTAGCAGGTCATACCATTTTCCGATTTCGAGAGCGTTCTGAACTTTCTTCGACTTACCAACCAGAAGAGCTTCCTGCTCTTTTGTCAAAGTGCCCGCTTTCCGCGCCGTGCGGATTTCCAAATCCATGACTCCTGTTTTCAGATCCTGAAGCGACATATCCGTCGTCCCGATCTTAACGGCGAACAAATGACCCGCGTGAACCTCTTTGAATCCCAGGTCAGCAAAATTGAGGCCTAGAATGTCTTTGGGACCTTCAAGTTTAAACCGGAGACCAACCGCACCATCAGTGAACGCAATAGCATGCTTCACCGAAACACCGTGATCAGCCGTTTTGTGAATATAGATATACATCGCGCCATCCCGCAGATCGACCTGCTTATTACCATTGGCCCGGCTGGCACTGTTGGTCTCCCAACCGTTGCCAGGCTCATCTTTTACTTCCTGAGATTCACTGCGCTCGAAGTCGTCAGAAAAGATGAGCTCCCCCTCCTCATCGGCGAGCGACACCGAAACAAATAATAGTGAAAAAAGAAAAATGGGTAGACGAGTCATTTGATACCAATACCGGAATCCAACTACAATGGAACCCACTTAATCGTGCCCTTCCATCCAGCTTCCCCTCTATGCGTAGTCGACATCCATTGTCGGGGATCCATACTGAATCTCGCTCCGAAAAAATGATCGCCCGTTCAGCCATTTACCTCATCGCCCTCTTTAGCATTCAAACTTCCGCGGAAGATTTGCCCGATGTGAACCAGGTAGAACAAGCCATGGTCAAGGCGACTCAATACTATCGACAGAATCTCTCAGCCGGCGGAGGATACGCCTCGACCTGGGATCTCGAATTGAGCGAAGGCCAATCAGAGCACCACAGTTCCCCCACCATCACCTCAATCCAACCCCATGGCACCACCACCGTTGGGTTTGCCATGACGAAAGCTTTCCAGGCCTCTGGAGACCTCATTTTTCTACAAGGAGCAAACGAAGCAGCGCATGCCCTGGCTTGGTGTCAGCTATCATCGGGAGGGTGGTCATCTGACTTCGATTCTGCACCCACTTTCGCGAGCAAATACCATTATCGCCGAGACCTCCTCGCCGGTGACATTGAGCCAGGAAAACGAAGCAACCAGTCCACCCTCGACGACAACAAAACTCAGTCGGCCATCTTGTTTCTTTTGGAATTGGCTCACCTACCAGAAAGCGAAGAAAATCGAGAACTGCATGACACCCTGTCTTTTGCTCTGAAAGGGCTCATCGATGCTCAGTCCGCAAACGGCGGCTGGCCACAGAAATTCACCGGACCATCCGATGGGTCGAACACCGCAAAAAAAGCCACCTTCCCTGAATCGTGGCCACGCGAATGGTCCGGCGCAAAATACGACCACTACAACACCCTTAACGACGGGAACATTCTTCTTGCGATCGAAGTCCTCCTGAGGGCATGGGAATTAACTCAGGATGAAACCTTTCTAAAATCGGCGGAGCGAGCCGGAGATTTTTTGCTGATGGCGCAATTCGCAGAGCCTCAAGCAGGTTGGGCACAGCAATACAACGAGTCAATGCACCCGGTCTGGGCTCGAAAATTTGAGCCTCCCTCACTCACTTCCGGAGAAAGCTATGGTGCTATCCAGGCCTTGTTTGAATTGTGGGTCGCAACCGGAAACGAAAAATACATTTCAACGCTTCCCTCAGCTCTAGACTGGTTGGAAAGCAGTAAACTTCCTGATGGCCGCTGGTCCAGGTTCTATGAAATGAAGACCAACCGAGCTCTCTACATGACGGCGGAAACCTATCTACTGACATACGACGACTCGAATCTGCCAACCCATTACGGATTTAAGCTAGCCGAAAGCTTCGGAAGAAAAATCGAACGAATGCGAACCGAACTAGCCAAAAGCCGCGAAGAGATCTTGAGGAATCGGAGCGATCCTGACACTCTTGAAAAATGGGCCAAACGGGCAAGCGAACTGAAAGGAAAAGTAAAGCAGGCCCTTGAGTCTCAGGAAGCGAAAGGATACTGGACCGCCGGGGATCGGATCGACGCAGGCCAATACGTTGAGCATATTAAGGCCATGACAGACTACCTTGAGGCGCTGAAAAAAAGCACCTATTGAGTCTCTTCATCGAGGCAGTCGTCATCCGTCGGGACAACCGAACAAACTCGAAGCAATCCAGAATTTGCCGAACACCTCGGAACGACAAAGCCACTTAATTGTGGCAACTTCACTCTGCAGCATTTTCCAGAACACGCCCCAGAGACTGCATATCCTTCCCAAGACCCGCCGCGGTCGAGCACGAAGAATTGAAGATTGAAACCAGCGCAAACGAGACGACCACAACAAAGGACAGAAAAAGTTTCATGGTTACAATGATACAACACTCTGATGATTCCGACCAATCATTCTTCCTGCGCCTTAACGGCTGCCTCCTAAGGGGATCGAGCGCACCCGCCCCGGCTGCCTCATTGATCCCTTCATCCTGCTAAAACGGCAGGAAAGGGGAAATTTACCCATGCCAAAATTTGCAATCCAGTTTGCTTTCGATGGCACAGACTTCTGCGGCTGGCAGGTCCAACGAGGCGTTGGCTCTCACCAGAATCCCAAGCCGAGCCTTGAGGGTTCATTCGTTTCAGCGATCCGCGACGTTTGCGAAGAAACTGTCAATGTAGTCGCAAGCGGAAGAACTGATGCGGGGGTTCATGGCAGCGGGCAAGTCGCTCATTTCACCCTCGATTCCAGTAAGCACGACACCCAAAATTTACTCCGAGCGCTCAACCGTGCCCTTCCGCCGAGCATTCAGATTCACCATCTCTCCGAAGCCCCGGTCGACTTCAGCGCAAGGCAGGCAATCCGCAAACAGTACAGCTACTATTTCCAACAAGGACCATCCAATCTGCCTCACCTTAAAAAATACACGATGTGGAATCGGCAGATATTAGATGGGGAACTGATGCAGGAAGGAATTCAGCACCTCATTGGAAAACACGATTTCATTCCCTTTGGAAGTGCTAGCGCAAATGTCGCTTCAACGATTCGTGAGATTCATGAGGCCGAAGTCACTCGCGAAAGCATTCCTCTGCCCGGCTGCTTCGACGCCGAACAACAGTTTCTGTGGCGGGTTAGAATTGTCGGTTCCGGATTTCTCATGCACATGATGAGAAGTATAGCAGGCACCCTAAAACAGATTGGCGAAGAAAGACGCCCCCCATCGGATATCGCCCATATTCTTGAAACTAAGGACCGTCAACTGGCGGGGCCTACGGCTCCAGCAAGCGGCCTGTGGCTGGATCAAGTTTGGTTCCACAGTGATGCCGGCGTTACATTTTTGGAACCATTACCGTTCACCTGAGATAGCGGTTTTTTAGCGCCCCTCCTGCGTTCGCAGGCGTCGGCTTCGCTTGACAGATAGTCTGCGATGGCCGAACAGACATTGCCAAACCGCAAGAGATGGCCCCGCAGGTCTGCCTTCGGGTTTTCCTGTCCGGTCATCACGTGCAGAAGCCTCGGTGTTCTCCCACCGGGGCTTCATTCTGTACAGAACTGACGAATACGGCTCAACAGGGTTCTCTCGGGCAGCTAACCCTGTTGCTATTGCGATCGCTTCCACGATCACTGACTTGCAATCTTTCGCCCTCTGCCCGTTCTTCATTCATGGGCGGCCTTTGGGACATGAAATACTTCAGTAGGGTCGAGGACATCGGTCAATTTGCGCCCCTTTTCGATGTCCTCCCCGGCGTCTTCTTTTTCGCCAAAGACAAAGAAGGACGATTCACCGCGATGAATGCGCCACTGCTTGCCATGATGGGTGCCTCCTCCGACGAAGTCCTCGGCGGAACCGACTATGAATTTTTCGATCGCGATCTCGCCGACGCCTACCGGCAGGAAGATCTCGCGGTAATGGAATCTGGCGATCCAGTCATCAATGAACCGTGGTGGGTCCCCAACGTGAAGACCGGTGACATTCACTGGTATTGTGCCTCAAAGGTTTCACTGAAAAACGATCAGAATGAAGTTATTGGCATCGCAGGCATCATGCGTCCGATCGAGGATGCCACCGAACTATCGATCGATCATCGTCAAATGACCCATGTGGGCGACTACATCGAATCCCATTACGACGAACGCCTCACCATTGAGCAGCTTGCCGAAGTGGCCAAACTCTCTCCACGCCATTTCCAGCGCATCTTCAAACGCGTTTTTAGAACCGGCCCCATCGAACATCTCATGCGCGTCCGCATCCGCGCCGGAGCCTCTCGCCTCATCGAAACCAAAGATAGTCTTTCCAACATCGCGATCGACTGTGGTTTCTACGACCAGGCCCATTTTTCCAATCAGTTCAAACGTCATCGAGGCATGACTCCATCCGACTATCGAGCTCACTTTTCCGTCCGCTAAGTAGAATGCACTTTTCCATTTAAAATTCTCTACCCCCCTGTCAATCTATCACCACACCATGAGCCACACCTGCCCCCACGACCCCTTCAAAAAGTTCCGCCAAAATCAGGATGCACTCACGACTGACTTCGATGGCGAACCCATCACCATGATACTTGGGCATAAGAATATTCGAGCTGCCTCCCGCGACTACGCGACCTATAGCTCAGATGCTCCCTTCCGGGTTCCCATCCCTTCGGAGGAAAATCTCCGGCGGGTCCGTCAACTACCCATCGAAGTCAATCCTCCTGATCACACCGACTACCGCAAAATCATTGAGCCCTACTTTAAGCTCCCCAATCAACCTGAGTTCAAAGAAAAGATTGGGAACCTGATCGGCGAATTGCTCGAAGATGCCTGCCAACGCGGCACCATCGAGATTGTCCGGGAGTTTTCGCTACCACTGCAGTCCCGTGCTCTCACCTACTTACTGCAAGTCCCCGAGTCCGAAGCCGATATCTGGATTGGCTGGGGCATTCATGTCTTCAAAGATGGCGACGACGAAGGAGCCAAAGGACTCACCCTGGAGAACTACATCAATGAACAGTTCGATCGTGCCGAAGCCAATCCGGGAGACGACTTCTTCTCGGCGCTGGGAAAAGCAGAATACCGCGGACGACCCCTGACACGAGACGAAAAAATGGGCTTCGCCAACCTCACTTTTGCCGGCGGACGTGACACCATCATCCACACCATTTCCTTCATTATTGCCTACATCGCCGAACACCCTGAGGCCCTCGATAAGTTGCGCGAGAATCCAAAACTCATCAGACCCGCTGGTGAAGAGTTCGTTCGCGTCATCACACCGCTCACACACATTGGACGGCAGTGCCCCGTTACCACGGACGTCCATGGGGAAACCGTCCAAGCTGGAGATCGAGTCTCCCTCTGCTGGGCATCCGCTAACTTTGACGAAACCGTCTTCGAAGCGCCTGAAGAAATTCGACTCGACCGAAAGCCCAATCCTCATATCGCCTATGGGAGCGGCCCGCACACCTGCCTCGGCGCCCCCCATGCGCGAGTCATTATTGGCACTTTGTTGCAAAAACTTTGTGACACCCCCCTCTCAATCAAGATCAAGGAAGCTGCCGAACACATCGAGAAAGAAGCAGACTACGAACGACGCGTCGGATTTGATTCACTGACCGTTGAGATCGATCCCGCCTGATCTTTCACCATCGAAACGATCGAGGTGAAGCCCTCCTCAAAAACCGCTTTTTCTTAATCTTATTCTCCCCAATGGCCCCGCAGCAGTAGATGGAGCGCCCACCTCCAATTCCCCTAGTTTGGATTCGCCTGTTCTTCCAACCCTTTCCCATACGCCAAATAAATTAAGAATTTCCCCAATTTATGGCGCGATTTTACAAATTTAATTGATCACGCCCCAAGACAAGGCGGACAAGGCACCTCATACTCCCACTATGGGAAGAGTTCATCATCTCCTGCATTTGATCGCAGGAATCATTGCTACGACACACCTGACGGTGGCAAATGATTCCAAGCCCCTGTCGTTCAATTACGACATTCGCCCCATTCTGGCAAGCAACTGCTACGACTGTCATGGCCCCGATGAAGAAGCTGTCGAAGCAGATCTGCGGCTCGATTCGAGGGAGGCAGCTGCCGACGTATTGGGCAAAGACGGAGAACTGGTCTCCCGGATTCTCACCTCGGACGAAGACGACCTGATGCCTCCGCCCGACTCACATCGGCATCTTTCCCCAGAGCAGAAAGCACTGCTCAAACAATGGGTAGCCGAAGGAGCCCCCTACGAGGAGCACTGGGCATTCGTATCGCCATCGCAATCAGATCTTCCGACTCCCAATTTCTCGAACTGGATCCGAAATCCGATCGACTCCTTCATCCTCGATCGGCTTGAGTCTGAAAATCTAAAACCATCCCCTGAAGCGGACCGCCACACCTTGGTTCGCCGCCTCTACCTTGACCTGATTGGCTTACCCCCCACCCCTGAGCAGGCCGACGCTTTCGTCAACAGCTCCGATCCCGAAGTCTACCAGAAACTCGTCGACAACTTGCTTTCCTCCCCCCGATACGGTGAACGCTGGGCGCGTCCCTGGCTCGACCTGGCGCGGTACGCCGATACCAACGGCTACGAAAAAGATCGTCCCCGTACCATCTGGCCCTATCGCGACTGGGTCATCAATGCCATCAACGCCGACATGCCCTTCGATCAGTTCTCCATCGAACAACTCGCTGGTGACATGCTGCCTGACGCCACTCGAGATCAACACATCGCGACCGGCTTTCATCGCAATACCATGATTAATGAAGAGGGCGGCATCGATCCGCTCGAGTATCGCTACTACGCGATGGTCGACCGGGTCGCGACAACCGGCACCGTTTGGATGGGACTCTCAACTGGCTGCGCTCAATGCCATACCCACAAGTATGATCCTATCACTCACACCGACTACTTCAGTCTCATGGCGCTGCTCAACAACGCCGACGAAATTGATCTGGACGCCCCCACCCCTGAAGTTGATCAGCAACAACGCCAACTGAAGGAGCAAATCACAGAACTGGAGAACCAGGCCATCAGCACCATCGATAAAAAAGCCTACAGCCCGTGGCTGGCGGAACAGAAAGAAAAAGCAGTGACCTGGCAGCGCGCCACTCCCGTCAGCGCCTCGGGCGAGATGCCCATGCTTTACATTCGAGACGACAAGTCCATCTACGCGTCCGGCGACTTCACCAAACGGGAAGTCTACCGCATTCGGCTCAAGGTGGACGATCTGGACGGAGAACCCCTCACCGCTCTCCGACTCGATGCCCTACCTGATCCCCGCCTTCCTAATCACGGCCCTGGAGTCGGCTTTTACGAAGGCCGCCGCGGCGATTTCTTCCTCAGTGAACTCGACGCCACCGCTAACGGCAATCCCATCGAATTCACCAACCCTAGCGAGAGCTACGGCAAAATCAGCGTCGGCAGCGGCAAGGCCAAAGCCGCTAACGCCCTCGACGGCGAAGGCTCCACCGGATGGGGAACTGCCGAACGCGAAGGCGAATCCCATTACATCGTTCTCAATCTCACCGAACCCCTCGCTACTCCCGTCGAAATCGATATTGAGCTACTTTTTGAACGACACTTTGTCGCAGCCCTCGGTCGCTTTGCTTTCTCGGTATCCACCGATCTCAATCAGGCCGTCGCTTTTCCCAGCCGATCTCCGGACCCACTCACCGCGACCCCTGACGAGATGAAGCGCTGGTATGTCCGTCAGGACGAATCACACGCTGAATCCGCCAAACAGATCGCAGCCAAGGAAGCCAAGACACCCAAAGATCCCGCCACTCTCATTATGCGGGAGCGCCCCGCAAACAATCCCCGAATCACCCATCGACATCACCGCGGCGAATATCTCAACGCAGAAGAAACCGTGTCCCCTGCCGTGCCGGCCATCTTCCCTCAACTGCCTGAAAGTGCCGCCTCCGACCGCCTAACCCTTGCTCGCTGGCTCGTCAGCGAAGAAAATCCCCTCGTCGCCCGCGTCGCGGTGAACCGTGCCTGGCAAGCCCTCTTCGGTCGAGGCCTCATGAAGTCCGCCGATGATTTTGGAACCCAGTCCGAACCTCCCTCTCATCCTAAACTGCTCGACTGGCTGGCGGTTGAATTCATGGAACAGGGATGGTCCCGAAAGCACTTGCATCGACTCATCGTGACCAGTGCTACCTACCAGCAGCAATCTGATATCACCTCTGAACTACTCGTGGCCGATCCCGAGAACATCCTGCTCGCCAGGGGACCTCGTTTTCGCCTCGATGGCGAAGTGGTACGCGACCAGGCACTCGCTGCCTCCGGCTTACTCTCTACCAAGATGGGCGGTCCCGGCGTTTACCCTCCGCAGCCTGACAGTGTCACCAAGATGGCCTATGGAAAAACCGCATGGCCCACATCCAAAGGAGAAGACCGCTACCGCCGCAGCCTCTACACCTTTGCCAAACGCACCGCCCCTTTCGCCGCCTACACGGTTTTCGACGCCCCGACCGGTGAGACATGCATCGCGAAACGCGACCGGAGCAATTCTCCCTTGCAGGCACTCACCCTGCTGAACGACGCCATGTATTTAGAGTTGGCAAAAGGCGCGGCAGCCGAGGCCATTGAGTCCGGCGATGAAAATTCGATGATCGTCACCAACCTCTTCCGCCGATTCCTGACGCGGCCACCAAATGAGGAGGAGCAGACTGTATTACTGAACTACTTCGAGACACAGCACGCTCGTTTTGAAAGCGGTGGCCTCGATGCCGCAGAACTACTTGAGGACAAAGATGCGTCCGCGAGGCTGGCGGCTTGGACACTCGTCGCTCGGGCTATCATGAACCTCGACGAGACCATTACAAAAGGATGAGCGACTCTAAAACAAGAGAGCAAGAACAAGATTAAGATCAGGAGTAAGAGCACGCACCTTAAATCCCTAAAAAGCTAAATTCCAAAAATGACCGACCCCTTACACCAGCGAACCCGACGACACTTCTTTCAAGACTGTGGCGTCGGTGTGGGCAAAATCGCCCTGGCATCATTGCTGGCTGACAGCGGTTCAAACCTGTTCGGAGCATCCAGCCCAGCCTCCCTTTCGGCCGACCCCATCTCCCCCAAGCCAACCCACTTTCCCGGCAAAGCCAAACGCGTCATCTACCTTTTCATGGCCGGGGCTCCCAGCCAGTTGGAACTCTTCGATTACAAACCCAAGCTGACCGAACTCGCCGGAAAACCCATTCCACCTTCAGTAATTGGGGGCCAGCGCTACGCCTTTATCCAGCCGGACGCAGCCACCTTAGGGCCATGCTTTAACTTCAATCAACACGGCCAGTCAGGGGCGGAGATCTCCGATGTTCTGCCTCATCTTGCCAAAGTCGTCGACGACATCGCCATCGTACGATCCATGACGACCGACAAATTTAATCACTCCCCTGCCCAGCTCTTCGTCAACACCGGCAACGGCGTCCCCGGTCGCCCCAGCATGGGTTCCTGGCTCAGCTATGGCCTCGGCAGCGAGGCCAACGATCTGCCCTCTTTCGTCGTTCTCAAAAGTGGAGGCAGTCTCAGTGGCGGCGCCTCCATGTGGAGCAACGGCTTTCTTCCCTCCACTCATCAAGGCGTGCCTTTTCGCGAAGGCGGCGATGCCATCCTCCACACCTCCAATCCTGCCGGACTCGACGTGCAGAGCCAGCGCGAGTCCATCGACCTGATTCGCAATCTCAACGAACAACACGCCTCCACTGCTGGCGATCCGGAAATAGCGACGCGCATCAACGCCTACGAAATGGCCTACCGGATGCAGTCACGGGCGCCCGAATTGATGGACTACAGCAGCGAGTCACAGGCCACCCTGGATCTCTACGGCGCCAAGCCCGGCGATCCCAAAGCCGCCTTTGCCAACAATGTACTGCTCGCCCGTCGCCTTGCCGAACGCGGCAGCCGATTCATTCAAGTCTATCATTCCGGGTGGGACCACCACAGCCAAGTGGAAAAGGGCATCACGAGCCAGGCCAGGCTAACCGACCAAGCCAGTGCTGCTCTCATCATGGACCTGAAACAACGCGGCATGCTCGAAGACACCCTCGTCGTCTGGGGAGGTGAATTTGGAAGGACGCCCATGGTCGAAGCCAGCGCCGCGTTAGGTCGCAGCCAGGGGCGTGATCACCACCCCCAGGCTTTTTCCATGTGGATGGCCGGCGGCGGCATCAAGCCCGGCATTCAATATGGTAAGACCGACGAACTCGGCTTCAACATTGTCGAAAACCCCGTCCACGTGCACGACCTTCAGGCCACTATCCTTCACTGTCTCGGCATCGACCACAATCGACTTATCTATCGCCGAAACGGTCTCGACTTCAAACTCACCGGCGTTGAAAAACACAGCGCGGTAAAAGCCCTGCTGGCCTGAATAGGCCAAGGACGGGCATTTTTCCCAATTAGCCTAAGGAAAATCGCAATCTGAATCCGCTGCCCTGTAGCTGGGGTCTGCGACAAACGCGTAATGATGACCGAGTTCTCTCTACCGACATCACAGAGACCGAGCGCCAGCCCACCGGCTACAAGACACCCCGCACAGTTGATAATCCGATTAAACCCGTGCTATTCTGACTCGTTCCTTTTGCCGTTTACGCCAAATAAACAGGAATAAAGCAGCAAATAATGCCCCGACGACGATGACAGAGCTCGGTTCAGGAATGGAGGCGACGATCTGCAACTGTACCATTTTGTCGGGGTCCATACCGGCGCCCCAATCGGCCACGGTGATCAGGCTAGGGGTCATATCCAGTGCCGCGAAACTAGAAGTCGAAACCGTCATTGTGCCAGCAGACAACGCGTCGAGCGAAACGTAGCCAACGGGCAGGGCAAAACTCGAAAGAGACCAGCCAAAACTACCAGCCGACGCCACCATGGGATTAGGGGCATCGAGGGCTGTTCCTCCGTAAACCGGGGCCTGTGAGGGAAAAGTATAAAAATCAACGGCATTGCTGGTACCTATTGCTAATAATCTTGATGATGAGTTAAGTTTTGGACTAACCACCGTAGTGTTGACCGTTGTGTTAGCTAGATTGAGGGTGAGCCCGGTAAGGTTGAGCGATGAAGTTCCCATGGCCCCGCCTGTGCCCCCCCCCAACTAAACACCACATCCCCGCCGATTTCCTGCGCCTTGACAATGAGCGCCGCGCTGCTGGTATGTGTCAGCATCACCATCACGCCGAGCACCCCACACATAATGGCTGCTCTGTTCTTAACGCCGTCTAACCACCCCGAAGTGGCCTTGCTCATAAAGCCGGGGCCGCCTTTCTCTCGAAAGTTCCTGCAGTGGCGGCTTACGGTGAGAATGTTATTCAACAAAGTGGTGACTTTCGATGGTTGGCGAAGGCTCATCTAGATTGGTTTTTACGGATGAAAATCTGACCAAATCAAAGCAGAATGACAGACCCAAGATAATCTTATTAGACCATTTCCCCTGCCCTGTCGAATACGAATCCCTCCCCTTTTCATTGGTGTCATGCCGCATTTCTTATTTCAGATATTTTGACTATCAAGTTTACCTAGTGCCCAAGGCCGGCCTACCGGCTACAGGGAAGCTTCCAATTAATCTGCGCTAACACAAATGTGTTTGATTGCATCGAAATCTAGCCTTCCGTGCGAATTGAGCGCAGCCCTCCAGGGTTGCGCCTACCGGAAGAGCTGAATGCCATCACCAGATCCAAATATTGCCTCTGCCAACCGCAGATTGGCACGACGTTTCGGATTCCTCGTCTTCTTTGCAAACATTCTGGTGATTGCATTGGCCTTGCTCCTTCCGCAGGCCAAAGGGAATCCTAACTATCACTTTCAAGAGTTCCGTCTCATCACTCTGTTCTCTTTTATTCAGTTGATCGCCACTGCCTGGATTTCGTGGAAAACGTCTCAAACAAGAACGTCTCAGGTTCAACCGAATTCCGAAAAATCCTTTTGGCAACGACCCCGGTTTCTTTGGATCATTTTGACAGTTGGGTTCCTCTTCCTGGCAATCGACGAACTGATTTCGATTCACCTGCTGATCAGAAATGTGATTCATCAGATGGCAGGCATCAAGTTATCCAGAGAGACAGAATGGATCGGAGACCTCGTCATGATCTCCTACGCGACCGCTGCCTTGGGAATCCTCTGCTTCTATCGTAGTGAGCTGAAGCTTTTTCAGACATCATGGGTTCCATTCGCGGCCGCATTTGTCTTTCTCGCACTCACCATATTCTTCGACACTGAACTCGTTTACGAGTTGATCCCGATCTTCCCGGAATTTTGCACCGTCGCTCTGGACGGGGCGGGGCGGAACGTGAGCGAAGAATCGTTCAAGTTGTTCAGCGAATGCTTTTTTCTCATCGCTGTATTCAACTGTTTGACTGAGGCCAAAAACCTCAAGTCGGCCCGCCATCTGCCAGATTAATTGCAGGGCCAAAGCCTCCTGTTCTTCAGAAAACTGAACGAACACCCAAAAAATCCAATCCTTGGGGAATAAACAGGCTCTCCGGGATCTCTCGTATTCGAGGACCTAGTCTACCCGGGAAAAACTCGGACGACTCGGCTCGAAATATTCCAATTAGGAACCAGAAACATCATCATGAAATCAAAATCTCTAAACCAAGAAACCACTCGCCGAAATTTCCTGAACAAGCTCGCTATTGGCTCTCCTTCCGGAGTCGTCGCCGGCACTGTCGCCATTTCAGCGGATGACGAAACCGCGGAGCTTTCCATCATCCTTGTGGATCCCAATGTCCGCAGAGGCCTGAACACCTGCAAAGGAAAAGGACTGGGCGACCAGGTTTTCCTCCTGGCCACAAAAAACCAACAACTCAATGGCCGAAAACTACTGGGGCTTGTTTGAGGGCTGGCTATCTCTCTTACGATTTTGAAACAGCTTTCCAGATCTTAAGATTGTCGAAGTGAACCCACTCGCCCAGACCCGCGGCTTGAATTCCAAAATTGGTCTTCTTCTCCTTCAGCCCTGAATGCTGCCCACGAATCACTACGTCTCCGATTCGGGCAGCCAATTCGTCCCCGACCAGTTCAATCGTGATGGTGTACCACTGGCCTGGCTCGAACGCCATCTCCGCACTGTCGAGAACCACGTTCGACTTCTGCCAATCCCCTTTCTCGATCGGCCCCCCATTGGCAACCGCTAACGCATCCATCTGCTTTCGCTTCCCGGCTTCGTTCAATTTCGAAATCGAAAAACCGTCGGGCTTGATGATGCAGTTCGCGAGATGAACCAATTCGTAGTTGATGAGAAACTTTGGGTAAGCTTTCCCCTCGAATTTGAAATCGAATTGATAAATCACATCCTGATGATCCAGAAACATCTTCCGGAATGCAGTGTGCTTATCCCCCTTAAGCTCCATCCCCTTGATCGACGTCCCGTCAACAATCTGCCAATCACCTTTGCCGACCTGAAGTCGCTTGGTCAATTGCTCGAAATTCTCTTCGTAAAGAAGTTCTCCTCGATCCGCCAACACCAAAGAGTCAGCCGAACTCAAAATCAGAGGCAAAAAGAGAAGAGGAAGAACCAGGAGCAGGGATTTCATACGCCATCAGTTCATAAAGTGGCGACATCCCAACCGCAAGAGAATGCGAAACGGCATAGCTACGTCTTCATGGCGCTCTCCCTATTCAGCTATAGCCTTCTCAAAATTTGGTTAATCTGATGGGGTTTCTCAATTCCAATCAGGAGATTTGAGTATATGAAATCGCGCTTTCGAAACCCGCCTAACGCAATCGCGCAGGAAAGCCTTTTACTTTTATTGTCCAATACCGGGAATATTGGCCTTTCTCTTGTGTAGTCTTTTCCCATAATGGGCCAAAGCCACGCTAGGCATTATCTCGATTTAACACTTTCCCTAACGACCTAATTCATGAAGCTCCACTTACTATCCTTCAAAATCAGTGCCTTGTGTGCCTTGGCCTTTATAGGCGGAACCCTTTCTCAGGCCGAGGAAGTGCTCGTCGAAGCAGAAAGCCTCCAGTCTCACGGTGGCTGGAAACTCGACACACAGTTCATCGAAATCATGGGTTCGCCGTATCTGTTGGCTCATGGACTTGGCCAGCCAGTCGGGGACGCAGTCGGTACGGTATCGGTCAGCGAGGGCGGCACTTACCATGTCTGGGTTCGGACGAAGGATTGGACTCGGCATTGGGATGCGAAAGAATCACCCGGCCGCTTCAAGCTATCAGTCGCCGGCAAGACCTTGGATACCGAATTCGGCACCGAAAGCGCCGAGTGGGCCTGGCAAAAAGGAGGCACCATTGAGCTCTCTAAAGGCGACTCCGAACTGAAGCTGACTGACCTGACCGGCTTCGACGGTCGCTGCGACGCCATCGTTTTCTCCACCGATCCAGATTTCATCCCCGACAACAGCAACGAACCGCTTCCTGCCTGGCGCCGCACCATGTTAGGCTTTGATGCTGAACCCGAAAACGCCGGTGACTTTGATCTCGTCGTCGTAGGCGGAGGCTATTCCGGCATGGGTGCGGCGGTTTCAGCAGCACGCATGGGAATCAAAGTTGCGCTCATTCAAAACCGCGACGTTCTCGGCGGCAATGGTAGCTCTGAAGTCCGTGTATGGGCTAAAGGCAACACTCCAAACGGACTCTACCCTGTCGGAGACATCATTCGCGAACTGGAGGACGAGGCATCCGCCTCACCCAGCCCCTACGCCGAGTGGGAAGATGACAAAAAAGAGAAGATCCTTCGCAACGAGAAAAACCTTTCTCTTTTCCTTGGCCACCATGCATTCAAAGTTGAGATGAACAGCGATGAAGAAATTGGCGCCGTAATCGCTCTCGAGACACGCACCAATCGTATCCGAAAATTCGAGGCTCCCTTCTTCGTCGACACCACCGGCCACGGTTTCATCGGCATGTGGGCAGGAGCTGACATCGAAATGCACGAAAAGGGTCGCATGGGCATGAGCAACATGTGGATGTGGGAAAACACCACTGAGGCCCAGCCCTTTCCCGAAACGCCCTGGGCACTCGACCTCACCGAAGAAGAATTCCCCTACCCTAGTCGTTTCCATGCCCAGTGGTTCTGGGAAAGTGGTTTCGACAAGGATCCTTTGAGTGATTTGGAGCTAATTCGAGACTGGAACCTTCGAGCCTCCTATGGAGCCTGGAACTCACTCAAGAATAAAGGGCTCTACGCTGACTACGACCCGCTCGAAAAATCCCACGCCAACGCTCAACTCAAATGGCTCGCTTACGTTGGCGGCACCCGGGAAACCCAACAGATTCTCGGTGACGTTGTCCTTTCCGAATCTGATATCATCGCCAAAAAAGAGTTCAAAGATGGCTGCGTGCTCACGACCTGGTCAGTCGATCTTCACTACCCCAAAAAGGAATACCTTGGCAAATACGCCGACAATCCTTTCATCTCGGTAGCGGAACACAACCGGGCTATCGACAAACGAATCGGCTACCCAGTTCCTTACCGCTGCTTTTATTCACGAAACATCAATAATCTCTTCACCGCTGGTCGTAATGTCAGCGTGACACATGAAGCACTCGGAACAGTTCGTGTCATGAAAACCTGCGGCATGATGGGTGTCGTCGTCGGAAAAGCTGCTTCAATCTGTATTGAAAAAGAGTGCAGTCCGCGAGACGTCTACGAAAAATACTGGGACGAGATGGAAACGCTTCTCAAGCAGTTCGGCAACATTCGCCGCGCGGATTTGACAAGCGAGTTTGAGATAGACACTGGGCTCACCGAAATGGCTCCCATTGCATACTCCTTTCTTATGCCGCAATCCCTCCCCGGCATCGTGATCGACGACGCCAACGCCACGTTGACGGGATCATGGAAGCAAGGAGAAGGGTTAAAAGGCTTTGTTGGAAGACACTACTCCTACGCCTCCAGCAGCAATCCTGCAGAAGCACGATTTGATTTCACTCCTCCAAAATCCGGGAACTATGAGGTCCGTATTTCCTGGCAGCCTCACGAAAACCGCTCTCCTAATGCCTTAGTGAAAGTCACTGGATTAAAAGATGGCGACTCTGAAGCAAGGGTAGATCAACAAAAGCAACCCACTCTGGACAAAGGGTTCCACTCACTGGGAATCTTCAGTTTTGAAGGCGCCGTTCCGGCTGCCGTCATATTCTCCAACGAAGGTGCCACAGGTAACCTTCACATTGACGCAGTACAGGTTCTGGAAGTTAGTCCTGCTGAATGATACCTCCAGCTTGGCGGGGACGACTGATCCAACTCTATCGCGTGGCCATATTGGTGGCTATCGCCTGGTTCATTCGTTCCCAGCACAACTGGATTCGCTCGCAGGAATCCATTCCTGACGTTCCCCTCAGTAAGGTGATCAATTGGCTACCCAACGCCTTTTCACTAGCCGACAAAACTCAGTCAGATGGCACCCGATTTGTCCTCGATGAAGCGGGTGACCGAATAGGATTTTTTGCGATCACCTCTCCGGCGAGTGATTGGATCATCGGCTACTCAGGACCAACCACTTCGCTCTTGATCTTCGATGCCGGCAGTACCTGCCTCGGTGCCCAAATTCTCAAGAGCGGTGATACTGAAGACCACGTCGAGGAAATCATCGAAGAAGAATCGTTCCTCAACAACTACATCGGCAAAACCTGGGACGAAATAGCGGTGCTCCGGGACATTGATGCTGTCAGCGGCGCCACCCTGACCAGTCTCGCCATTCGAGAAGGCATTGTCTACCGGCTCGCTGGAGAAGGCCCGAACCTGCGCTTTCCCGATCCCATCACACTCGACGAAGTGCAGACGTTCTTTCCGGAAGCAACAACCCTTGAAGGAATTCAAAGCAATCCCACGGTCTTCGCCGTGAGGTCTGAAGACGGCGGCGCCCTCGGCTTTGCGCTCAACACCGCTCATCTCGCCAATCGGGTTCAAGGCTATCAGGGTCCCATCGATGTGCTCATCGCACTGAACTCCGATCGCAAAACGCTTCTCGGCGTCAAAATTCGCAAGAGCTACGACAACGTCCGCTACGTGGAAGATGTCATCTTCGAGAAATACTTTTTCCGAAAGTTCGAGAACTTGTCCGTTACCAGCTTCCAAGGTAAGGACTACACCGAACACGGCATCGATGGTGTCAGCGGAGCCACCATGACCAGCTACGCCCTGGCAGATGCAGTCGCTTTAACCCTGCAGGAAGACAGCGCCTCCAGTTCCGTCGGAACTCACACCTTCCAGCTCAACATCGCAACGCGGGACATCGGCCTCGCGATTCTCGTCATCCTGTCTTGCCTCATGGCTTTTACCCGGTTGCGAACCCACAAACGGCTGCGCCTTGCTTACCAAATCCTTCTAGTGGTATACGTCGGACTCATCAGTGGCGACATGGTCGCCCAAGCCGTCCTGTTAGGATGGACCAAGAGCGGCATCGCCTGGCTCATCAGCCCCGGTTTGGTTCTCCTCGTCGCAGCCTCTTTTCTTTTGCCCATTGCCACAGGACGCCAAGTCTATTGCCATCACACTTGCCCTCATGGGGCAGCCCAACAGTTGTTGATGCGCTACCTCCCCAAGAAATGGCGCCTGCACATTCCTCATGACAAGGAGCGCTGGCTCAAACTCATTCCCGGGATTCTCCTGGCTTGGGTCTTTCTCGTCGGAATGCTAGGCCTCGACTTTGACATTGCTTCGCTGGAACCCTTCGATGCCTATGTCTGGCAAGCCGCGGGTTGGATCACGATCACTCTCCTGATCGCAAGCCTCATCTTCGCGTCCTTCGTCCCCATGGGCTACTGTCGTTACGCATGCCCCACTGGAAAACTATTGGAGTTCGTTCGCTTTCATCACCGTGCCGAGCGATTTGGCAAAAAAGAAATCGCGGGCGCCATTTTTCTCGCCGCCGCGATTCTGCTGTATTTGCTTCGTAGCTCTCTCATTTAGACCGTTTGCCAGAAGTCTAGAGCACGCACGGCCAGCCTGGCTCCGGCAAGGTTCAATTTCTTGCATCCCCCAATCACGTCGTTACCTAATCGCTCAAATTGGGTAACACTCTCAGAGTATGATTCGTTTCCAAATCACTTCTCTGATACTCGCCGCTTTCGTGCTGGCCGTTCTCCCTGCCACGGCAGAAGACAAAAAGAAGAAAATGAAGGCCCCGCCTGTCGTCTCTCCATCCATTCATCAGAATGGTGATGTCACCTTCCGAATTCAGGCCCATTCGGCGGAAGAAGTCTTTGTCTCCGGCGAAATGAATCCGGTCAAAACGGCCGCTATGACAAAAGGTGAAAACGGCATTTGGTCCGTCACCCTTGAAGCAGTCGAACCTGGCCTCTACGGCTACAGCTTCACCATCGACGGGGTGAAAATGCTCGATCCCGGAAACCCATCGCTCAAACCGATGCGCGCTCCCAAGACCAGTATACTCCACCTGCCCGGCGACCACCTATACGACTTCAAAGACGTGCCTCACGGCACCGTCCACACTCACAGCTATCATTCCCAGCCCATCAATCGCCTAAGGCACATTCGGGTCTACACTCCTCCCGGCTACGAAGAGGGGAACGACGCCTACCCGATACTCGTTCTCCAACATGGCCACAGCGACAGCTACGAAACCTGGACGACCTACGGCAAGGCTCACTGGATTCTCGATAACCTCATTGCATCGGAAGCTGCCACGCCCATGATCATCGTAATGGCCGACGGTCATCCTATCCCCGAGTCCTACGGCGATGGGCGCTCTGACAAAAACACAGAAGAACTTCGAGCTGACCTCATGGACGCCGCCCTGCCTCTCGTCGAACACCTATACCGAGTCAAATCCGGCCGTAATAATCGAGCCATCACCGGCCTGTCAATGGGCGGCCTTCACTCACTCACGATAGGGCTAAACGAACTCGATTCCTTCGCTGCGATTGGTGCCTTCAGCGCCGCCGTTCCGAATCCGGAAGCGGTAAAGGAGGCTCTCAGCGATCCTGATCATACCAATGCACAACTCAATCTGTTTTGGATCGCCATCGGAGAGGATGACTTCCTTCTCGGCGAAAACAAAAAGTTCACCGCCACCCTCGACGAGGCTGGCATTAGCTATGACTGGATCCTGACCGAAGGCGGTCACAGCTGGTCGATTTGGCGTGACTACTTTTCCAAGTTTGCCCCTCTGCTCTTTCCTTAATCTCTTTTTCCATCAAAATTCTTTTTTTTCAAATCACACTCTTTAGCAGCCAGAGCGGCCGCCCCCCAACTGCCATGAAAACCTATCTCCTCATTGCCCTATCCATCACTCTTTTGACTCCAATCTTCCTTCAATCTGAAGACGGATTCACCGCCCTTTTCAATGGCAAAGACCTCACTGACTGGGACAGCAAACCAGGAGCATGGGAAGCGCGAGATGGAGAAATCTGGTGCACCGGCGAATCCAAAGAAAGGAACTGGCTCGTCTGGAGAAAAGAACAACCTGGCGACTTCATCCTGCGACTCGAATTTCGTTGGGACAAAGGTAACGCAGGCGTCCAAGTTCGGAGCGATGACCTCGGCGATTGGCAAATCCACGGCTATCAGGTCGAAATCGCTCAGCAGGATGTGATGGGCCTTTGGCACCACTCCCTTCTCGACAAGGAAGAACCCAAACGCGAGGAGCGTCATCTCATGGCACTAGCCGGCGAAGAAGTCACGATCTCCGAATCAGGAGAAAAATCGGTGGTCCAGGTGGCAGATCCCGATGAGGTGAAAGCCCACTACACAGAGCACGAGTGGAACACCATGGAAATCATTGCGAAAGGCAACACCCTCACTCAAAAGGTCAACGGAGTGGTGTTTTCCAAAGTGACCGATCTCGACTCGGAGATGAGCCGATCAAAAGGCTTTATCGCCCTGCAGGATCACGGAAAAGGCTGCACCGTCGCTTTCCGAAACATCCGGTTGAAATCGCTCGAGTAGGCGGGGCTCCCCGACAGGTGTTGCCCGTCAGCTCTATCGATTCAGCGCTGACTCAATCGCTTTCGCGACGGCATTGCCAAGTAATGCATAGCCCACATCGGTGAAATGAACATCGCCAGGACCCTTGGCATACTCTTTCATCTTACCCGCCATCACCGCGTTGAGATCATCGATCAGGACGTTATTTCGCTTCATCACAGCAAGAGCAGCTTCATTGTAAATCTGATCATCCCCTACTTTCCGACCTGCCTCGCCCTCCGGAACCGGAGTAGTGGTGGCGAAAACAAGCACCGCACCAGTTTGCTTCAACTGCTTCACAATCTCCTCGAGATTGGCGGCATAGACCTCCGGTGAAAACGTGAGTGTCCCGGCGATTTTATCGCGATTCCCTTGAGTTTTTGACTCAGGATTTCGATAACACAAATCCCACAAGCCCCAGTTAAAATGGATCAGGTCCCATTTCCCTTTTTCATCCGAAAGCCATTTTGATAGCCCAGCCAGGCCCATCTCCGTGTGCCCTGCATTCCCCTTAACACGATGCACATTTGTTATGCCCGCCAGCGCTTCGCGCGCTGCCGCGGTATACCCGATGGAAATGGAATCTCCGATAATGAGCACTCTCGGCAAAGCGGAATCATCCACCACCTCCGCGTAGGCAGGATGTTGCTTCCGCGTTTTCCTGGAAGCCTCTCCGGGTAAATCTACCCCTTTTCCTTCCTGCCCGGCGAGAGGAGCAGCGATCAATACGAAAAGAGCGAACACAAGTATCTTCATCAACCAAGCCTATCGGAGAGAATCGCAAAATTCAATCAATCACCACCGGCAAGCGCCCGATACGTCACCCACTTCACTAGAACTCTACCCGAGCTCCCACGGTTCCACCATGAGAACTGTAATCGTCATCTCCGAGAACTCCGAAATAACCAGCCTCAAATACCCAGTTCTCGAGTCCATCCACTCCAAACTCGATGCCGATCTGAAACACTCCCCGATTCTGGTTGGCCGCTTCTGAAGCAATACTAAATCCAGGCATTAAACCTGGAGCGGCAAGACCTGCAGAAAAACGTTGGTCGCCGTCATAAGCATGCCACCACGCCAGATCAGCACGAGGGCGCAGCCAACCTCCCGACGTCTTGTGATAACACGAAGCATTTACGCCCAGAATTGTCTGAAACGTCGTCGTCGATTCATCGGCGAAACGAAGACTGGTACCCACAGGCCCCGCCTCCGAATAGCCGTCAACCGAATGAGCACTCAGCGTCATTCCCAGATAAGGAGTCACCCTCAGGTCGTTCTCTTCCCCCAGATAAAAGTCGCGACCCATCTGGGTGTATAGAAAACCACCAATTGAATCTGTGTCTCCATCCATTCGATTCGAGAGAAAATCTCGGCGCACTGACTTCACATCCTGGAATCCGATAGCACCAGCAAAATTCGCAAACACGTCGCCGCTTCTGAACTGGGCATTCGCGCCAACATAGCCGCCGTTGGTTTCCAGATAACTTCCAAAACGATCCACCTGCCCTTCGTTTCGAGCGTAACCGCCAAAACCGCCCAGATACCAATTCTCATTGAGATCAGTGCCACGGCCAAACAGAATCGAAGTCTTATCGTAATCCGCCGCCGCTCGGGAAGCATTCTGCCCTTGAGTTCCATTGCCAACGTAGCTGGTCACCCAGGTCTGATACTTTTCGGGAGGCCTACCCACCGACATGCCAACTGGCACTTCCTGAGAAAACAGCCCGGTCGATTGCACACCCCCGCTTTGGTTAGATGCGATCGGACCCGAGACATCACCACGAAGCGACGAAAACTGATTTGAAAACATATGGAAAAAGTTCACATCCTGCTCTCGAAATAAATCACCAAGCGCATTTGAGACCGTCCTTCCCGATGTGTTGCTAAGCACGTCATTCAAGGATCCAGCATCGACATCATTGAGGCCTTTGAGGAACTGACGGAAGCTATCGTTCAACCCAGTGACGTTATCCAGCGATGCCGCATAGACTTGAAGCCCTGGATCCGTAATCAGACTCTGGTAGGAGACAAGGGTTCCGGCGACCGCCTGAATATCCTCAAAATTCTGCCAGGAAATGGTCTCTCCAAACAAGGTCACGGTCGTAAGAGCGGCGCTGTCAGCAGCGGCAAGCGCCACCAGTTCCGCCCGTTTGGCATCAGTGATGCCCCGCATATTCTGAAACTTCAGCACATCACTCATTCCAGCTTGTCCATCGACCAGGCCAACGAGGTGAGATGGACCGGAAAGAATGAGCGTGCCGTTTCCGGCTCCCAGCGAAATCGCATTGGCGCCACCCTGAATCCGACCGCCGTGGTTCTGCACCGTTCCCGTCGTCGTCAGCAGACTCAATCCGTCGGCAGCCCCTTCAATAATGCCGCAGTTAAAGAGCAATCCAGAAAGATCTCCATCGACGTCCAATCCATCCACTGCCGCCGTAATGGAGCCATAGTTAAAGATGCTGCCGCTCATCTCATCAAAAACGTCCAAGCCGTCATCTCCCCCGATGATGGTTCCATAGTTAAAAATCCTGCCGGGGGCTTTCACATCATCCAGATCAACCCCATCATCTGCTCCCTGGATAAAACCGTAATTGTAGAAATCTCCGGTCAAATCATCTTCGACTTCAACCCCGTGTTCGCCCATCACAGAACTAATGATCCGACCGTAGTTAATCAGGGTTCCCGACAAATCGCCGTCGATGTCCAAGCCATCATCGCTACCTCCCTGAAACAGGCCGTAGTTCACCAATCGGCCTAGTAAATCGTTGCCAATATAAACGCCATCAGCCTCTCCGGTGATAGTACCTGTATTCAGAAATCGGCCAGTCACTCCCAAATCGTTCAATATCGCGGCTCCATCAGCGCCTGAAACACCAAGGATCGTGCCCGAATTATTGAAGCTCCCCGTGAGGTCGTTAATTACGGTTACTCCAGCAGCTCCCGCACCCCTCACAAAACCGGTGTTCTCAAATGATCCGCTGAGATCAAACCCAAACCCGACCCCCACTGTTACAGCAGATATAATTGAACCATTGTTCAAAAATCTCCCGTCGAATGATGACACACCACCAGGCGGATCGAAGGCAAAACCGGGACCACCGCCAGCAAAGATACTCGCTCCCGTTTCAACGGTGAAGGAAAGCCCTGTCAGCACTGGAGTAATCGAAACGCCCTGACCACCAGCCACATTAACCGCTCCCTGAAAGCTGATCGTGTCTCCGGCTGTCAATCCGCCTGTTCTGATATTGGCATTCGTGACTGTGGCACTTCGATCATTGACCACAAAAGTCTGACCGGAAACATTCGTAATGACCAAACAATAGCCGATCACGCTGAAGATAAGGATGGAACGAAGAGAATCCATTCGCCTAAGAATCCGTTAAAATTCATCAAAGTCAATATAGATACTATCAGCGAATTTGGGGGCGCCCCCTAACGAGGCAGCACAACAAATTGGCGCTCCATATTTTACTTATTATTCCATTCTTCAAATCATTCCTACACGCAAAGATCTACGGCTCAAACGAACTCGACGCGCAGTTACCGATCTAAAGTATCTACGCCCGCAGGTGGAATTTCATTTCTCCTTAGCCCTCGACTTCCTTGTTGGCTCATATTTCGGCAGCGAATTTGTTGCGAGAATAGGATCCTGATGTGCCAGCAGTTTATCTTTCCGGTCAGTCGTCACCTTGCTTTTCAGACTTCATTCAATTCAACGAGTCATCGTACGCTGTGTCCTCGTTCAGACTATTCGGCTCTAACGGATCCTTTTCGAAGGTCGAAATACTCAATCTCATCAAGCGTGATTGAGTGCTTCACGATTTCCGCGACCACGGAATCAATCTCGTTCTTGCTCCATGGCAGATGCCTTCGTCAGACCATCACAAAATGCAGGTTCTCAGTCGAATTCGATCTCAGCAAATAAGCTGGATTCGCTACTGCAAACAGCACGCCTTCCCGCCATTCAACAACCTCTCCAGACAGCCAAAACCGGGAAAAGTATTACCATCTAAGCTGGAAGTATGACAATCCAAGCTTCAACTGGAACAGACTGCCTCGTTGCTGAAAAAAAGATTATCACATAACTCATTCACCGCGTGAGCCTTGGCGACTCACGCCTCACCGCACGGGCTGTTTCCGCTCACATTCGCCTCATATGGCATACCAATTGCTTTAATTGGATGTGTCTTCTTCGACCTAACCGAGAGTCAAAAATGCTCACGAAGCGGGGAATTCACAAATCAACCAACACAATAAAAACGAAAAAAATGAAGATTACAAATCGCTATACGATTGGGGCTATTGCTCTGGCAATTACCTCAAGCAGTTACGCCGGGGACTACGCAATGCCGGACAAAGAGCCCATGACTTATGAACCCGAGTCAGTCATTTCAGGCTCTCTCTCATTTGACTACAATTCGCACTTCATCTCCTACGGTTTTGATGTCTGGGGACTCGGAGGAAGCACATTCAATGATGGGCTATTTAATCCTTCTCTCGAACTCGCATGGGCTCTGCCTGGAGACACAACCTTCCGAATCGGAACTTGGTGGGATGTCAACGACAATGCTGCCAACTCTATCGGAGGCCGCATTCAGGAGATCGACATCTGGGCTGGGTTTGACTTCAATCTCGGACCGGTTGCCACCAGCGTGGTCTACCAGTCATGGATCTATGGAGGTACCACAGAGGAGATTCTTGACATCATTCTCGCCGTCGACACCGTTCTCGCTCCCTCTCTAACAATCCACAACCGCCTTGACGCCGGTGCTTCCGGTGGCAACGAAGGAACCTACTGGGTTCTCGGAATTGATGGCTTTGCTTTCAATGATGGCGTCAGCTTTGGAGGTGTTGACTTCAGCCTTCCGATCAACATCGGTGTCGCTGGCAACAACTTCCACGGCGCTGCAGCTGGAAGTAGTGGCTACGGCTACTCTTCCATTGGATTGAGTGCTACTTACCCTCTCGAGTTTATCTCTTCCGCCTACGGCGAATGGGATGTCCACGCGGGTGCGACATGGTACCACACTGACGCGACCAACATCGCTAACCCTACCGAAGATTTCTGGACTGCCAATTTCGGTATCGGCTGCTCATTCTAGTTGAGCCACCCATGGGTAAGGGATTTCCTCTAAAGTTGGTCTCTTACCCTTTTTTTGTCCTCCCCTAAGGAGGCATCGGCATCACCCTGTGTTCATCCGAAACTCCGTAGACCCTTCACGACAGATCCAATCTACAACTCAAACAGTTCTACCGCTCATGAAATTATCGTATATCAAATCGCTCCTATCGCGGCATGCCGCAATTCTCGTCGCCGCCACCATTGCTTTCGCACCAACCTTGTCTCTTCGTGCAGAGGAAGACACCGTTAAAGTCGGTGTCCTTCACTCTCTCAGCGGGACCATGGCCATCAGTGAAACATCCCTTCGCGACGTTCTCCTATACACTTTTGACGAAATCAACGCCTCAGGCGGTGTGCTTGGAAAAATGATCGAGCCTGTCGTCGTTGACGGTGCTTCCGACTGGCCTCTCTTCGCAGAGAAAGCCAAGCAGCTCCTGCTCCAGGATGAAGTCGCCGTGACCTTCGGTTGCTGGACATCTGTTTCCCGTAAATCTGTTCTTCCTGTCTACGAAGAAAACAATGGTCTCCTTTTTTATCCCGTTCAATACGAGGGTGAAGAAGAATCCCCTAACATCATCTACACTGCTGAAGCGGTGAACCAGCAAGCCATACCTGCCGTAGACTACCTACTCGACCAAGGCTGGGAAAAATTCTACCTGATCGGAACTGACTACGTCTATCCACAAACCACCAACCTCGTGCTTCTTGAGTATCTCCTCTCAAAAGGTGTACCAATCGAGAACATTGGCGGTGGCCTCCGCAAGGACGATAGCGGCGAAGTAATCTCCGCTGGTAAATATACGCCTTTCAGCCACACGGACTACCAGCAAATTGTGTCTGAAATCAAGCGTTTTTCTGCCAGCGGTAACGCCTGTGTCATCAACACTGTCAACGGTGATTCCAACGTGTCTTTCTTTAAAGAGTTCGCCGCTTCAGGGCTCACTTCTGAAGACTGTCCCGTCGTTTCTTTCAGCCTTTCTGAAGACGAATTCCGCAGTCTTCCGACCAAGGATCTCGTAGGCCACCTCGGATGCTGGACTTACTTCATGTCTCTCGAGAGTGAAGCAAACACTAAATTCATCGACGGATTCAATTCCTGGCTCAAAACCGCTGACGTCAACGGAATTGAGAAAGAGAACCGCGTGACCTGTAGCCCAATGGTCCTCTCTTACAATGGAGTCTACCTCTGGAAAGCGGCGGTCGAAAAAGCAGGCTCTTTTGATGTCAAAGAAGTCGTAGCCGCATTGGAGGAAGGCATTTCTTTCGACGGTCCCGGTGGCACTGTCACCAGCCAGAAGAACCACCATGTTACCAAAAACGTCTATATAGGCGAAACTCTTGCCGATGGACAGTTCAAGGTCGTCGATTCCTTTGAAGGTGTCAAAGGCGAGCCATGGCTCAAAGGCACCTTCAAATAAGGTTAAGCATCACAATTTGTACTCTTTTCTTTCCCTTGGTATTGGATTGAAACACTCGCGAGAGGCGGGCACTAGTAGCCCGCCTCTCCTTTTTCTAGTTTCCAACCGAGATCGGCATGAATCCGGCTAAGAAGCAGAAAGGGCTATATCCCTTTCTGGACCACCCACAGTATGAAAAGTCTCTCCAAACTGAATTTCTGTGATTTTCATTTATTCGTTATCAACTCAATTATTGTCGTTTCACTTATCCTCACCAATCAATCTTTCGCCAGCACAGGCAACACACTATCAGGGTCCATCCTCGCCGAAGGTAAGGAGCAACTTCAGCTAATTGAATCTCTCGCTGAGACGGGTGATCCTTATGTTAGTGAAATCTTTGAAGCCTGGAAACAAGGCGAAATTTTCCTCTACGAAGTCCCCGGAAGTGAAGAGGTGAAAGTCCCATTCCGTCTAGAGGACTCTGAGTCGGAGACTCCCTCACCCGCCAAGCGCGTCGATACAAATGGGCCTCTTATTGCCCCCGACGGAACCGCTCTCTCTTTTGTCCCTTCCGACCTCGAACCAGTCGATACATCCTCTGGTCTTCGCCGTGCGATGAAGACAACAACCGACCTCCTTGCTTTGGGATCACCTGATCCAAAGGCGCGAGCTGAAGCGGCGCTCAAACTTGGGCTAATGCAGCGCGGACCCTACGTTCCCATTCTCGAAGCTCGACTAGAAGTAGAAACTGATCCCGATGTCAGAAGCTCGCTTGAAGAAGGCATCGCCATTACCTACCTTTTGGTCGGAGATCGCGACCAGATTCTGACGTCTATCGAGAAACTGGGAGAGATAAAGTCAATCGCCGGCCTTGATTTCCTTAACCAACAGATCTCTTACCAGGAAGGCGCCGGAGACAGCACAGACAGAGAGATTTTCGAGGCGTCGGTGGAAGCCGTGAATCAAATCAACGCCTACCTTTCCATTGTCGATTTCTGGGGCACCTGCTTTCGCGGTATCAGCCTCGGCTCAGTTCTTCTAATTGTCTCACTGGGCCTCGCGATCACCTTTGGACTAATGGGAGTCATCAATATGGCTCACGGTGAGCTGATTGCTGTTGGGGCCTACGCCACCTATCTGACCGAGGTTGTTTTCACCAGCTGGTTTGGAGACTCTGGCTTCGGTTTCGAACTCTACTTTATTTTCGCACTCCCAGTTTCTTTCCTTGCGGCCGCCTTACTCGGCCTGGTCCTTGAACGCGGTGTTATCCAGTTTCTCTACAAGCGCCCCTTGGAATCTCTTCTCGCCACCTGGGGAGTCTCTCTCGTATTACAACAGGTTTTCCGCCTCGGCTTTGGCGCCTCCAACCGTCAGGTCAACTCCCCCCGCTGGCTCATGGGAAGTTTCGAAATTGCCGATGTCACCCTCGGTTACAACCGCATCTTCGTCATTGGATTTGCCATTCTAATTGTCATTGGCACGTGGCTATTGATGACTCGAACTCCCCTCGGTCTGTGTATTCGGGCCGTTATGCAAAACCGCGAAATGGCCGCTACCATGGGCATTCGCACCGCACGCGTGCGTACCCTGACATTCTGTTTTGGATCTGGCTTGGCCGGCCTTGCTGGCGCCTTTCTCTCCCAAATAGGAAACGTCGGTCCCTCGCTTGGTCAAAGCTATATCGTCGACAGCTTCATGGTCGTCGTTGCCGGCGGCGTAGGAAACATCATCGGCACCGTTATTTCCGCTCTTGGCATCGGCGTTGTTGATCAAGTTTTGCAACCCACCCTAGGGCCGGTAATGGGCAAGATCTGCGTGCTCGTCGCCATTATCGCATTTCTCCAATGGCGCCCAGGCGGACTCTTCCCGGCACGATCCCGTAGCCTTGAAGGCTAGCCCTTTCTTTCAACTTCGATACCGCTATGCAAACCAAGCTTTGGAAGAACAAGGACCTGTTCTCAATCGCGATTTTCTTTGTCGCGATCGTCATCCTCATCCCCCTTCTTAACACGACCGCTGAAGGCTCTGCGCTTCATGTTTCCAATTTCACTCTGAACCTTTGGGGCAAGTATGTCTGCTACGCCGCCCTGGCTGTCTCCTTGAATTTACTATGGGGCTACACCGGCCTTTTGTGCCTAGGCCAATGCCTCTTCTTCGCTCTTGGCGGCTATGCCATGGGGATGTACCTCATGCTGATGATTGGTGAAATGGGTGCCTATCAGAACCAATTGCCGGATTTTATGGTATTCCTCGGCTACAAAGAATTACCTCGACACTGGGAACCGTTTTACAACTTCTGGTTCGCTTCCGGAGCCGTTCTATGGGTCCCGGGAGTAGTCGCGCTGATCTTTGGCTTTCTAGCCTTCCGCTCACGAATCAAAGGCGTTTATTTCAGTATCATGACGCAGGCACTCACCTATGCCGCCTGCCTGCTCTTCTTTCGGAATGACTTTACCTTTGGTGGAAACAACGGTTTTACTGACTTTAAGTTCATCCTTGGACATAGCTTTTCAGACCCAGCCACCCAACGTGGACTCTTCATGGCATCAGGCATCTTTCTCGTCCTGTGTTTCCTCATCAATTGGTGGCTGAATCAAACCAAGTTCGGGAAAGTCCAACAAGCCATTCGAGACAGTGAAAATCGGGTTCGATTTTCTGGCTACTCCACAGAATCTTACAAACTCTTCATCTTTGTCCTCTCTGCTGTCCTCGCAGCAATCGCGGGAGCGCTTTACGTCCCTCAGATTGGAATTATAAATCCGGAGGAAATGAAGCCAGCAAAATCACTTGAGGTTGTCGTCTGGGTCGCTGTTGGCGGCCGCGCAACTCTATGGGGTCCCATTATCGGGGCCGTCTTCGTCAACGCCTTGAAAAGTTGGGCGACCTATCAGCACCCCGATTCCTGGCTCATCATCCTCGGGGTGCTCTTCGTGCTCGTTGTATTATTCCTCCCCGGAGGAATCATCAGCATTCCCTCTCAGATAAAAAGCCTCATTCGGTACTTCAGAACTCACGATGAGGCTGATCCATCGATCGAAGAACCTTCCAGCTCGATCAAAGCCTGATCCTGCGATCAATCTGATCCACCAATTTCACCCCTTGATACGTTGAAAGATTCACCACCCAGCGCAGATACGAATCATCCGATTCCTGAATTCATTCTTACGATCGAAGATCTCAACAAGAGCTTCGATGGCTTTAAGGTCATCAACGACCTGAACTTCTACATGGACAGGGGAGAGCTTCGTACCATCATCGGACCGAACGGAGCCGGCAAGAGCACTCTACTTGACCTTATCACCGGCCGAATACGCCCTGACACAGGCACCATTGAATTCGGCCCCGGACACAAGCACGACCTCACCAAGCTGAAAGAGTTTGAGATTAACCGCCTCGGCATCGGCCGAAAATTCCAAACTCCTTCAATCTACGCGGAGCACACTGTCTACGACAATTTACTCCTTTCCCTTGAGGGCCCTCGAGGCGTTTTTGCCTCCCTCTTCTACAAGGAAAAGGAAGAGCATCGTGAACGTATTCACGAAGTACTCCAAACCGTTCGCCTCGAAGAGCGCAAAGGCGAGTTCGCTGGCTCTCTTTCCCACGGCCAAAAGCAGTGGCTAGAGATTGGCATGCTGCTGGCTCAAAATCCATCACTACTCCTCGTCGATGAACCCGCAGCAGGCATGACCGATGAAGAGACCGAACGCACCGGCGAACTTCTACTCAGCCTCGAAGGGAAACACAGCATTATCGTGATTGAACACGACATGGAATTCATTCGGCAGATCGCACGAAAAGTTACCGTACTTCATCAAGGCAGCGTTCTCAAAGAGGGCAAAGTCGACGAAGTCCAGGCTGATCCGAGGGTCCTTGAAGTTTACCTCGGCAGAAAACACAGCCAGGAACACCTCGAAGCCGAAGCGAAGAAAGCTGAAGCCGAAACACTTGCCACTTCTGAGTCCTGATCCCCATGACTACATCCGCTATCGAATTACTCGAGGCAACCTCCTCAAACTGTGAGCCCCTTGATGCCACCCCGACTCTATGTCTCAAGAACATCCAGGTAGCCTATGACCAATCAATCATCCTGCGCGGGGTAGACATCGAGATCCCCAAAAGCCAGCTCGTTTGCCTCATGGGTCGCAATGGGGTCGGTAAGACAACTACCCTAAAGACGTCGCTAGGACTGCTGAAGCCGCGGGCCGGTAAGATATTCCTAGACGGCACGGATGTGACATCACTCAAGCCCGAGGAACGCGCCCGCCGCGGCATGGCGTCCGTTCCTCAGGGACGCGATATCTTTCCCAACCTCACTGTCTGGGAAAATCTAAAGATCGGCATCGTTGTCCACGGCCCGAAAGCCAGGGATCAACTAGACCGTGTCTTCGAACTCTTCCCCGTTCTCAAAGATATGCTGAAGCGCAAAGGTGGTGTGCTCAGCGGCGGTCAGCAACAGCAACTCGCGATCGGCCGGGCTCTCCTTACCGACCCAAAGTTACTTGTTCTCGACGAACCCACTGAAGGCATTCAACCATCAATCATTGATCAAATTGAGGACACTCTCATCATGCTGAAAGAGGAAGGACGCATGAGCATTTTCCTGGTCGAGCAGTACCTCGATTTCGCCAAAGCGATTAGTGATCGCTTCTACATCATGGACCGCGGCAGCATCGTTAAACACGGTACCATTGATGAACTTGATGAGAAGGCCATTGCCAAATACCTCACAGTCTAACATATCCACACACCTTCTCGTTTCTAACCTCCCCTCCCCGGATCCCCCCCATCCATGCATCTGACCCCTCGAGAACGCGACAAACTGCTTATCGTCACAGCCGCTGACCTCTCCCGACGCCGGTTGAACCGTGGCGTAAAACTGAACTATCCGGAGGCGGTTGCCATTATCACTTACGAAATCATGGAGGGTGCCCGCGATGGCAAATCCGTAGCAGACCTCATGAGCTTCGGCACCACCATTCTCAAAGCAGACGAAGTTATGGAAGGCGTGCCTGAAATGATCCATGAAATTCAGGTAGAGGCCACTTTCCCCGACGGCACCAAACTTGTAACCGTTCACAACCCCATTCGAGCATGATTCCCGGAGAACTGATCCCCGCGCAGGAACCCGCCTTCCTCGAAGCCAACCTGGGCCTCGAAACCAAAACGCTAGCCGTCTCTAATTCTGGAGACCGCCCGGTTCAGGTCGGGAGCCACTTCCACTTCTACGAAGTCAACGAAGCGCTCCTTTTCGACCGCGATGCATCGCTCGGATTTCGGCTCAATATCCCGGCGGGAACAGCAATCCGTTTTGAACCCGGTGACGAACGTGATGTCGAAGTCGTCGCCCTCGCTGGCGAACGCGAAGTCTACGGACTGAACAACAAAATTGACGGTAAACTCCCCTCCTAACATGGCACTTCAACTTTCCCGCAAACAGTATGCCGAAATGTTCGGCCCCACCGTCGGTGACCAATTACGACTGGCAGACTCCGAACTCTTTATCGAAGTCGAAAGAGACTACATCGCCGAAGGCGGCGGCTACGGAAACGAAATAAAGTTCGGGGGCGGCAAAGTCATTCGTGACGGCATGGGCCAGTCACCCACCGCCATGGGGGATGACGTGCTCGACCTTGTCATCACAAACGCGACCATCATCGACGCCGAAGTAGGCATCGTGAAAGCCGACATTGGCGTCAAAGGCGGGCACATCGTCGGCATCGGCCATGCCGGAAATCCTGGCATCCAGAGCGGAATTGGGTCTGTCCTTGCCGATCCCAAAACGGGTAAAAAGCATCCTATGATAGTCGGTGCCAGCACTGAAGTCATTGCAGCAGAAGGCAGCATCGTTACCGCCGGTGGCATCGACGCCCACATCCACTTTATCTGCCCGCAACAGATCGAGGAAGCGATCGCCAGCGGCGTCACAACCATGCTCGGAGGCGGTACGGGGCCCGCGACAGGAACCAATGCAACCACCTGCACACCGGGGGCTTGGAACATCACGCGCATGCTTGAGGCCGCCGAAGCCTTCCCCGTCAATCTCGGCTTTCTTGGCAAAGGAAACTGCGCCACCCATCAACCACTCATTGAACAGGTCAACGCCGGGGCCATTGGTCTGAAGCTGCACGAAGACTGGGGAACCACTCCAGGAGCCATCGATTCCTGTCTCTCCGTTGCTGACCAGATGGATGTTCAAGTCGCGATCCACACCGACACCCTCAACGAATCCGGGTTTGTCGAGCGCACGCTCGAAGCGATCGGAGGACGTACCATCCACACCTACCACTCCGAAGGTGCCGGGGGCGGCCATGCACCTGACATTCTTCGCGTCTGTGCTGAAAGCAACGTTCTGCCTTCCTCAACGAATCCAACGCGGCCCTTTACCGTCAATACCCTCGAAGAGCATCTCGATATGCTCATGGTTTGTCACCACCTCGATTCCAAGATCCCCGAAGACGTCGCCTTCGCCGAATCACGGATTCGTCCTCAGACGATTATGGCAGAGGACATCCTCCATGACCGCGGTGCCATTTCCATGATCGCAAGCGACAGTCAAGCCATGGGACGAGTCGGGGAAGTCGTCTGCCGCACCTGGCAGACCGCCCACAAAATGAAAGTGCAGTTTGGCAAACTAGACAACGCCGAACACCCTGCCGCTGATAACTATCGGGCGCTTCGATACATCGCGAAGTACACGATCAACCCGGCCATCACTCACGGTATGGCTGATCTTGTTGGCTCACTGGCGGTGGGAAAACTGGCTGACATCGTCATCTGGAAGCCTGCCTTCTTCGGTGTCAAACCGGAACTCATTCTCAAAGGTGGCATGATCGCCTACGCCAACATGGGAGACCCCAACGCTTCCATTCCGACTCCCCAACCTACCTACTATCGCCCTCAGTTTGCAGCTTTTGGACGAGCACTCGCATCCACGTCGGTGACCTTCGTGAGCAAAGCCTCTCTCGACGCCGGCCTTGCTGATTCACTCGATGTGAAAAAACGACTCGTACCCGTTGCTACCTGCCGGTCCATCAGCAAAGCGGACATGCTTCACAACAGCGCGGCACCGAAGATTGAGATTGATCCCGAGACCTACAACGTAAGAGCCGATGGAGAGCTATTGGTTTGCGAACCCCTCGACGTCCTTCCCATGGCGCAACGCTATTTTCTTTTCTAGTCAGGTGAGACTCTCTCCGTGTGGCTTCCCCCAATGCCTATCATCGAAAAAGCAGCTGAAGTAACCGAAAGAACGCTGGAGCAGGTCTCCATCGAAGTGGACCGACATAGTCTCCAGAAATGTCGCTGGCGCCGGGCTGCTCAAGACGGTGTAGAATTTGCCTTTTGCCTGGAAGACCCACTCCGCAATGGGGATATCGTCCTCGAAACCGATCGAAAACGCTATCAGGTCATCCAATTTCCCGAGCCGGTTTTTTCCATTCCTCTGCCCACGAGCCCCGACCAATCAGCCCGACTCGGCTGGTCGCTAGGTAACTTGCATCAGCCCGTCGAAATAAGGAATGACTGCCTTCTCGTGGCGGGAGACCCGGGTATACAGCGAGTCCTCGATGATCTCTCACTCGCATACGAAGATCAGTTTGAGATCTTTAATCCGCCACCGCACTCCGCCGCCCATAGCCACGACCATCTTGGCTTCGACTACGAACATTCACACGGGTTCTTCAGCCACAGTCATGCCTCTATCCGCTAGCACATCGCCCCATCCGCGCCCAGCCACGGCCTCATCCTCGCCCGCGTGGCTGGGGCCGCTCCTTCAGGTCAGTGACAGCGCGTACCCCACCGGGAGCTTTGCCCACTCGGGAGGGTTGGAGGGGATGGTTCAATTGGCTGCAGTAACTTCCGTGGAAGGCTTGGAAAGTTTCGTTCGTTCCTATGTCCTTCACAATCTCGAATGGGTTGAACTTCCCCTCTTGCGCCTGGCCTACGAGGCGACCCGGGAAAATGACGGCGACGCCCTCGAACGGCTGGACCAAGTCTCCCTCGCTCTGCGCACACCTGAGGAACTTCGCCAGGCAACGACAAAAACTGGACGGCAGCGCCTTGAACTCCTCTCTTCTGTCATGGATTTCGACGAATTATACCCTGATGCCTGGCAATCTCTGATACCTCGCCTTCGCCACACTCAAATCACTATTGTGGCGGGGCTCGAAGCCTTCCTGAACGGCGTTCCAGTTGAAGCGGCCATGCAGGCTTTCGGGTTCACTTCTATCTCAGGGGTCGTCAGCGCCGCAGTCAAGACGCAGAGACTAGGTCAAACCGCGGTACAGCGAATACTGCATCAAGCCTCACTCGAACTTCACGCTCTCACCGAACGCTCTCTCCAAATTTCGGAAAGCGAGATTGGTGCTTTCACTCCCCTTCTCGATATTGCTTCCGCTCGCCACAAGCGAGCCTTTTGCAGGCTCTTCCTTTCCTAACATTGCTCTTCAATCATGAAATCGAACGACAAACTTATCCGTGTAGGCATTGGCGGCCCGGTCGGATCCGGGAAAACAACTCTGGCCCTCTACCTCTGCAATACCTTTCGCGATCATTACAACATGGCAGTGGTCACCAACGATATTTACACACAGGAGGATGCTGCCGCACTCAAGCGTGCGGGGGCTCTCTCGGAGGAACGTATTCTTGGGGTCGAGACAGGCGGCTGCCCGCACACTGCCATTCGCGATGACATCTCGATGAATCTCGAAGCGATTCGGGAGCTCAAGGAAACTTTCGAAGGCCTCGAACTTGTTCTGGTTGAGAGCGGCGGTGATAATCTTACAGCGACATTTTCCCCTGAACTGGTCGACGTCTTCATCTACGTCATCGATGTCACGGAAGGAGAAGACATCCCTCGCAAGGGGGGGCCCGCGATCGCCTACAGTGATCTACTGATCATCAACAAAGTGGATCTCGCTCCCTATGTTGAGGTCGATACCTCCGTGATGGAGGCAGACACTCTTCGCGTCCGAGGTGAAAAGGCATTCCTCTTCTGCGATTTTAAGTCCGGCCGTGGTCTCGATGATCTTAAAGCCTGGTTTCATCGCGACGTATTTTTCACTGACCTGACCGAGACTGAATCTCCTGCCGCTGCGGCTTCCTGATGGTGATTTCTCCACTAGAAACTGATGCTCGCTCCGTTTCCGGAAAACTGGAACTCGGCGCCTCTATCAATGCCCGGGGAGAAACAACCCTGACGCAGCAATACCACTCCGTGCCTTTTCATATCAGCAAGCCTTATTGGGACGGCGTGACTCTCCTCGTTCAGGTCGTCAATCCCACGGCTGGCATTTTCCAGGGAGATTATATGGAAAGCCGCGTCTCACTCGCCGAAGAAACCGCCGTGCTGCTCACCTCGCCAAGCGCCACGCGAACCCACACCCAGCGAAACCGAGGTGAACAACGAAGTGATGATGCCCTACTCGAGCAATCTTTTAATATCGCTTCGAAGGCGTGGCTTGAAGTATTCCCTGAGCTCTTGATTCCCCAGGCGGGCTCTGTATTCCGTCAACGTACCGAAATCAACGTGGCCGAAGGGGGCGAAATCTACTTCGTTGAGATGCTCGCGCCAGGCCGACTGGCTCACGGGGAATGCCTCGCCTACGATCGGCTCGAGTGGTCCTTTGTTCTCAATCATGCGGGGCAGCCCGTAGCCATCGAGCGGGCTCGGGTAGAGCCCCATCAGTCCTGCTGGATGCTCGAAGTCCCTGGCTGGCAGCAGGTCTTTTACGGAGCCGCCTGGATCGTCTCACCGTCTCTCAAAAGTCTTCCCAAAGAGATTTTTTCTGATTTGGAAGCTCTCTCAGATACCAAAAGTCACCTCGGAGTATCCCGTATTTCACCTGAGATTATGGCTATCAAATTTCTTGCTGAATCCAGCCGCGAACTCCGCCGCATCAATGCTCAGGTTCGGGAAATCATGACTCCATTTCTGCCCCGGCTTCAATCCACACCCAGAAAACTGTAACTGATGCACCTACCCGACGGTTTCCTCGACGCCAAAACCTGGACCGGCCTCACCGTGGTCGGAGCGGGAGCAGTGGCGCTGGCACTCAGGCAGCTCAAGAAGGCCCAAGATACGGGTAACGGCACCACCCCTTCCACTCGGGCTCCCATCGTGGGACTGTGCGCCGCATTCGTCTTTGCTGCTCAGATGGTGAATTTTCCCGTCGCAACTGCCGTCTCTGGACATCTCCTCGGAGGCACTCTTCTTGCCATCCTGTTAGGCCCGTGGATGGGCGTGCTTGTGATGACTGCGGTTCTAGTCATTCAAGCTCTGCTCCTCCAGGACGGGGGCATCACGGCGCTGGGAGCTAACGTTGTCAATCTTGCCTTCATTGCGACCTTGAGCGGATATGGCATTTATCGACTAATCCTCGGCCGGCCCGCCGATGAATCCGCGTGGTCCACTCGACGTAGTATCGCTATTTTCGTCGGCGCCTGGTCATCGGCTGTTCTATCGGCACTCGCTGCAGGGGCAGAACTCGCTTTATCTGGCGTCGCCGCGGCAAGCACGCTGCTCAGCCTGATGGGAGGAATTCATGCACTCATAGGACTAGGCGAGGGTCTCATCACCGTCCTCGTTCTTCGCTATCTTTTTGCACTCGGCTACGGCACTACACGAGGGTTCACCCCTGCCCTCAATCCTCCTCGAAGCCATGCATAATTCCCCACACCGGATCAATCTGAAACTTCTTCTCGGAGCAGCAGTCCTCGTGGCGGCGGCACTAACACTCATTCCTTTTTCGTCGGAGAAACCTGACGGTCTCGAATACGCTGCCAAGACGCTTCATTTTTCGGACACCGCCAGAGAATCTCCCCTGCCTCAGCCTAAACCAACACAAGGATCGTGGACGAATAGACTCATCGGTCTATTTCTTGTAGGAGCCGTTTCGGCCTGGCTCTTAACCCATTTCCGCGGACGTACGACTCGGCGCACAAATTCGCCACACTGACTATGGGACGTTTTGGAATGCACGAATTCGCCGCGGGATGGGACAATGCCATCCCCGGCGTTCGCTTGCTCATTCCTCGAGATTCCGTTCGTCTCGCCGCCATTCTTGCGGCGATCGCCGCCACCGCCTCCCTCCCCAATTTCTGGGTATGGCCCTGGCTAGCTGTCGCCACTTCCATCCCTATCGGTATTCTAGTGGGTGCTCGCGTTCCTCTCGCCTTCACTTTAAAACGCCTTGCTGTCGTAGCTCCGTTTGGTCTGCTCACCATCCTGTTTCTCCCCTGGACCGGCGGTGGGCCCACCTTCGAATGGTGGGGGCTTCCTCTCAGCCAAAAAGGCCTCATTCAATCGGGGGCCATTCTTCTCAAGTTGACTGCCGCCTGCCTCTGGCTTTGCTACCTGGCAGCAACTACCACTGTGCCTGGAATATTCGCCGCCTTGCGAGTCCTCAAGGTCCCCGCCATCTTCGTCGAAATACTGGAGACAACAGTTCACTATCTCGCAATCCTGGCGCGCGAAGTAAGCCAGATGCTTCTGGCCTTGCGTTCGCGAACCCAAAATCAAAATTATAGTTTCAAGGGACTTCGCCAATCCGGAAGCCGTATGGGAGAGCTGGTCGGCGCCCTTTTCATTCGCACCTTCGAGAGAGGTGAACGGTGCACCGCGGCACGCGAATCGCGTTCGTTTGATTCACTTGATCCTGACAATCCTCCTGACGAAGATCCACCCACTTCTCCTTACGCTATTGAAATCGAGGGGCTGGGATTTCGCTACCCCGGGGCGGAGCACGAAGCTCTCGCCAGTGTCCACCTTCGGCTACCCCGGCATTCCAAAATCGCGATTCTCGGAATCAATGGCGCCGGAAAGAGCACGCTCCTACTCCACCTCAACGGTGTTCATCTACCCGACCGAGGATGCATTCGAGTTGAAGGCTCCGAGGTGACACGTAAATCGCTGTCCCAAATTCGGCAGCAAGTCGGCATGGTATTTCAAAACCCGGATGACCAGGTGGTGGGAGTCACGGTCTACGATGATGTCTGCTTCGGACTCCGCCAAATGGAATTGAGCGAAGAAGAAATCGAAACCCGCGCTATCGAGGCACTAACGGCGGTAGGATTGCGGGAACGTAAGAATCGCCCTCCCTTCTCACTCAGTCGCGGAGAGCGCAAGCGCGCCGCAATCGCAGGTGTTCTGGCCGTAGGAGCAGATATTCTCGTTTTCGATGAACCGATGGCTTCTCTAGATCCCTCAGGGAAAGACGAAATCGCGGTTCTGCTGCAGGACCTTCAACTCGCCGGAAAGACCATCATCGTCGCCACTCACGACGTTGACTTTGCCTCAGGCTGGGCCGATCTGGTGGTGATCATGGATAGCGGCAGAATCATGGCCACCGGACCACCGGAACTGCTAGTCGATGAAAACCTGATGAGCTCGACCGGCCTCACCTTACCTCTCGTCTCGCGCCCTTTTCAATTGCTGCAACCCCTGGTGAAAAACACGCGTACGGCCAATTTAGAACAACTGCCGGCTAATACTCAGCAAGCATTCAATTGGCTCAAGGAGCAAATCGTGAGACGAGTTCCCTCATCCGAAAAATCTAAGTCCTCAAATTGCCGAGCGCCGTCGAACGACTGAAAGGCCTCCTAATTTCCCCCGCTCTTTCTAGTTCCCTTGCCCTTCTTGGATTTCTCTTTGGGACGCTCCTGAGCCGGCTTCATCTCAGGCAGCGGCTCACTGAGCGGATACGGTTCCATGTGAGGCTGCAGGTCGTCCCCTTGCTCTTCCGTCCAGACTGCCAATTCATCTTTCATCTCCTCCATCTTGCTGACGAACTCCGGATTGCCCGCCAGATTATTCAATTCCAGCGGGTCCTTCTCCAAATCAAAGAACTCAATTTCCTCACGCGTGTAGTAGCGCTTCACAATGTCGGCGGCTTCCGAGTCACCCTTCGCCGCCTCGTCCCAGGAATCCCAATAGGCTCCCGCACCGTCCTTGCGAAGAAGGTCGCTATGATTGGTGTGATACGCGTCCGGCCTCAAATTGTGGATGAATTTGTATTTCCCAATCCGAACACTACGAATCGGAAAAATATTCATGGCACCGTCCCCAGTGTGAGTCGTAAAAATCTTGTCGCGATGCGTATCAGTCTGTCCAAGCAACACCTGCCCAAAGGAACGGCCATCAATATCAGCAGGCACCTCGCCACCCGCGAGATCAATCAAGGTCGGCAGGATGTCTACCCAACTCACCATCGCATCCGTTCGCGTTCCCGGCTCGATATGCCCCGGCCACACCACTGCCATCGGCACCCGTGCCCCGTAATCGTAGAGATTCCATTTACCACGCGGCCATTGACCACCGTGATCACTGGTAAATAAGAAGATGAAATTGTCGCCGAACCGCTCCTTCGCATAATCGTAGACCCTTCCCATTTCTGCATCCATGTCAGTGACATCGGTCAGATAACGAGCCCAATGCTCCCGCGTCTCTTTGGTATCAATAAAAAACGGCGGCAAGGTGATCTTGTCAGGATCATACGTGCTCTCCGAAATCCATGGCACATGAGGCCTCCGATCCCCTACCATCAAACAGATCGGCCCATCAATTTCATTTTCTTCGTAGAACGGAACCACCCGGGAATGCATATCCTTCGGGTTACCATCCAAATGATCGGCGCCTTCAAAACTCCTGGCCCCATGCGCCACCTTGCCGAAGGAAGCAACGTGATACCCCATCTCCTGCAAAATCGGTGGCAGGAACTTCGTCCCTTCTTTCACCTGACTGTGATTGGGGTGCGCCCCATGACGAGACGGCATCAGACCAGTGAGCAACGAAAAGCGATCCGGACAGCAAGCTGGCGACGCGACATAGGCATTCTCAAAAACCATTCCCTCGGCAGCGAGCCGGTCCATCGTTGGGGTGCGCGCATCAACTGAACCGTAGATAGAGGTATCGAGTCGACCAAGATCGTCTGACAGAAAAACAACCAGGTTCACAGGCTCTGCCGATCGCGCCGTCGGCACGGACAGAAAAGCAACGAGAGAAAAAGCACACAGAATCGAGAGTCGTAATTTCATTTCCCTTTTCCCTTTTTCTTCTTCGGTTCGCGATAGGTAGCCCCTTTGTCCTGAGGCATTGATCGATTCCAAGCGAGCAACTCCTTCGTGAGCCGCTCCACCAGCTCAGGATTTCCAGCAGCGAGATTATTCGTCTCCGATTTATCGACCTCGAGATCGTAGAGCTCTGGATCAGAGCCATCGAACTCAGCCAGAAACTTCCACTTGCCCGAGATCATGGAAAGATCCGGCAGCTCATCGACTCCGTAGAAAGCGTTACGATCAGGAGGCCGACGAAAGAACAGCGGCGCCTGACGAGAGGCGGTCGATTTTCCAAGCATCGTTTCCGCGAGCGCTTCCCCATCGAGTTCGACTCCCTCGGGCAACTCAACCCCGACAAATTCAAGCACGCTGGCCACCAGATCCACCGCCGAGAATACCGATTCCGTATTCACTGTCCCGGCTTTCTCATCGGGCACAAACCCAGGCCCCCACACCACCAACGGAGAGCGAATACCACCTTCATATAAATGGGTTTTGTATCCACGAAAAAGACCTGCAGAACCCGCCCCCTGAGCAGGCCCATTATCTGAGCACATCAGGATAATCGTATTTTCGCGAAGCGCTTCATCATCGCGAATCACATCAAACAGAACGCCCAACTGCTCATCCATCGTTTTGAGAACACCGAGATATTTGGCACGAAGACTGCCGTCGCCCCAGCGATCAAGGGGAGGGTAACACGGCCCATGCACATCATCCGGCCAGAGGTTGATGTAGAACGGTTTCTCATCCTTCTGCGCTTTCTTGATAAACGGAATCGCAGCAGTCACGAATGCCTCGGTCACCTTTGACCGATCTATCCACGTAGTCGCCCCCGGCAAATTCTCAGCATCACCAAAATGCTTTCGGGGAGGAATACTCTCATCGGGAGTATAACACCAGGCCAGCACACGGGGACCCATCCCTTCGAAATTCGTGAGCGATTCATCAAAACCATACTCGGTAATAAATGGTGCATCATCGACATCGCGTTGACCGCCCATGTGCCACTTTCCAAAGTGCCCCGTCGCATAGCCATCCTCTTTCAAAAAACGCGCCAACATTGGCGCCTCTGGATCCAGCCATTGCGCCATCCCCCGTTCATCATTCAGTTCCCGGTGGGCTAGGTATGAAGTGATCCCCCAACGGGCGGGGAACTGACCGGTGGATACCGCTACGCGTGAAGGAGAACAGATCGGAGAATTGACATAAAAACTTTCGAAACGCAGCCCCTCCGCTGCCAGGCGGTCGATATTCTCAGTTTCCACATCCTTGTTTCCAAAACAGGAAAAGTCTTCCCATCCCATGTCATCAATAAAGACCAGAATGATGTTTGGTTTATCTGCCGCTGCGGAAGAAAACGTTAAGGCGGCGAGAACGCTGAGAATCGAGGGCAGAAATTTCATAATTGAGAATCCTTAAATCTATGACACATCGTCAGGATGTTATTGTATCGACGGCATTGGTATCAGGAAAAATACGACATAAAGGGGGTACGTGTTCCAGTATCCTTCTTTTTAGAATCAGCCAAAAAGCGCATTCGTTTCTAAAACGGCAAGGTGTCCCCACCCACTGCCGCATCTACGGCGGTTGCGCCATTCACCAATTCCTGATTCAATCCCCCGCATGACTCGGCTGTATCTCCTCGCCTTTATTGCGTTCGCCCTTCCAGTATCGAACGTTTTCTCCCAATCCGCACCCTCCACCCAACAACTCGCCAACTGGATCAAGCGCTTTCCAGAAGCTGATGTCAACAAAGATGGCACCCTCACCGCAGAAGAAGCAATTGCCTACAAAGATAATGTATTAGCAAAACGCCAAACCAAGAATTCTACCTCATCCAAAGCCAAAGGTGCTCCGAGCACTTTCTCCGTCGATCCCGCCTGGGATGGTCCTACCTTTCCTAAACACTCAGTCTTTCTCAAATCGCCTGAAGAAATAAAGGCCATTTATCAGAGCACACTCAAAAATAACAAGCCCGCGGTCGTCTCCTTTGACCAACCGACCAACGGAGCCCTGAGAATCGTCGGCACCGGTCACAGTTTCATGGCCCCGGGCTACCGAACCCTGCCCCATATCTGCGAAGCATCCGGGTTCACCCAACCGCTCCACACCCACACCGGCGGCGGAATCACAGGAAGCACCCGCTACAAATGGGAACAGGAAAACGGTATTTTCCAGTTCGATGGAAAGCCTTTACCCAAATTGCTTTCCTCCATCGCCAACGCCGACTGGGACGCAATGATGTGGGGCCCCTACTTCAATGACCGGCCGCAGTACTACGCCTGCTGGATCGACTTCTGCCACCAGTATCACCCTGAGATGAAGTTCTATCTTTCCGACGCCTGGATCCAACTTTTCCAACTAGGTGAAAATCCGAAGTCCGAATCATTTTTCACTGATGAGGAGCTCGACCGCCTCAACCATGAAAGGAGCGAAGGTTACACGAATCTCGTCACAACCCTACGCCAAGACTACCCTGACAAAGTCTTTATCATGCCCACCTCTAATGCCATGACAATTGCCGCCAAACATTTCATCCGAGGCAAACTGCCCGGGATCGAAGGGCTTCACAAAGTCATTGGCGGCAAGGATCGATCCCTCTGGAAAGACCAACTTGGCCACCTCGGCCCCGGTTTTGATCGCCTTGAAGGCTACGTGTTCTACGCAACGCTCTATGGTAAATCACCTGAATTGATCGAAACGAAAATCAACTTCGACGGTAAATCTGACTTTCCATCCCCAGCTCTCGACAAGGTCTTTCGAAAGATCGCCTGGCAAGCCGTCATCGACCACCCATTGTCCGGCGTCACTGATCAAGATGGAGACGGAGTCAATGATTCAGCTCAGTAAGGCTGATTGTTCCGATCCACTTTAATCATCGCTCACTTGCAGCATAGTCTCGCAGAACTCAGAGACAGTCACCCCGTCGTCTCGGACCACGCTGGCAGTTACGACATAGAATTCCGAACCCAATTTCGGAATTGATACTTCAAATTCAAGAACGCCTTCCTGCCTCGCGGGAATCAGCAAACTCTTCGGGGCAATAGCAGAAATGTCGGGGCAATTTAGAAACACCTCAAAGGCGTGCTCTTCGGTCGAGTGATTCCAGATCCTGACAGATGTCTTTGTTCGTTCTCCCTTCTTTACTTTCTGCCCATAAGGAAAGAAGGACGCCCACTGCGCATCAATCGCGTAATTCAGGTCATCCCAGTAAACGAAATCTGAAATCAGTTCAGCCCGCTTTGCATACTGACTTTTCAAGAACTCCCTTTCCTCGTTTGAAAAGCGGAACAAATGCGGGATGTGCTGATTCACCAACCAGGTTTCCTGAGGCAAGCTTTCAATGATCCGAAAACACAGGGCATAGCCCGTATCATCTCTCATCAAATTACGATTCATGAGACAGTAGTCATCGATCCCTGAAGGTGAAAATGAATCACCAATGAAGAAAACAGGATCGCTTCCTTCTTTTTCAACCAGGACGGCCCCGTGGTTATACATCTGCCCCGGATAGAATCGAAAGGTGAACGTAAATTCTTTCCACTTCAGAGTTTCCCCGTCTGCAACCGTGGTCACTTCCGGGACTGCATTCATCGACAATCCCGGCAGAAACCACGCCCCAGGATTCTGCAGCGCACCAGCAACCTCGGGCAAAGCATAAACAGGGCATTCAAACCAATCTGAGGCATCGCTGATCGCTGCCGTATGATCATTGTGTAAATGTGTCGCAAAGATGCCGTCCACTTTCGTCACCAATCCATCCTTAACGAGCTGCCAAATCGCCTCAAAGGATCTCTGCCCTCCCACATCGAGAACAAAACCCTCGCCACTTTCGGAAACCAACAAGTTGGTTGTCCCGATATGATGGCACCACTCAGGGAGATCCACATGTTCTGCGAACGGCATCCCCTCCACGCCGTGGTCCGCACCCAGGACTTGCTCGGCACAAGCCCCCATTCTCTCTTCACCAAAGTACCAATGCAGAGCATTAGCACTGAGATAATTCCGATAGATCGCCTTCGCTGCATCACGAGCTTTTTGAATATCTTGAAGGGGCTCAGTCGAAATTGGCCCTCGGGATGAAATCATGAAATCAGGCTCCCAATCTTCCACCTTTGCGAGACTATCCAGCCAAGCTCCCAATCGGCCCAGGTAACCGTGATACGCGCCCACCTTGGCGGCAGGTATCGCATTTTGAAATGAGTAAAGATCCCGAACTTTCCCTCCGGCCAGGATGAGGTCTCCCACGAACGCCAATTTCACACCGTCCAACTCGATCAGATAGGAAACGCCATCGACGGTATACCCCGGCGTGGCAATGCATTCAACTGAGACACCTTGCCACTCAAATTTTGCCTCTCCCTCACCATCGAAACTCAGATATTGCGATGCTGGAAAGTCCCTCACCGCCCATTGAGTGACCTCTTGACCGTAGTAGTTAAATCGTTCGGTCTCCCACGCTGCCCAACGATCTTGAGAACCCTCAAGAATTGCTTTCGAGTGTTCAGAAGCGATCACTTTTTCTGCGCTTTGAGACCTCGCCGCTTCAACGATATCTCGGCGACCGTCAGTAAGAAGGAGAATTTCGGCATCGGGACTGATCGCCTGATTGACCGCCAGAACAGAACCGTTCCGGGAAATCTCAACAGCATTTACGGGGCCTTCTCGAAACTCCACTTCAGATGGAAGTTCCTGTGCACCGCCTATGCCGGCCATCAAAAACAGGAACATCACAATCAAAGGTTTTATCTTGTTCATCATCAAAGCTTCAAGGGCAGCACCACTTTCTCTCCATCAGCCAGATCATATACCTTCGGAAACTGACCCGATCGATTCAGAATTATCATGAGGCGTTTGTCAGGACAGCGATAGAGCAACTTCACCTCTTTCTGAGAAGACGGAAGCTCAACGTTCGCCGTGAAACATCCGGGTCTGAGGCTCTCTTCCTCCGACGATTCTATTTCCAGGATAGGTGGAGACGCCTCAACAATCAGGCCCTCATCAAGATCGATCTCAAATGAAGTTTTTAAGAACTGTTGAACACTCAATAGAACTTCTGCGCGATCCTGGTCCGATAACTCGGAATACCATGAGAGATCCGTTTCTCCAGGATCAACCCCGAAACGTCCCGCAAAATCCGCTGCATGAATCGAAAACTCAAGGGCACCGCTACCGGCTTTCGGAATCCGAATCTCGATATAATGGTAAAGGCTGTCGTGAGCGCTGATTTCTCCCCATGGAAAAACCAAGCACACCAACATCAATGTCCGGGACAAGATTCCCAAGACGAGCCGAAATACATTCAACATTCAATCTAGCGTAGTTAGGTTTATACCTAGAACAAGGAAATCATCAGCCTATCCCTACTGATTTCCATTCCCAACAAAATGAGGTCTGGCCTTACCCACTGGAAACTCACCCCTCCCCACCCGAAACAAGCGGCGCAGTGATACTTGAATCCCTCCAATTCTTACGAGGTTCCATCGAATCCCAGCTCGTCAGAATTCGCTCCAAGCTGTCGCGGAGATTCTCCAGCTCCTTTGGCTTTTCCAAGGCCAAATCATTCACTTCGTATGGGTCTATTCCGAGATCATACAATTCAAAGCTGACTGGGAAATAGCGCTTCACGAGCTTAAAATCGCCAACCCGAATCGCCGAGGCAGCATCGTCCCCTGTTTGGTCTGGCCGCGGTTTAGGGCTGTGCCAGATCAAAGGTCGGGACCGGACGAGAGACTCACCTTTGAGGGCAGGGACCAAACTGATCCCGTCAGAATGCTCATCAGGAAGTAATTCGATTCCCGCAAGATCTAGCAAGGTAGGATAAAGATCCGTCCCCACGGCTACCGCGTCTGTTTTGCTTCCAGCTTCAACAACAGGGGGATAAATCATCAGGAAGGGAACTCTCAATCCCCCTTCATACAGGTGCCCTTTGCCAGCCCGGTAAGGCAGGTTACTCGTCGCCACATCGCGACCACTCTCAGCCCCTCGATTCGAAAGGCCTCCATGATCCGAGGTAAATGCAATCACGGTATCCTCAGAAATACCTAGGTCATCGATCAATTTCAATACCCGACCCACACTCTCATCCATCGTCTTGAGCATTGATGCATAGTGCGCATTGTCTCTCCGAGTCTTGGTCTGACCGTCTTGTTCCAAATATTCCGGCTGACTAGAATCCACCAACCCTTCCGCTTTCTTCTCAAAATAGGCCACCTCTTCCGGCTTCCCCTCGATCGGAGTGTGAACGGCGTAGTGGGACAAAAATGCGAAGAATGGTTTCTTTTCGCCACTCTCGACCGTGCTCCTTATCCACTGCAGAGTTTCGCGGGTTATCCGGTCGCTCAAATGTTCGTCTTTTTCCCCTTCTCCGAGGAGAAAGAGCGGACCATACTTATCTTCTTTCCCTGATTTTCTGGCAACATGATAGGGAAAGAAATAGCTCCCCGGCGCGCCAGCGTGACATCCCCCAATATTCACCTCAAACCCACAATGGTGCGGCCAATCTTTCTCTTCCTTCCCTAGATGCCACTTGCCCGTAAAGAAGGTTGCATAACCATTTTCCACGAACGCCTCGCCGATCATTTTTCGACGTCTCAACTGGACCTCAGGCCCAGCTGCATTCGTCGCATTTCGGCAGGGAAATCGGCCGCTTTGAATCGCATATCGCGAAGGAACACAACGAGGATGGGCACAGTAACCATTTTCAAAAGTCATCCCGCGTTCTGCCAAGGCCTTGATACTCGGCGTTTCGTAAAATGCATGATCCCTCAGTTCAGAGTCCATCACTCCCATGTCGTCGATCAGAATGACAATGACGTTTGGAGAATCAACAGCGCCGGACAGGGAATGCCAACTGAACAGATGAGTCGTCAGTATCGAAAGCAGCAAAACATTAAGACGGTAGCAGCATTTCATCGAATGATTGTAGTACCGAGAAGCGGGATGGCAAGCCCCGTTAGGCCTAGCGGCCAGAAACGTTAGAACCAATCACCGCGACACAAAAACCTCGCTGACAACTACTTCACGGATCAGCGTGCGCATTCCGTAGTCATCCAATTTCACCTGCTTCAATATCTTGTCGATCGCCGGACGGTCGAGCGCCTCTATGCGACGTCCCGATCCGTAGGTGAGCAGGCGTTCAGCAAGATGTTTGGCAAACACATCTTTACGCTTTATCAGGTAATCCTTGAAGTCATTCGGTCCTGCGAAAGGAGTGCCGTCACTTGTCTCCCCTGACGCATCGATCACCGGCCCTTTACCTAGATTTCCTTTGTGGTCGGGATACTTCGACCTCCAGCGTCCAATGGGATCAAAATTCTCTAAAGCAAACCCAGGGGGATCAATATTGCGATGGCACTCTGCACAGGTCTTGATTTCGCGATGCTTCAAGAGCTGGTCCCGAACCGAAGTCGCCCCGCGCGTATCAGGCTCCAATTCCGGCACTTCGTCAGGCGGCTTTGGCGGCGGAGTGCCGAGCACATTTTCCAAAATATAAATCCCCCTAACCACCGGTGAAGTTTCAATCCCATTCGCACTAACCGTCAGCACAGCCCCCATTCCTAACAAACCGCCACGATTTGAATCCTTTAAGCTGACGCGCTGGAAGGTGTAGTGATCATCATTAGGAAACTGGTCCTGAATCCCGTAAAGTTCCGCCATCGGGTAATTCACAAAAGCGTATTCGCTTTTGAGGAAATCAGTAATCGGCCCATTCGTCTCGATCAGGTTTTGCGTAAAATGCTTCACCTCATCCTTCATCGCCGTTTCGAGGTCATTGTAGAAATACTGGCCGGATAAATTACGGTCCGGCGGCATATCGCCCAGGGCCCGCAAGTTCAGCCAACTATCCAGGAAACCATCGAGAAATCCCTCAGAGCGTTCATCGTCCAACAATCGCTCCACCTGTTGCAGCAGCACCCGGCGTTCAAGCAAACGATCGTTATTAGCCAATTTGAACAATTCATCGTCCGGCATCGTTCCTGTCAAAAAATACGACAGCCGGGTCGCCAGATCATGAGACCCAAGCAAACCACCTTCTGAAGGACTCGCTTCGTTGAGGAAAAGAAAAGAGGGGGCGCAAAGGATTCCCTTGATCGCATCTAAAGTTGCCTGGCGCGTTGTATGCCCTGCCTCAACCCGCGCATCCACTAGATCCATGAAGCGGTCCATCTCTCCGTCTTTCAGGGGTCGTCGAAACGCCCTTTCAGCAAAATTAGTCAAAATCTGCTCGGCATTCTCTTTTTGAAATCCTTCTTCTCCAAACACGATCCGCTGGGACTCCGATGGCCACACATCATAGAGCGGACCACGCAGTTTCACTTCGCTGATGCGAATGTGAGGCATCTTCCCGTATTGCAGCACAATACGACGGGCCTGAACAATACTGCCTTCGTGCTTATCATCCTCAGGCCAATCATCGTTATATTCACGAGCGATCTTTGCGAAAGCCTGGCGACAATTCGCCATTCCGTTAGGAAATGTAAATCGCGGTTGCTGCCCTTTTTCGAGCCACACTTTTATGGTGTACCATTGAGGCTTTCCGTCCTTCAATGTCACCTCCGCCAACTGCGGTTCAATTGGCTGTGGGTGATGCAACTCTCCGACAGTTGCGGTACCGGTCACAATGCCAAGACGATAGGGCTCCGATAGATCCATTTTCAGGATATCCATGTCGTAGTGAGAATCCCGATTCATGGCCTGAGCCAGCACCTTCACCTCGTAGTAGCCTTCTGCATGCACGCCTTCTTTGAACTCATTAATACCGGCGTATCCGCCCTCGTGATTGGATGAATTCATCACCTCATAAACACAGAGATAGCGATTATCAAAAACCTTCCCATGAGAATAACTCATCTCTGCCCCGGGCTGGAACTTATCCTTAAAAGTCCACTCTTTTAGCTTAGGCCGATTGACTTGGCCGAGTGCTTTTTCCACGACCTTGTCAGCCGCAATAAAATAATTGTCCAGCAAGAAACCGGATGTCACTAACACATCACCTAGGGTATCGACATGCTCTGCGGTCTGATCCGTAGGAAAGGTGCTCGTCGGAGCGATCGTATCAACCCGTCGACCAAACAAATCTTCCAGCGTATTGAGATACTCCCGCTCGTTAAGGCGACGCAACACCGTCTGTCCGCCCGTGCTTTTGAGACTCGCATAGACATCGGCGACCTGCTCCGTGAGTGCCGCAATCGCCTCGGCGCGTTCGGCATCACTTGGTTGATCCGCCTTCTTCGGCGGCATATCCCCCAAGTTGAGCGCATCGATCATCTCCTGCACTGCAATGAGCCCCTTCTCGTCGGTAATCGGAAATTCGAGATCGTAGAAATCGCGTTCCCCTTTCTGAACGATGTCGTCGTGACATTCGAAGCAATAATTCGCGACAAAGTCCATCGCGAGCTTTGCCTGTTCTTCCGCGCAAACACTTCCACCGAGCGCAAATAGCGCCATCACTGACAATTGAAATTTCATAGCAAGGCTCCCGGTTAAATAAAGGTCCCGGTGCTGGTCCCGAAGTTATCCCGCTCCACACCGAATTGGTTCAGGACACTGAGATACAAATTACAGAGAGGAACTTTGTGATGATCCATGGGTACGTCCTTAAACTCTCCGTGCTCAAAACCACCGCCCGCGAGAATGACCGGCAGGTTGCTGTTGGAATGCGAATTCGCGTTACTCATTCCACTACCAAAAAGTACGGAGGTATGGTCGAGCATATTTCCTTCGCCATCCTCAATGCCCTTCAGTTTTTCAAGGAATCGAGCAAATTGCTGCAGCTGATAATCTTCCAGGACCAGCAACTGATCGACGATTTCCTGCTTCTTCCCGTGGTGAGACAGGGTGTGATAGCCCTTTTCAATCCCCAGATGCTGTGGCTCGAATTCGCCGCCGATCTCTAAGGTGGCAATTCGGGTTGAGTCCGTTTGCAAAGCCAGCACCATGAGGTCGTAGAGCAGCGGAAGGTCCTCTACCATGTTCTTATTTCTCGGCTGCTCAAAAGGAGCATCAGGTTTCGGCACCTCCACCCACTGTTCCTTAAGCTGGAGTTGCTGCTCGACCTCACGAACGGAAGTCAGATATTCATCCAGTTTCTCGCGATCTTCCGCATCGATGCGTTTCTTGAGAGTTTTAGCGTCGCCGCTTACCGCATCGAGAATCGACCCCTGGAGGGCGTGCTTGTCCTTGACCTGGGTCAACTGGGAAGCTGGCTCACCAATAAAGAGCTTTTCAAACAACTCCCTCGGTCCAGTAATGGGAGGCACCCGCACGCCGCTGCGAGTCCATGAGAGTTGGCAACCACCATGGATACCTTTTTCAGACCCCACCGTTAGCGAAGGAAATCTAGTTCGGCCGGCAACCGATTCTGCTGCGAGTTGGTCGAGGCTAATATTGCCGTCAGGACGACCTTTGGCATCCATTGTCAGGACCCCCGTCATGAAAGCATGCACCGCGAAGTGACCTCCCTTCACCCCGTGATCGAGGCCACGATAGATCGTCAAATCGTCGCGCAGAGGATCCAACGATTTAAGCAATCGAGATGGTTTCCAATTGGCACCCGGAGATTCCGGAAAGAAGTAGGGCAACTGGTAGCCCAAGAGGTTGCCCACCGCCACCATCCGGCGAGGCGTTGCATTATCGGCCACCGTCGCCCCCAATGCACTGCCGGCGCCCAGGGTATTGGGGAGCAGTGAATGCAGGGTGGGTAAGGAAAGCGTCGCGCCCACTGACTTCAAAAAGTAGCGGCGAGATGGAGACGACTTCGAAACTCTCATGCCCCAGTTTCGTGCAGAGTTAGCCCCCACGCAATTGCCTCGATTGCGTCTCAATTCCTGAAAAATAGGGCATCCAGCCCCGATTGACTCACGCCAAAGGCAACAACCACGCGCCCAGCAAGACAACGATAAAACCAGTCACCCCCATCAGAGACATCATGATCGAAGCTGTTTTGAACGTTTCCGCTTCATTCATGCCGCTCATCCGCCCGATAATCCAGAACCCGCTGTCATTCATCCACGGAATCGGCTTGGATCCACATCCAATCGCCAGAGCCAGATAGACCGGATGAAAAGGCAACCCGGCGGCGGCCAGCGGGGCCACCACTCCCACTGCCGTGATCATCGCAACGGTAGCAGATCCCTGGGCAATTCTAACCGCGACCGTAAGGAAAAAAGCGATAGGTAGAATCAACAAATCTTTGCCACCAAAAAGCTCTTTCAACTCAATCGTGATTCCGGTTTGCTTGAGAACGTATCCAAAGGCAGCCCCCGCAGCTGTGATCAAAATAATCACTCCACCACTGGCCAGTGCCGATTGAATTTTGCTTTTCAGTTCCCCCGCCCCGGCAGAAGAAACCAACAGCAACAAGGCCACCACCGCTGCAATGGCTAGGGCCACGTTCTTGTCTCCGAATATCTGTAACTGGCTGACCAACTCATGATCAGTGCCCAAATTCACTTTCAATATCGCGTAGCCTGCCAACAACACGATCGGAATCAGGATAGGAAGCAATGAAACAAAGAATCCAGGCAGATCACTCTCATCTCGATTCTGGATCTGCTCCAATTCCTCCTCCGAAAGAGCAACTCCCTCCCTGAGGGGCACCTCCCATCTCGCATTGGCCCATTTCGCATAACAGATCCCAGTGCTGACCGTGACCAGACCAACGAGGAGTCCACCTATCATCATCGCTCCGATATCCACGCCCAGTTCCCCTGCCACTAACAAAGGCCCCGGAGTCGGTGGCACCAGCGAATGGGCCATCGTTGCTCCAGCCACAATACAAAGAATATAGAGCACATAGTCTTTTCCCGTCTGAGCCCGAAGCGCTTTTCCCAGGGGCATCATCAAATAGAACACCGTGTCAAAAAAGACGGGAATCCCCACAATAAAACTGCTCCCGGCAAAGGCGTAGGGTATTCGCTTTTCCCCAAACACTTTTCGCATGGAAAGAACGATTCGCTCCGCAGCGCCACTGTCGAGCAGGCACTTCCCGATCACGGCCGCCAGAGCGATCAGAATGCCAACCTTGCGGCATCCTTCTCCAAAGCCCATCACGACATGCTCCATGAAGGTCTTCCCAGCCTGATCATCCGCAAAGGTAGCCGACTTGCCGTCACTCAACCAAAACTCACGAATCGCCTCAGCCGGTGTCAGCAAGGCCACCGCCATCGCCCCCAACAGTAAGGCCAGAAAAGCATGGAGCCGCAGCCCGAGAATGCCGCCGATCACGACGACCATGCCACAAAGAAGAATCAACAAGGGGTTCATAATTCGATATGTTCGGAGAAAATCCGGACACTACGCCTATCAACCTGAAAAATGGCTGGCCTCTTGCCAAGCCAAACCTAATATCTTTTTGAAATGCCATCTGAAGACAGAGACCCCAGCAAGTTGCGATCCTCCCGATGGTTCGCCCCGGACGACCTTCGATCCTTCGGCCATCGGTCGCGGGCGAAACAGATGGGCTACGACACTGAAGACTTCACCAACAAGCCAGTAGTCGCCATTCTCAACACTTGGAGCGATCTCAATACCTGCCACACTCACTTCCGCGATCGGGCCGAGGAAGTGAAGCGCGGCGTCTGGCAAGCGGGAGGCTTTCCCGTGGAAGTCCCCATCATGTCTCTAAGCGAGACTTACATGAAGCCCACCTCCATGTACTATCGCAATCTCGTTGCCATCGAAGTGGAGGAAACGCTTCGTTGCTACCCTATCGACAGCGCCGTGCTCATGGGCGGCTGTGACAAAACGGTTCCCGCCTTAATCATGGGTGCCACCTCGGCGAACATCCCCTCCCTTTTTCTTCCCGCCGGTCCTATGCTCAAAGGCAGCTGGCGAGGTGAGTCACTTGGCTCAGGTTCCGACGTTTGGAAATACTGGGCAGAGCGAAGAGCCGGAAAACTTGGATGCGATGCCTGGTGCGAACTGGAAGACGGAATCGCCCGTTCGCCCGGCCATTGCATGACCATGGGCACCGCATCGACCATGACTGCTATAGCGGAGTCACTCGGACTCAGCCTCCCCGGCTCGTCCTCGATTCCCGCCGTGCACTCCGCCCATGCCCGCATGGCAACCCATTGCGGACGCCGGGCCGTCGAGATCGCCTGGAATCAGCTCAAGCCTCGCGATATCCTGACCAAGGAAGCTTTCGACAATGCCATCGTTACCGACATGGCTATGGGGGGCTCGACCAACGCCATCATCCACCTCATCGCCATGGCTGGCCGAGCCGGGGTAAAACTCAAAATTGACCGCTTCGATGAGATTTCTCGTCGGACCCCGGTGATCGCTAACATTCGTCCATCAGGAGACCACCTCATGGAGGATTTTTATGATGCCGGGGGTCTTTTAGGACTGCTCAATCAGATCAGCGACAAGCTCAACCTCGACTGCATCACTGTCTCAGGGGAAACATTAGGAAAAAACATTGAAGGTGCTGAGGTCTTTAATTCCGATGTCATTCTTCCAAACGACCGCCCTCTCGCCCGCGCCGGCGGCACCTTCGTTCTTCGGGGAAATCTGGCTCCTGACGGCTGCGTCATCAAACCGACAGCGGCCGAACCTGAGTTACTCAATCATCGCGGACCCGCCGTCGTCTTCAAAGACTACCCAGACATGAAGGCCCGCCTCAACGATGAGGAACTTGGAATCACCAAAGATCACATCATCGTTCTGCAAAACGCCGGCCCGATCGGAGCACCCGGCATCCCCGAATGGGGTATGTTACCAATCCCTGACAAACTGCTCAAAGAAGGCGTCCGCGACATGGTGCGCATCTCCGACTCGCGCATGAGCGGAACCAGTTACGGCACCTGCGTGCTGCACGTTTCACCAGAATCCGCTATCGGGGGGCCGATCGCCCTGGTTCAGGATGGCGATTTTATCGAACTGAAGGTCGATCAGCGCCGCATTCATCTGGACGTCTGCGATGAGGAACTGGAACAAAGGCGCGCCAACTGGAAAGCACCCGAACCCCAGATCAAACGTGGCTACGGAAAACTCTACGCCGAGCAGATCACTCAGGCCCACGAAGGCTGCGACTTCCGATTTCTCCACGACGGACCGGAAACCCCGGAACCACAAATTCACTAATCCCCCGCATGGACACCCGCCCTATCACTCCCGAACGCCTCGCTTCCAGCGTGGTCTCCGTCCCTCCTTTGGCACGCCATCCTGACCTCAGTCTCAATGAGGCCGAAAATACCCGCTTGATTCGCCACATCGAATCCGGCGGGGTCGATATCCTGCTCTACGGTGGCAACGCCAATTTTTACAACATACGCCCCAGTGAGTATGAGTCCCTGTTAGGGTATCTCGCAGCAGCAGCAGCCGAAGGCTCTCTCATAGTGCCCTCAGTTGGTCCCGCATACGGCCCCCTCATGGACCAGGCGGCGACTCTGAGCCAAACCGATTTCCCTACTGCCATGGTCCTCCCCCATCAGGGGCTCACCACCAATCAAGGCGTCGAAACCTCGATCCGCCACTTTGTTGAAGCCAGCGGAAAACCCGCCGTGGTCTACATCAAATTTGAAGGCTACATCGAACCTGAAGGAGTGAAGCGCCTCGTCGATGACGGACTCGTTTCCTGGATCAAATATGCCATCGTCCGCGAAGATCCATCCGTAGATCCCTACCTCGACAAACTGACCGATCTCGTTGATCCCCGACTCATCGTCTCCGGTATTGGGGAGCAACCTGCCATCATTCATTTGCGGGACTTCGGTATCAATGGATTCACCTCCGGATGTGTTTGCGTGCGCCCTGACCTCAGCCAACAAATGCTGGAAGCCATCAAAGCAAAAGACTACCAACGCGCCGAAGAAATTCGGTCCATCTTCAAACCGCTCGAAGACCAACGCAACGCGATCAATCCCATTCGAGTGCTCCACGAAGCCGTTGCCCTGGCCGGCATCGCCGATACCGGAACCATTCTCCCGCTGCTCACGGGGCTTGATAGCGAGCAGCAAGCTGTCGTCGGTGAAACTGCTCGCGCCTTGCTGGCGCATCGCTAAAAGCTACCCCGCGAACAGCACGGTCGGCAGGCCCTTAACCCCGGGCTTCGCTGCAAAAAGATGACCCGCTTCCGGTTCATCCGGATTCCCGAAGCTGCCTGTCGTGATGTAGAGTGTATCGAGACTCTCACCACCAAAGGCACAAGACGTCGGACCCGAAATCGGCAACTCAATCGTTTCCAGCACTTCGCCCGAGGCGGGATCAAAACATCGCACGCAGCCGCCACGACAAAAAGCAATCCAGACGTGATCGTTCTCGTCGATGGTCATCCCATCGGGCGAACCTTCCAGAGCGGCCGTATCGATCGCAATCCTTTCATTGGAGATCGCTCCCGTGACCCTATCGAAATCAAATGCCCGCACCTTCTTGCTGGGCGTATCAATGTAGTACATGGTTGATCCGTCCTTCGTCCAGCAGAGGCCGTTTGAATTAGTCACGTTGGGAAATTGAACCGTTATTTCCAAATCGGAATCGAGCCGATAGAGCGTTGCGTCCCCCTGCTTCTTCACCGTACTGATCGTCCCAGCCCAAAGGCGACCAGCAGGATCGCACTTTCCATCATTAAAACGATTGTCCGGTTTCTTATTAGGTTCCGGATCCACGATTGGAGTCTTCTTGCCAGTCTCCGGATCAAAGAACGCGAGTCCCTTGTCACCGCCCATGATGAATCCCCCTTTTTCGCGTGGAATCACAAACCCAACCCGTTCACCAACGTCCCAAGATCCTTCCTCACCACTAGCTGGATCATACCGACGAATCTGATGCCCCTCGATATCGACATAGATGATCCGGCCATTGTGCCAGAGAGGACCTTCGCCCCATTTCGAGAGTTGCTGCGTAACGATTTCTGCTTTCATGATCGGGCGAACATCGACGGGCTGATCCCTCAGGGCACCGCACTGCTTAACTCTCCATACTAATCTCTCACCGAATATCAACCCGAAGAAAAGCGCCCCCCAATCATCCGGCCCAGACCAATACTGCAAATTCAATATTAATGAGCATTCTTTCTACCCACCGAAGATAAACGGCCTAAACTTACGGTTAGAGATTTCTCTCCTTAATATCACTATGTATTATCCATCGATCGAAGCTATGAAACTATCTGCCACTCTGTTAATTATTGCCACTTCCCTCATACTCGGAAGCCACGGCAGCGCGCATGCTCAAGCTCTCAGCATGTCACAACAGAAGCTAGAAGGTCGGATCGACGCCAACCGCATTCGATTGGAGGAAAGACAAAGTGATCCCGGCAAAGCGATTCCTCCTCAGGTTCTCAATGCAGCAAAGGGCATCATCATCATCAACCGCGTGAAAGTTGGAGCGATCATCGGTGCCGAACTCGGCAACGGCATTGCCATGGTAAAAAACGCTGACGGACGTTGGGGAGCTCCCGCTTTTCTCTCCCTTGGAAAAGGATCCTTCGGACTCCAAGCCGGTGCTGACACCTCAATTACATTCCTCATTCTCATGAACGACGAAAGCCTCAAACTCCTGCGCGGAGGCCATGCAGCCACGGCCGGGATCAGTCTCAAAGCGACCGGGGGCCCCAAAAGTGTCGGCGGCGATATCGGAACGATTTCACTTCAAAAACCGATCTTTGTTTACTCTTCGTCAGTCGGCGCCTTTTCAGGAGCGGCTGCTGAGGTTGGAGCCTTTGCCGGTGCCTCCAAAAAGAATCATGACATGTATGGTATGACGATGGACCAAATCCTCTTTGGCGGAACCGCCATGATCTCCCCCAAGGCTCAGGAACTGATCAACGCCATCTCGAAATACAGCCAGGTCGCTAACTACTAGCACTTTGGCTCAACGGCCTGCCAAGTCGATTACTTGGTGGGCTCGATCTTCAATCCATCCAACCAGGGAGCAGGAATCTGCGGAGGTATCCCGCCAAAAGGTTGGCAGATCGGCAGTGGGATCATACGGCTTCACCCTAGCGTGTTTTAATTGATTTTAGCAAGACGGGAAGCGTAAACTGGAGGGCGTCCATGACTCAATCCAATCGCCATCTAAAAGTGATCGACTCCCACACCGCCGGCGAGCCGACTCGCGTCGTTCTCAGTGGCGGCCCGGAACTGACTGGAAACTCCGTCGCAGAAAAGCGCGCCCACTTTGAAGAAGTGGGCCACTGGGTACGCACCGCATGCATCAACGAACCCCGAGGATTCGACGCGATCGTCGGAGCGTATCTGTGCGAGTCCGAGAGATCAGATTGCGTCACCGGCGTTATCTTCTTCAACAACGCCGGCTGCCTTCCCGGTTGCGTTCATGGAACGATCGGCGTCGCAGTGACGCTTGCTCACCTCGGACTGATTGAAGAGGGAACGCACGGGTTTGAGACACCCTCGGGAGTGGTTCAGGTAACCCTGAAAGGGAACGGTGTCGTTTCTGTTCAGAACGTGCGCAGCTATCGTCACGCAACTGATGTCATCCTTAGCATTCCGGATTTCGGGGAAGTGCGGGGCGACGTGGCCTGGGGTGGAAACTGGTGTTATCTGACCGAAGCTGATGACCGCATCACCGTGGATTTCAAAAACCTTAAAGAACTCACTCACTTCTCCTCTGAGATTCGCCGCGCTCTGAGAGATCAAGGAGTCACCGGGAAGGACGGTATTGAGGTCGATCATATCGAAGTCTTCGGACCACCTTCAGACCTCGCTCAGGCTGACAGCAAAAATTTCGTCCTCTGTCCCGGCCTCGCCTACGACCGCTCTCCCTGTGGAACCGGGACAAGCGCAAAACTAGCCTGCCTTTACGAATCAGGTATATTGAAGGCTGGCCAGAATTGGCGGCAGGCCGGAATCTTGGACACCGTATTTGAAGGGAGTTTCGAAGTCGCCCCAGAAGGAGGCATCATCCCCACCATGACCGGATCGGCCTTCATCACTGCCGAGTCAGAATTGCACTTCAACTCTGACGATCCCTTCACCTATGGGATCAATGCACCGCTCAGCTAAAGCGCCCCGGCTCCATTTGGCCGGTATCGATCGAAGTGGCATTTCCTGAGACTATCTCAGTCACCAACCGACCTGTGATCGGACCCAAGCTCAAACCCAACATGGAGTGACCGGTAGCGACAATCGCATTCTCGATTCCCGGAACACGACCCAAATAGGGCAATCCGTCAGGACTGCAGGGTCGCAATCCTGACCAGGGCCGAATCCCCTCGAAATTCTCCGGCTCAAAGGCAGGAAAGAACCGGCAAAACGAATCAATAATCCCCTGCAATCGCTTTCGGTTCACCGAGAGATCCTTTCCACAGATTTCCATCGTCCCCGCAACCCTCAATTGATCGCCCATCGGAGTCACCGCGACACGGGCCTCCTTCAGCAGCGAACAAAGCTCCGGCAATTCAGGAGGATTCGAAAGCATCAGAGAATACCCCTTCCCTCCCTGCATCGGAAGTTTGAGCGACAACTTCGCCGCCACTTCAGGCGTCCAGGCACCACCCGCCAGGACGACAGAGTCCGCCTCGATCTCATGACCCGTCGCCGTGACCACTGCCTTCACTCGGCTCCCCTCACAGACAAAATCCACTGCCTCCCCATCGACAAACTTACCACCCAAATTTGATATTCCTTTTCGGAGGGCCTCAAGGAACCGGCCCGGATGAAGGTGGCAATCCTGCCGAAACCACACTCCCCCGATCACATTCATTTGGGCTCCCGGATCGAGTTCGTGCACCCGATCGCGATCACACACCTCCGCGTCCACTCCCAGCGCATTCGCCGCCTCAGCAACTTTGACCTCATGCTTCAAACCCTCCTCACTTTGGCACAACATCATCAAGCCACGGGTCACAAACTCGACCCCCAACTCATCGGTCAGTTTGAGAAAAAGACGGCGACTCTCCAGACTCAAGTCCCGCAACAATTCGCAACTGCCTTCAACATGCTTTGCATTCGAATGCCGGGCGAACTGCCAACACCACGCCCAGAGCCTCGGATCCAGCCGTGGCCGAAGATAAAATGGGCTACTTGGATTCAACATCCACTTCAGGCCCTGGCTGATCACCCCCGGTGCCGCCAGCGGAATGAAATGACTCGGTACGATCATCCCCGCATTTTCCTCCGAACAGCTCTCTGTCCTATCCACATCGCGATCGATGATAGTGACCTGGTAGCCCGCCTCGCTCAAATACCAGGCAGAGCATAGCCCGATGACACCTCCTCCTACAATCAGCACATCTTTGTCACTTCGAGACATGCCCCAACCCTCACTCTTTTGACTCGAAAAATCTAGACCCGAGATCAGTAGGCACTTCGAATTCGACACATGTGCTGGTTTTTGATCTACCACTAGCTGGATCAAACCGACGGATCTAATGGCCCTCGATATCGGCATAAATGACCCGGCCATCATGCCAGAGTGGACCTTCGCCCCACTTCGAGAGTTGCTGCGTAACGATTTCTGCTTTCATGATCGGGCGAACGTAGACCGGCTTGTCCCTTAGGGCGCCGCACTGCCTAACTCTCCATACTGATCTCTAACCGAATATCAAAGTGTCACCCCAATCATCCGGCGCAGAAAGCGCTACCTATTCGATTCTTGGTAGCATTTTTTCTTCCCCCCGAAGTTAAATTGCCTTATCTTACCCCCTGTATCCCCTCCAAAGAATAACTATGCATAATCCATCGATCAAAGCCATGAAGCTATATATCACCCCCCTAATTATTGCCCTTACCCTCATACTTGGAAGCCATGTCAGCGCACAGGCTCAGGCTCTCAGCGCAGCGCAGCAGAAACTCGACGGCCGAATCGAAACTAATCGTATTCGTCTTGAAGAGCGCCAGATACGCCCAGAACGCGCCATACCACCGCAAGTCCTGAATGCCGCAAAGGGACTCGTTATTATCAATCGAGTCAAAATCGGTCTTGTCTTCGGCGCGGAAATTGGAAACGGAATTGCTCTCGTAAAAAATGCAGAAGGAAAATGGAGCCCGCCAGCATTCGTCTCGATTGGTAAAGGTTCCTGGGGAGCACAAATTGGAGCTGACAACACGATAACTTTCCTCGTTCTCATGACTGACGATAGTCTCAAGATCCTTCGCGGAGGGAATGCCGCCAGTGTTGGGCTCGGGCTGAAAGCAACGGCAGGCCCTCTCGGAGCTGGCGGTGACATCACCTCCGCTACACTTAAGAAACCCATCCTCGCATATTCTTCAGCTACAGGCGCCTTTGCTGGAGCATCTGTCGAAATTGGCGGGTTGGCGGGAGCAGCCAACAAGAACCGGGACATGTATCGCATGACGATGGATCAGATCCTGTTCAGTGGAACGGCATTTTATACGCCCACAGCAATGGAATTCATCAAGTCCGTCCTCAAGCACAGCGGCACTCCCCTCGAATGAACAGCGGGATGAAGGGCACCATCTAAAAGGCCCGACCAAGCATTACCTCACTCCAACAGGGTTGCCTTTCCGAGGCAACCCTGTTGTCTTTCAGCGGAGAGCCAATTCGTTCTGATGACGAATCACCAATAGGCAGGCAATCCGAAGCCCCTCTGAAATTACGACTTTTGCCCGATGTCCAGCCCATCCAGCCACGGTGCCGGAATCTGCGGAGGCATTCCACCAAAAGGCTGATACTTCGGCAGCTGAATCACACTCATACTATGAGCTTGTGAGGCGATAAAGAACAGCGCCTCACCACAGTCTTTAGCCTGAATCATGGCTTCGCGATGTTCGTCCGTCGGCAATACAGGTCGCTTATCGACAATAGGAGTATTGGCCTCACCAGGAGCATATTCCGAAAGAACAATGCCATGCGCACTCAACTGCGCTCGAGCGGTAAATATCAATCCATGAACCGCCCACTTGCTCGCGGTGTAGGGCACTCCCGCATAGGAATCGAACCCATGCCCGGCAGTTGAGGAAACCACCACAATCTTGCCCCCACCATTCTCCGCCATCGGCTTCGACACAGCCTGAATCATATTGACCACGCCGAGCACATTGATGTCCATGACACTCTTCCAGGTCTCTTCACTGGCCAGTCTAGTGGGATCCTCATGCGCCATGAATCGATCTGCCGTGTTGATGCCTGCGGTGTGAATAAGTACGTCGGGCGTTCCCTGGGAAAGAATATTCTCCATCGCGCTCGCGATGCTGGCCGTATCCGAAACATCGCAAGCCAGAGGAATCACATTCTCCGAAAGATCGGCCGTCTCCTGAAGCGACTCAATCGTCCGACCAAGAACAAAGGTTGTTGCCCCCTCCTCCGCGAACTTTTTTGCCGCTGCCTGTCCCATGCCGCCGCCGCCACCCGTGACGATCACAATCTTATCTGTCCATTCCTTGCTCATGATCGGCATTTTAGCGAAGTTTCGCCGCTGGTCTACTCATAGGTGATCTCATCATTCGATCGATCTACCCCAATTCTGCTGCAAAAAGAGTGTCAGATTCTGCCTGCGTCTGCATAAGCTTAGTGAAACCATGAATCCGGACGCCTCAGATACCAGGCGCCAAGTGCAGTTCACCCGCCATTTCTCAATGCGACATCAGCACAAGGCTACCGCCTGAACCGCCTACCTCGACAACCTCAGAGTCTGGTCGCTCGCTGAGGGCGAACGTCCATGTTGGAGTCGCACCAAAGCCGCGATTCTCAGCCAGAAAAACCGCTCGTTCCTCAGTTCTGAACATCCCGAGTTCAGCATTAAAAAAATGAAGTGAGCTGGGAGGCTTTAATTCCCTTCCGCAGCCCATTGCTTCATCTGGGCAATGTTGTCCTCAAGCTGTTTAAGAGCAACGGGGTCACCCTTGGGGCCATCAAACTTCTTCAGATACGGGGCCATGTCACTGTCATACATTTCCTCGGACTCCGGGACGCGACCTTGGTCGTCGGTTTCAACCATCCAGACTTCCAAACGCTCGCGCATCTCAGCGAGCTTGTCCGCAAAGGCCGGATCACCCGCCAGATTATTGATCTCAAAAGGGTCCTCATTGACGTCGTAGAGTTCTTCCTCGGGACGGACATCACGGAATAGCAAACGCTGAGTCGCATTGAGCGCCTCGTCTTTGTAGGCCTGACGAAGTGCTAAGAGAATCGCTTTTTTGTCCTTATAAGCACAGGGCTGAAGATAAGGGCGATTCGGCAGAAAATTGCGGATGTATTTGAAATCCCTGGTTCGCACCGAGCGCATGTGATCCACCGTTTCATCACAGCGATCACGGCCCGCAAAAACAGCCTCACGCGGCTCGTAATCATCGGCCAGAATATCGCGGGCCTGCATCCACTCGGGAATCGCTATGCCTGCCGCTCCCAGTGAAAGAGCCGTGATGTCAATATGCTCAACCACATCGTCGCGCACCGTGCCCGCTTCGATACCGGGACCGACAATCACGAGCGGAACGTGCAAGCCTTCGTCATACATGAACTGCTTGCCTCTCGCATGGCTGATACCGTGATCGGTCATGAACAACACGATCGTATTCTCGAGCAGGCCTTCTTCTTTCAGCGCAGCCATGACCTCGCCGACCATGTGATCCGTCATTCGAGCCGAATCCAGATAGGCCGCCCAGTCACGGACCACATCAGGGTGATTGGGATAGTAGGGCGGTAGCTCAACCGCTGAGTCCGTGGTGCGACTGCCTAAGGTTTCTTCAGCCTTGCTCTGACTCTTCTCCCAGCCCTCAGCATTCGCCCCCCGCAGTTTTCCGCCGGGAGTTTGTACCTGATGAAAGAACGGCTGCCCTTCCTCACGGTCTTTCCAGTCCGTGCTGTCGTAGACGCTTTGCTCCCACTCAAAGTTGTAGTCCGTCTTGCCGTATTTACCGACCTTGGGCCAGCCCGAAATGGAGGTGTGGTAGCCCGCTTCCTGAAAAATCTGCGGAGCCAGTTTGATGTTCTCTGGCAACTGAATCTTCAGCTCGCCCCGACCACTGCGGTGATGGTGCGACCCAATCGTAGTCTGATACATGCCGGTGATGAAGGCCGAACGGCAGGTCGAGCAGACCGGTGCGGTCACGTAAGCATTGGTAAACTTGAGACCCTCGGCGGCGAGCTTGTCGACGTGAGGCGTTTCGATGGAAGTCTCGCCGTAGCAACCGAAGTTGGCCGACATATCATCAGGAATAATCCAGACAATGTTAGGTCTGTCGTCAGCTTGAGACGACAATGAGGCAATTAATAGCGCGAGAAGAGTGAACAGTTTTTTCATAGGAAACATTTAGGCTTAGCAATCGCCAAGCGGGAACTCTCCGACAAGCCTCTTTCCAAATCAAGAACGCAACCCCGCGCTTTAACCGTTTATGCCTGCAACTGCGTCACCAATCCGGTGCTGTCCGCAAAGCGCTCCATCGGCACACCCATCATCTGCGCCTGGGTCAGCCAGAGATTCGCCAAAGGCGTTCCCTCCGGCAGATTGATATGCTGACCGGACTTCACCTGATCACCTCCACCACCTACAATGATAGGAAGATCGTTGTATTGGTGGGTGGAGCCATCGCCCAGTCCGGAACCATAGGTAAAAAGCGTGTTGTCGAGCAAGGTCGACCCGTCCCCTTCCACGATCGAATCCATTTTCTCGAGAAGGTAGACGTATTGCTCCATGTGGAATTTGTCGACCTTGAGCAGGGAATCGATCATCGTGGTCTGGTTGTGAGACATCTTATGATGGCTCTGTGGGTTATCGAATAGTCCATCAAACATGTAAGGCGTATCCCAACGCTCCGGCCCAACCATGAAAGTGGTCACATTAGTCAGCCCGGCCTGCAGGGCTACCACCATGAGATCGCCCATCAGGCGAATGAATTCACCTCGCGGGAGATAGGCATCAGTAGGCTCATCGAAATCGACCTGAGCGAGTTCTGCCCGCATCGCCTCCAGACGGTTCATCTGTAATTCGATCGCCCGAATCGATTCATAGTACTCGGAAAATTTCTGACCATCCGCATAACTCAGATGCCTCTTCATCGAATTGGCATCTTCCAAAACAAGATCCGTGATATCCCGATACGCATTCACTTCCTTCGTGCTAAAGAGACGCTCATACATCTTGCGAGGATCACGAATCGAAGGAGCCAAATGCCCGGTGCCATACCAGGAGACGTTATCAAAATAGATCGACTCTTTGTTATCCTGGTGCGGGTTGCAACTGAACTCCAAAGTCTTGAAAGGAGTCTCCCTACCAACGTGATCCGCCACTAGATGATCGAGGGTCCGGTCGAGCGGCCAGGCGCTCCCTTTAATGGTGTAGGGCTCTGCGCTGCTCATGTAACAAGAGGCACATTGGGCGTGCACATCTGTGCCGAATTGGAAAGTACGGTCCATCCCGGTGACCAAGGTCACCTTATCCTTCATTCCCTCCAGCGGCTCCATCGTCGGAGTCAGCGCATCGAGTTTCTTAACAATCAAATTCGGATTCTGTTCTCCAATCGACGTTCTCACCTGGCCCAGATTACCCTTTGGAATTATCTGATCTTGCTCTCCCGGAAAAAATCCACGTCTCACCACTCCAATCGGCACGTAAAAATGTGCCATGCGTTTGGCCGGACCGGCAACAGGAGCCGCCATACCGATGCTCTCCATCCAGGGAAGAGCAACAGCCGTGCCGCCAAGGCCGCGTAGAAAATTTCTTCGTGAAGATTTCATGGAAAAAGTTATCAGAATTTCAATCCAACAGAGTCCAGTCAGACACCTTACCCTGTTAGGCAATTATCTACTAGTCAGTTTCAGCGATCGAAGTTGAAGTCCCGGGATTGGTTTTGCTCTGAAAAGGTTCGCTCTGGATAATCCCTTTGATCAAAGTCTGAATACGGTAGCCATCATTTGCTGTCGCTTCGGCCACTTCATCCAAGGCCAATTCATCAGCCACTCCCAGTTCACGCGCCAGAGCGAAAGACAAGAGATGCCCGGCAAACCCCTGAGTGAATCGATCTTTTTCGGCAAGGATGGCATCCTTGAACTCGATCACATCGGTAAACTCGTGCTTCCGGAAAAGAACGCCCTCCATATCCACTTCGCGATCATTTTCATACTTGTCCCGCCAAATACCAACCGCATCATAGTTCTCCAGCGCAAAACCAAGAGGATCAATCTGCTCGTGACAGCCACGACAGTCGGCTCGTTCGCGGTGCATCGAAAGACGTTCCCGAAGGGTAAGATGCTCCTCTCCCTCCTCTGGTTTTTCGCCAAGTGCTGGCACATCGGCTGGAGGAGGCTCCGGTGGGTCATTAAAAATCACCGTAGCCAACCAAGCCCCACGTGTAATTGGCTGGGTCCGCTCAGGCCCTGAGGTCATCGTCATCACGGCAGCATTGGTGATGACACCCCCGTATCGCCTGTCCTCTACCGGCATGCGATCGAACCTGAGCACCGTCGAAGCGCCCTCCCCACCAACCGGGTTTCCCTTTGCATTCAACTGAATTTTATCTTCTGGCCATTCATATCCATAGGCAGTCTGAAGCAGTCGAGAGCGATAGGTAAAATCCGAATCAATCAGTTGAGTGATGGGCTGGTCTTCAATCAAAACGGCCTCAAACAACAAGAGCGGTTCGAGCATCATGTGCATGCTGTCGCGGTACTGTGAGAAGTAGAAATCCGGAAACTTCTCTCGATCAGGCACTGAGGAAATGATGCGATCCAGCTGAAGCCACTGCGCCGGAAAACTGTCACAGAACCGCTTAATTTTGTGATCCCTGAACATGCGATCAATCTGTGAATCAAGAACATCCGATTGGTTGAGGTCCCCGGCAATTGCCACTTCAAGCAATTCTTCATCGGGAATACTGCCCCAGAGAAAAAACGATAGGCGTGACGCCAGTTCAATATCGCCAATCGCTTCAGAAGCATCCCCCTCAGCCGAATCATCATAGAGATAAAGAAATTTTGGCGATGCGATGGTGGCAGCAGCAAGGCCTTTCATCACTTCGGTGAACTCGACCCCGCCATCGAGCTGATGATGAGCGAACCCCACGTATCGATCCAGCACGTCGGATTCTACCGGCCGGCGAAATGCCTTGGTCAAAAATGGCTCCAGACGAGTTTTTGCTTCAGCTTTTGGATCAACTCCCTCGGGTGGATTTTCGAAGAATGAATTCCAGATGCCCACGTATTTCGGAACGAAGTCACGACTTTGCGTGATCGACTGGCTCAGCTTCAAAAACGACTCCATCAAAAGCGGCGACAGAGACAAGTGATCCCCCCGATTATCGTAGCCATGCTCCGCTCGCAGATCCTGAGGAAATGCCGCCACTCCAACGAGTCGTGGCTCGATCATTTGAGACTTCCCCAGCGGCCGGCTCCCCACATGAACGGTTTCAGCCATTACACCCGTCTCCGGTTTGAAGTAGTCTTTGTGCTCTCGCATCATGCGCTCCGGCAGCGTGAATACGGTTGCCTTCAGATCAAAAAGGTCGACCACCGCATTGTTATAATGAAAACGGTTCATCCGGCGAATCGGCGCCTGGACGTAGACCATTTTATCCGCGACATACTCGGTCAAGAGATGGTCGAGCGACGCAACCATTTCATGACGCTTATCCTCGGATAACTGAGGCTCATCCTCAGGTGGCATTTCCTCGTATTCGATCATATCGAGGATATCAGCAAGAAGATCCGGGTCGGCGAACAAGTCTTCCTGACTTTCGATCTCGAGTAGATTGACCTTTCCCTTCACCTTTCCATCCTGGCCGTGACACTGGATGCACTTCTCCTTAAAAGTTGGCTGAAGGACCGATGAAAACACGTCATCGGAAGCCACCGCGAGAAAACCGAGGGAATTCAGGCACAGCAGGCCCCCGAAGGCCACTATCCGCCCCCATCTGCCTTCGCTATCCGCGCCTTTCATGGGAGAACAATCGCCTCCTCAGCGCTCACCGCAATTAACGCAAATGGGTGCGGTGAACGAACACACCTGAAATCGCATATAAGGAAGACAACCCAGGCAACAGCCGCGCCAGCCCTACGCCCGGGGATCGTAGCCTTTTGTGCCCTTCTTCTTGTCTTTAGGCTTGCCGTAGGTCGCCTCCAACACAGCATCCACCTTGGCCCGGTCATCACGATTTTGGAACGCCTTCAGCATGGGATCTTCCGTCTTTTGCATCTGCATTCTGAGATGCCCTTGCATCTCCGCGATGACATCTTTGTATTCCGGGTTGTTGATCAGATTGACGAGGCAATCCGGATCCTTTTCCAAATCATACAGCTCCTCCTGCACCCGGTAACGGAACAGATCGATTCGTGCCTTGATTGCCGGATCCGTCTCCGCCGCTTTCTCCATCGCCTTCATCGCGAGCCCTTCGTTGTTGTTCCGATACCAGTGCTTATCATCAGCGAAGGGATTGTAGATGTACCCAAACTTGGCATTCTGGACACAGCGCATTGGCACGGCGTCATTGCCGGCCTTGGAATCAATCTGGGTGAAAACGAGGTCGCGCCCCTTTTGCTTCTTTTTGCCTTTCAGCAAAGGAAGGAACGATTGTCCGTCGAGTCCCGATGGAGCTTCGACTCCTGTGGCTGCCATGAAGGTGGGAAAGAAATCAACCACGGAGACAAAATTTTCGTCATCACGAGTTCCGGATTTCACCACTCCCGGCCAACGCACCAACAAAGGACTACGCGAACTGTGGAACCAGGAATTGCATTTTGCGAAGGGCATCGCGAGGCCATTATCGGTAATGAAAAGCACTAAGGTATTTTCAGCGAAGCCCGATTCATTAAGCGCTTCCATGACTCGACCGAAGGTATCATCAAGCCGGCGAGTGGAGTTTAAGTAGGTGGCGTATTCATCTCTGAGGCCTGGAAGATCAGGCAAGAACCCCGGAACAACGACATCCTCAGGTGAATAAATTTTCGACGGCATCTCTGCCCCCTTTGTCAGCTTGTTAGGATTGCAGTAGGGACGGTGCGGATCATGAGAGTTCACCATGAAGTAGAACGGCTTGCCCGCTTCCTTCGCCTCTTTCAGAAATGTCACCGAACGCTCGTAATAGAGCTGTGGGCTGCGCCCATTTCCGAGTTGGCCCTGATCAAAGGCGTAATCCCACTTCATCGAGCTCTTGGGAGTGGAGTGCCCTTGCTTTCCAAGAATGCCCGTGTGAAAGCCCGCTTCATTAAAAGTAGTGACCACGTCCGGCACATCCTCACGAGCTGGCATAAAACCCATCGCACCAGACCGGTGACTGTATCGCCCCGTCGCAATAATCGCACGGCAAGGCGCGCAGATAGCCGTATTCACATGCGCACGATTGAAGAGTAAACTCTCCGCCGCAAAGGCGTCGAGGTTCGGCGTGACGTCTGCGGGCTGGCCTCCATACACACCGAGAGATTCCGCATGCAGGTCGTCTGCGGTAAACAGGAGAATATTAAGCGGCTCTTCAGCTTGAAGCGCAGAGTTCAAAAGCGCAACAAGACCAACAACAAGGAACAATGGAGAAAACTTCATAATAGTGTTTTGAGAATGCCATCCTGATTGCAAATCCAGCAATGGTCAATTTACCGCATTGCGCTGTGTCAAAGTGCGAAGATGCCCGTCAGTCCAACGCGGTCGACGGGGACGTCGACCCTCCATCTACCGAATTCACACACCCCGTGGAGGGTCGAGCTCCCGCTCGACCGCCGAAGCCCATCCGAGGTTCCGCAAACGGTCGAGCAGGCACTCACCCCATCCATTAAACCATTCAGCACTTCACCGCCCCTATTCTACTTCCGCCAGCTTCAACTCGCGCAGCAATCTAATCTCAGCCTCCAAAAGTAAAACCCGAATCTCTCCCACCTCACTCATAGTCCTCCGGCCATCTTCGGCGATGGCTATTTCATATTCCAAAAGTTTTTTCTGGCCGCTGACCAACTCCCGAAGCTCGGCAATGACTGCCTCTTGTTGACCTAGTTCTTTGGCCAAACTGATCCGCGCTTCCGACAGAGTCCGACCGGCTACGGCGAGCTCAAAGCTGTCGACCTCCCCCAGTTGCATACGCAATTGCTGAGACTCAACAAGCCGTTCCCGAAATGCTACAATTTCCTTCAGCTTTACGACGATCTCCGAATCAACGGAGGCAGCGGCCGGATCCTCAGCCTGCAACCCCTCCCCAATCATAAGGCAGCCCAAAACACCAACTACCACCCATTTCATTTCGTATTTCATCATGAGGTATCTGACGATTCACTTCCCTGGTTATTTCAGAATGACCTGAATCGGCTCCCCTTCTAAGAAACCTTCTGAAGCTTCGAAATCCGACCTGTCGCGACCCATTCAGCCACGTAGATATCTCCTTCCGGCGTAAAACATGCATCGTGCGGATGCACAAACTTACCAGCCACCCAGTTTTCCCTCGGCCCACTCCGCATCACTTTTTTGTCCTTAAGCACCTCTTCCCTCCACGCCGGGTCCTCCCCCAGATGAATCAGATTATTGTCCTTATCCAACAGCGTAATCCGTGCGCTCAAATCCGGCACCAGCAAGGTATCGCCTAACTGATCAATATTAGCGGGCAGAATAAAACCATCCAGTGTTTTGCGATGTTCGCCCTCCAGTGAAAACCATTGAAGGCGCCCGTTGGCCCGATCCGCCACGACAATTTTCGACTCATCGCCCCGGGTATCAATCCACAAGCCATGAGGTGTTCTAAATTGACCGTCCTCTTTTCCTTCTCCACCAAAAGACGACACATAATTCGCATCCTTATCGAAGCGATGAATCCTGAACGATCCATAGCCATCAGCGACAAAGAAACTTCCGTCGGGAAGGAACGCAAAGTTGGTGGGCAGGAAATGATCGCGCCCCCAGAACTCGGTCCGATCGCTAAAGACCTTTTTGGAGTTCTCATCGGCAGGATAAACCCCTGAGTCCATCGGCGCGTTCTGCGCCCACACTTGCTCGCCATCAAGAGTGAGCTTGGCGAAAACTTTCAACTTCTGATATCCGGTCACATAGAGATACTGCTCACTCCCTTCGGTCCGCACTTCCAAGCCGTGCCCCCCTCCCTGAAACTGATTTCCAAAAGCCTTCACAAACTGACCCGCAGGATCAAAAACAAAAATCGAGGGATGATCAGGCAACGCTTCGTCACCTTCGTGAATCACATAGAGAAACCCATCCCGATCGACCGCGACGTTGTGAGTAATCTGCCAGGAATACTTGTCCGGCAAGGTCACCCAGTCGTTGATGACCTCATACTTAAAATCACCTTCGCCAACGAAGACTCCCGAACTTCGTCTCGGTAGCGACACCGTTTTCTTGCATCCAATAATACTGAAACTGGCGACGGGGAACGGGGGAGTTCTTTTTCATCATCGTGAGTGAACAATATGAAAATCGCACTCCCGCAGCAAAGGTGAAAATATCGCAATCACGCCGACCGGCCTGTCAGCACACCGCTACAAGCTTGACTATTTGTCCCATTGGAGTTGAAATGGCGGATGCGGACTCGTTGCAGTTAGCATGAAAAATAGCCTAAAAATGCTACTTCTTTTGGTAGCAGTGCCTCTCGCCGTGGGGAATGACAACACGGAGGTCTACCGCGGCTTTGAGTTTCGTGAGACACTGCATCCCGACTTCATCACCCGCCTGGATCCAGTGCCCTGGGAACCCGAAAAAAAGGCCCACGTCAAAGAGGTCCTCGACTGGCTCAACGAGGATTATCCGGGGTTCATCAAACACGCCCTCCAGAACGGATCGGTCTGCCTCTATCGCACTCCAAAACGGCAACTGGACTACATCGATCAGCCTGCCTATGGCGGCTTGAGAATGGTGGGGTTCTTTGACTACGACTCCTCTGATTCGCGCGTCGAAGAGACCATCGTTCATGAACTAACTCATGTTGCCGACGCTTTTCACAAGCTAGCCAACAGCGAAGAATGGACTGAGTTACTTGCGCCGCGTATCGACATGATTACCCGGTGGCAGGAGGAAGAAAATATTGAGAAATCGCTGACCGGTTGGGGAAGGATGGAGCCTCACGAAATCACAATACTCAAGCAGTCCGGCCTGCCCAGTTTCTATGCAGCATCCTCACCGGTGGAGGCTCTAGCAGAAGTCGCCGCATCCATCATCATGGACCGCAAAGAAGGAACAAGCCGGTATGACGCTCCTGATGACCTTGAAAAATTCATCGACAGTCACCTGCTCTCAGACGCGATCGAACCCTACCCGGCAGGAGAACACTACGCGAATGGTTTGATCCTCTCCCGCAAATACCAGAAAGAGGAAGCCCTGGCTGAATTCGAAAAAGCGGTCGTGGAAGACCCCAAATTCATCAGGGCGAGGCTATCTGTGATCACTACCCGACACTGGATCTCATCCACGAACTCGAAAATCGAATCCGATTCCTTTCTACCCGATCTTCGTGAAGTTCTGGACATACTCCCCGCCTACAATCGCAGCACCCGGCTTTGGATCTATTCCGTAGCCATGGAGGCGCTGAGACGCGCAGGAGACAAGGACGGAGTAGTAGAACTTCTGGAAACCGTAAATCGCGAGTACCCGCCCGAGTCACGTGGACCTCGGGAATACAGCGCCTTCATCATATGCGCCGATGCCCACAGCTATCTGGGCGATCCAGAGAAGGCTCTGACTTTATACGAACGCGCCGTAGAACTGGTGCCATTCAAACTTTATGAAATGACGTCAAAGATTGGCGGCATCCGAATGGCCCTGGCTGAAACCCCGGAAGAAAAATGGGCAGCCCACGACAAAACCATTCTACAGATGTGGCAACCCTTGGCGGAAAAAGGTCAACCCGCAGCCATGCTGACCCTGGGGAAGATGTATGTCTGGGGAACCCAGGCCCCCAAAAACTATGTCGAAGCAATCAAGTGGCTAACAAACGCGCATAATGAAGGTAGTAGCGCTGCTGATTACTGGTTGGCTCACATTTACAACACGGGGCATGGGCTCGTTGAAGCGGACCCTGAACTGGCTCGCCAATGGGCCAGGTCATCTGCCGAATCAGGAGATGCTCAGGGCACTTTTCTTCTCGGGCAGCTTCAACTTGAGGATCAGGATGTCGTATCCAGCATCAGCATATTCAAACAAGCTGCCGAGCAAAAGAACAGCGTAGCGGCCTACGAGTTGGGAAATATTTACGCGTCGACCAGGTATGGAGTTCAGGATCTCCCAGAATCCAAAACATGGTATGAAAAGGCTGCTAAAATGAACCACCATGAATCCCAGTTCGTACTGGCCCTCATCTATCTGGAGGAAGAACAGGAGATGAAAGAGATCATGGCCCTGCTGATGCCGGCCGCCCAGAAAGGACACTCCCGGGCGCAGTTTAAACTGGGGCAATTACTCGCCGAATTGGAGCCCTCAAGTCCCCAGTCGGATCAGGGGGCTTTCCAGTGGCTGATCGCCTTCGCCGCGTCTTCCGACATTGCTGAAGATGACAGGGAAAAAGCTGAATCACTCATCGAAGAATTGAAAACTCGAATCGCACCGGAACAAATTGAGCAACTCCAGAAGCAAATTGACGCCTATTTGGAACAACAGAAAAAGACACTCCGTTAGTCGATCAAACTCATATCACTTCGCCGGATCCCTCACGAACTCAGGCAACCGTTTATCGAGGAGATTCACGATCTTAACGTTCTTATCGTTTTTCAACTTCGGCCCCGGTGTGCTGCGTCCATTTGCTACCTGTTGCTGCAGCAACTTCACCATCTCTTCGACTCGTTCAGGATGACTCGCGGCCAGGTTGTTATCTTCGTGAGGATCCTCGGACAACAGATAGAGCTGCACGAAAGGCGCCTTGAGCAGATCCGCCGACCTTGGCTGACCTCCAAAAGCGTCGAGCCCCTCCTGCCATGCCACTCGAGGCAGAGGATCATTGCCTGCCGCATTTTCCGAGTCGACTCTGACTCCACTGGATGGCGTTAGGCAGAGCTTCCAGTCCCCCTCTCGAATCGTGAAGTTCATCGTCGATTCCATGATCAGATCCTTCCGACGGCTATCGGCCTCAGGATCGCTCAACAAATGAGCAAAACTAATCGAGTCCGGCCCCTCATCATCACTCAATTCCTGTCCCGTCAGCTCCGCCAAGGTTGCCATGAAATCACACATCCCGATCAACTCATCACAAGTTTTTCCGGCTGGCACCACCCCGGGCCAGCGGGCAATAAAAGGCACTCGCAAACCTCCCTCGTAGATCGAGAACTTATACCCTCGGTGAATCCCGTTGGAGTAATGCCCCTTCGCTTCAAGTTCCTTAATCTGACCTGGCGTCGCCGCCAGCGTGTTCCCCGCATACGGCGCCGGCCCATGGTCGGAAGAAAAGATCACCAAGGTGTTGTCATCCAGCCCCTTCGCCTTGAGTGCATTCATAACGCGCTCCACCGAATGATCCACCTCCATCACGAAATCTCCGTAGACGCCGAGCTCACTTTTTCCCTGCCACGCCACTCCAGGACTGGTGGGTGTGTGAGGAGCCGTCAGCGCTAGAAAAAGAAAGAACGGCTCATCGTCACTGCGTTGTTCAAGGTAGGACTCGGCTTCCTTGTAAAAGGTCTCCAACACTTCGTGGTCTTCAAAATCCTGGGCGGCGGGACCGACCCGATTGAAAGCGCTCCAGCCTTTTTGAGCCGTCACCTCACCTTGCCAGACATTATTCCTGGCAAACACATACGGATACATATCCAGCGACCCCGGCAGGATAAAACTCTCGTCGAAACCAAACTGGATTGGCCCATACTTGAGTGGCTCAGTGTAGTCGACATTCTCCGGCCCCTGATTCTTGCCATCCGTCGTCGTCATGATGGTGCCCAGATGCCACTTGCCCACGTAGCCCGTGTGATACCCCGCCCGCTTCAGTATTTTACCCAGCGTGTATTTCTCTGTGCCGGGACTAGGCCCCTGAAAGCCCCACGGCCCGCCGTTCACAGTGCCGGCGTAACGCCAGTTGTAACGACCCGTCATCAGTGCCCGCCGAGTCGGGCCGCAGATAGAAGCGTTGACGTGCGCGTCGGTAAAACGAATCCCGTCCGCCGCCAGCGCGTCGATGTTCGGCGTCTCGATCAAACAGCGATCACCGCCGTAGCAGTTTACATCTCCAATCCCGAGGTCATCAGCGAGGATGAAGACGATGTTAGGTTTATCGGCTGCTTGAGCCCCCAGAAAAAATACCATCGAAAGGGCGATCAGGATAAATATCTTTTTCATGTATTTCTATAATCGTTCCGGCACGCTACGTCCGTTTTTCTTGGAAGCATCGAGAAGAGCCTTCAACTCCGCCACGACCTCTGGAAACTCAAAATAGATATTGGTCGTTTCCCCCGGGTCATTCTCCATGTCATACAGCTGACCGGGCGCGTTGGGTGCGGTGTCACGCAAATTGATCGCCTTCAGTTTTCCGCCTCCGTAATTGTTTCCGCCCGATCCTTGGTGATCGAGATACTTCCATTTCCCTTTCCGAATCGCCAAAGCCAGGCTGATGGTCTGGTGCAGGGTGTAATCCCGAACCGCCCCCTCCGCCTCGCCAAGCAAAACTGGCAACAAATCAACACTGTCCTCGGCGGCATCATTGGGGAGTTCGACTCCGACGATAGCGGCACAAGTCGCCATGATATCAGTGAGGCAGACCGTTTGATCTGTGATCGAACCGGCCGCTACTTTTCCGGCCCACCTCGTAATCATAGGCACGCGATGCCCACCTTCCCAGTTGTCCCGCTTCACGCCGCGCCAGGGTCTGGCGCCATCGTGCTCATATTTGGTCCGCATGTTGAGGGCCGTGCCAACTTCCGGCCCATTGTCGCTCGATACTATCACCAGCGTATTTTCATCCACTTCCAGTTCTTTCAATTTGGCCATCAACTGACCAACGATGAAATCGAACTCATGAATGAAATCTCCGTGAGGGCCCGCTTCGGTCTTGCCTTTGAAAGCTTTTCCCGGAAACGAAGGCAAGTGAACCGCCTGCAGCGAATGGAACAAAAAGAAGGGTTTGTCAGGTTTTTCTTCATGATGCCGATCCAAAAACTCAAGACTCTTCTCCAGAAAGACCATGTCGACTTCTTCGTGATCAAAGTCGGGTGCCACCATTCCCGGTCGGCAATCAAAAGACCACTCATGAGAAGGCAGCTTTGACTTGTCGATAATCTGAGTCGGCGGCACCGGGATCCGATCCCCATCGATGTAGGCATAGAGCCAGTCACTGGTCGGGCAACACACCGTGCCAAAGAAATGATCAAATCCACGATGGATCGGGCCGTCAGGTATGGCCCGTGAATAGTCGACCCGCTTCACCGCTTCCACTCCACGATTGGCTTTGATCGTGCGGCCGGTCTCTTTGGAGGGGGCCTTGTCATCGATCACCTGTCCGTCCTTATCCAGAAACGACATTCCGATGTGCCACTTGCCGAACAGGGCCGTCTCGTAGCCCGCGCTACGAAGCATGCCCGGCAGCGTCAGCCTATCTTCCGTGATAAGACATGGACCACCCACTCCAGTAAAAACGCCCGGGTAATTCAATCGAAACGCCATCCGCCCGGTCATGACGCTATAACGCGACGGCGTACACACCGTCGAAGGACTGTGTGCATCAGTAAAACGCATCCCCTCCTCCGCCATCTGATCAAGATGCGGAGTCGGCACCTTTGACTCCGGGTTGTAGCAACCCACATCCCCGTAGCCAAGGTCATCCGCCAGGATGAAAAGAATGTTCGGTTTCTCAGCAGCCCCAGCCGCCAACACAAACCCCAACAGCAAAACAATGCGAAAAATCATAGCGCGCTCATTTCAAAAACCAAAAACTAACAACTAACAACACCTCACTCCCCACCCAACCAACGACAGGCATTCACCAACACCTGAATCATCTCAGGCTGTTTGAAGACCGGATACTGCTCATGCCCGGGACGAAAATAGAAAACTTTGCCTTCACCAATGTCCCACACCATCCCAGCGCGGAATCGCTCACCGAGTTCCCAGGTTTCCTCGAAGATCACCTCGTCAGGGTCAGGCACGTGAAAGGGCTCGTCATACATCTCGGTCTGATTGACTTTGAACGTCACTGGTAATCCCTTCGCGATCGGATGCTCAGCATTCTCGACCGTCACCTTGCTAGGTTCTCCGTCCGGGCGATAGGCCGGAAAGCAGCAGTTGGGCAAGTAGACCAGGGCCTGGTAGTTGGTCTTGTTCAACTTGTAGGCAAATGAGGACGGCGTAAGCATGCTGCCGCGGGTGGGCACCGTACGTGGCTTCGGTGGCGCCACCGATTCAAACTTCATCAACTTTCCTGGATCCGTCTCGGCAAAGTGCTTTTTGGCATCCTCCATCGAGCGCCAGTTCATCGCCTCCATGAATGGGCTGGAAAAATGCGCTGAATGCAAAGCAATCAAATCAAGCTCGCCCGCCAGAATACGATCCATGATGCGCTTCACATTTTCGTCGCTCACCTCGTCCTGACGCACGTGCCCCCACCAGATCAGGACATCGGCCCACTCCAGGTCATCGAGCCCCTGCCCTTCGTCATCGAGCGCGACCGAACGAATCTCCAAATCCTCTGTCGCGGCATCCAGTTGCTTGGCAATCTCGTTGCCAAGGAAATCCTCATAGGCTTCGGCTTGCCGTTCCTGACGCTCATCCCAGATCAGAACATTGATGGGGTCGGCATCAGCGCCTGTGACGCTGATGAACAAAAGAGCAAGAAGTAGGGGTAGTGCTTTCATAGGTAATTTATGGGTTTCCATGTTGATAAAGCTCCTGAATTTTAACAGCAGAGAGCGCCTCATTAAAGATCATCATTTCGTCCATGCGACCGTTGAACTGCCGCACTTGACGGGAGTCATCCTGAGGCGGCGTCCAATTCCCAATTTCAGCTTTCCCAATCGCAAGAGGCACTGTGACGGACAGATCAATCTGCCCTAACAAACTACCATCGCGATAATGGGTCACTGATCCCGACCCTCCATCATAGGCCACGGCCAACTGAGTCCAACGCCCGAAGTCAGCGGGCGCCATCAAAAACGGAGCACGGGAGTTGTGAGTCTTTATTTGACCGTTCCAAACGGCTAACTCCACAAAACCATCCCGGTGAATTTGCCAATGAAGTGCACCTGGACGCCCCCACCCATCACTCAATAAGAGCGAGTGAAACTGGTTATCAAAGCCATCGACACGAACCCACGTGACCAGGGTCATCGATTCGAATTTGCCCGGCACTTCAACCCGAACGCGGTCACTGGGTCGCTTGAAGTCCAAAGCACCTTTATCAGGCCAACGCCCGGAACTCCACTGAGCTCCGATCACTGCTCCTCGAAGACCATCGGAGGAATCGGCCGAGCGATTGAGGAGGGACCGATCCGATGCCCCCTCGAAATCATAATAGGCCACCAATTTGGAGTCCTTTCGTAGATCTTCAGCAGCCTGCTGCCAACGAAGATATTTTTCACGAATCCGATCACGGGTGCCCTTCTCCAACTGGGTGGGACTGATAAATCGAGAATCATCCGCAGCAAATGAAGAAGTCTCGCCGGTCGAACCCACGAGGCGGCCTTCTCCCGCCAGTAACTCCTTCCCTTGCCCCATGATCCGATCACTGTTCGGCTCGAATAGTTCCACCTTTCCATCGAAGACATGCACTGCGGTCTCTGCACCCTCACCCACTTCCATTCCAAACGACGTCCCCAGATCGACCAGCTCAACCGTATCCGTCGTAATCGTGAAACCGTGAGCATGATGCGGCACATCCGCGCGCAACTTTCCTCCCCGGAGAATCCCACCATTCTCCGACAGAATTTCGAGTTCAGCCGGTGCCTCAAGAATTACCGAGGCACCACTATAGAATTCAAACTCCGCGGTTCCCTCCAAGAGAGTCCAAAGACCCGGCTCCATCGCATCGCCCGATCGAACTTCACGATTTTTCCAACTCGCATTGACTGACTGAGTTAAAACCGCCACCCCGGGATCAAGAGCCGGCTCTGCCTCTACAACCAGACCGTCTCGATAGCCGCGAACTCCTGACACAGCCACCCCAATTAGCAATACAACAATCACCGCCGCCATCGCCCACACCTCAACTCGCATGCGCCGAATCGTTTTCAAATTAGTCACGCTTGCTTCGTGAGCCGGAGAATCTCTAACATCAGCCGAAGCATAGTCGCGGAGATCCGAGTCCAGGATCCGGTATTCGATCAACAGGTGCCTCAACGATGCATCCTGTCGCAACGCTTCTTCAAATTCAGAAAATTCCTCACTCGTGAGTGACTCTGAACAGTAGCCATCCAGTAGCTGCCGATTTCGATTTTCGTCGCTCATATCGCCTCTTTAAGCCGCTCCTCAGACAGTGAAGATTCAATGCAACGATGAAGGCTTTTGCGAATCCGGGCCAAGGCCTTATAAAGCCCCGTCTGAGTACGCCCCACCTTACTTGCGGCCGCCTTAATCGAAATTCCATCCGCATAAGCGACCCGAATCAAATCCTGCTGAGCTGACGCCAACTTAAGAAGACAGCCTTGGAGCGCTTGATGCCGCCGCGGCTGACCGGCTGCCATCTCTTCCGCTTCCGAAGCCAACAGATCATAGACATCCTCACTGAAGACAAGCCGATCCGTCGCTTTCTTGCGGCGGTATTTCAATACCTCGTAGCGAGCGATCATGAAGGCCCAGTCGATAAACTTGGAGCCCGGTCGGTCTGGGTCGAACTGATCAAACTTTCGCCACATCACCAGGCTCGCTTCCTGCATCACTTCGTCGACGCCTTCCCAATGAGGGAGCAAGGAGGTCACGAAGGCGCGCACGTTTCCTTCATACTTGGAGAAAAGGAGAACAAAGTCTTCGTGATTATTTTCAGAAGTCGCCATGAATTGAGACCGGACCAAAAGTGGCCATATAGGGATACTCCAGAACTGCAAAAAATTGCCCGCCTTAAAAATACTTTCGCGCGTTTTACTTCAAATCATGGCCCAGCCCCCTTAAAGAACAATAATCTCTCATTTTTGAGAATATTCAGAAAATTGACACTTATAATAGATTATTCCATTGCAGCTGTAACATTCATTGTTACGATCAAAAGTATGGGCCGCCCCATTCTATTCACCCTTCTGCTCATTGGTTCCCTCTCCGGACCAATGAAAATGGAAGCCTCGCCCGAGGCTTCTTCTGAAGATCCGATCCAGGATATCAAGATCCTCGAAGATAGGATTCGCAGTCATGCTGATCACATCGCCAATTGCTGCGTCAGCTTGAAGAGCACAGGAGGGGCATTGGGAAGCGGTGTTTTGATTTCAAAATCCGGACTGATTCTGTCTGCCGCGCATCTCTTTGCGGAAGGAGAAGATGACCTGGTCGTCATCACCGGAAAAGGAGAATCCCGTCACGCTAAAGTCATCCAAATCGACAGGAGTCTCGACGTCGCTCTGATCCAACTGTTGGGAACTTCGCCAAAAGATTCAGAGGTAGCTCAAATCTCTGCACGCCAATCTTTCAAACCCGGCACCGCGTTCATTGCCGCCGGTCACGCCTCAGGATTCTCGCCCCTTCACGCGGCCCCCATCCGGGTGGGTTTCGGATTCGAACACCCCGATGACGGCATGATCCTAACGACCTGCAAAGTCACCGCCGGTGATTCAGGAGGCCCCCTTTTCGACGCGAGAGGCGAACTCTGCGGGATACACCTCACGGTTGATGCCGACGGCAGGTATTCTTCTCACGTTCCCCTATCGAAAGTTATTGCCGCATGGCCTCAGTTGGCGCGCCTGCTTTAGGCTCGATAATCGGAATCGAACACTTCCCCACTCCTATGAATCCTCGCGCACGCTGCCCCATTGCTTTGATCCTATTCGGCGCAGCGCTCTCCATCTTCTCTTTTGTCTCCGGGAAAGATGACCCCCGTTCACTGTTTTCGATGATCGCCAGCGGACGAGCCAAGATCGTTTCTTCAGACCCTGAGGAAATCGAGAGAATCAAACGCACCGCGGAGAGTCGCCAACAGTGGAATCTCGCATCCAAACTAGTCACGAGTCAGGAAAACGAACTCCGCACTCAATTTCATGACTCCCTTGCTAACACCTCTGCTTCGGACATCGGCATTCTCATTCACCGAAATGACAAGACCATTGCGCATGGGATGATCGTCGACTCAAGCAACGGCTTTGCCGTCGCCCCTCTGGATCTCGTTCTCCCAATCGCCGATCCAACAACGATATCGCATGCGGGAGAATCCTACCCCGTTTTAGAAATCACTCCGCTCTCATCAGCCGACAATCTAGCGTTGATCAAAATCGCGACCAATTCATTGCCTAATTCCAATGGCACGGACTTAAGCGCAGACCCAAATGACTTACCTCGAGAAGAGGCCGGACTAAGAGAATCCATTTCGATTCTTGAAAACCCATCAAACCCCGCCCAGATTGGATCTTTTATCGGAACGCTAGTCCAGCAAGACGACTGGAACACGGGAACCCTTTCGACCGATCTGTTCGCCGCCACAACAAAGGCCAATCCATCTGCAACATCGCAGGCAATCGAGAGCCACTGGAATCGAATCGGACTGAAGGTGAGTCACCAAAGAACAGGATACCCGGAAGTTTTCTCATGCGACCTTCAGGTTAATCCAGAGCAATGCGGTGGCCCCGTCTTTGATCTCTCAGGAAATCTACTGGGCATCACCATCGCGAGGGTCGATTTGCATGCCACCTATGTTCTTCCCATCCACCGAATTACTGAAGCACTCAGCCGGAACAATTCTGAGGATCAGGTTTCCAAAAACCGGTGATCACGATGGAAATCGACACAAGACCTTTTACCCATCCATGAAACAACTGCTTTGCCTACTGCTTCTCCCAATCGTCCATCTCTTCGCTTCTGACAAATCCACGCCCGATGTCTTTCCGGTGATCAGCAAAGCCGGCGATTTGATTTTCTCCGATGATTTTGATAATGCTGAAATCAACCCAAAATGGGTTCCCCTTCACGGCACTCAATGGGCAGTCGTTGAAGGTGTCCTGCAGGGAAAACCATCGACCGAAGAGTTCCAACAAAAACGCATCGCAGCAGGAAACAAGAGCCACTCCGGGGGAACTCCCAGCAGCCGCCTCATGGTGGAAGCCGATGACTGCATCATGCTGTTCCGATTCAAACTGAGTGATACGCTGAAAGGGGCGCATTTCGGATTCAATGACGGAACGTTTCAATCTGGCACCGGCCATGTCTGCCGCTTTACGACTTCCACCTCAGGGCTCACTTTGCAGAAGGATAAGAACGCAAAAGTTAAAGGAGACGTCGACGAGCAACTCGTCGCCAATGATTTCCCCCTCAAAGAGGACACCTGGTACTGGATGATGCTGGAGGTCATCGGGGATCAAATAGCAGCCCAAGTTTCTGGAAGCCCCGTGTTGCGAGCCCAACATCCACGCATCGACACTCCAAAGGATCAGATCAATCTGCCGACACGCGGAGGAGGAACGATCTATTATGATCACGTCAGGGTTTGGAGATCATCATCGATCGACAGCCCCTAATTCAAGTAAGTCCAAGGCAACCGCGATTGGATTCGGGGGCAGTCCGAGACAGTTACGGATTTCGCCATTAGCACGTGAGGCCCCACCGCTTCTGTTGCAGGTCTCTTTGAGAACGGGATTGAAGGTCCGGGCATCAAGCGACAATCGTCCGGCGCCCAGGATCACAGACCCCGGCTACAGAGCCTTCATTCAATCAAGCGCATTCATTCCGATGTAGCTGGAAGGCCAGCCCGTGGCCTCTGTGAGGGCCGGGGTGACGCATTCGGATATCCGCACGACGCTCAATCCGCGCGCGGCTGCTGCCACAGGCTTCGCCTCAGGCCCCTCCCTCAATCCCGCCGTATTTCCCGCTTTCCCATCCTTGCTCCACCTCCATGCTTGAAGGCATGATTCTCAAACGCCTTTCTCCCGTCCACTGGCTCGTCATCGGAATTCCTTTGCTCCTGATTTTCGCCGTCGCGACTCTTCAGGAATCTTCGGCTCAAAAGAAAACTGCCACTCCTGTCGAGGGCGTAGACAGCGGTGAGAGAAAGGGAAAGAAGAACAAAAAAGGGAAGCAAACCAATCAGCCGGCGCTCCCCTCCACCACTCCTTTTGCCCAACTGAATCAGCCTGACCTCCAGGAAGATTTTCCGGCCATGTGCCTCAACGCCGAAGGCCAACCCATTGTGGTTTACATCGAACACGATGGCGAAGCGGACACACTGAAGCTTGCCGAGCTGATCACCGACGGAAAGCTGAAATCCGTTGCCACCGTTTCTGCAGCCGGGGCCGGAATCACCAACATCACGCAGCCCTGCCTCACTCGACTGCCCAACGGACGCATCCTTTGCGTCTGGTCGCAGCTGGACGAGGACGGCCAGTGGGACCTCATGGCTCGCACCATCGGGCGAAAAGGAAAAGCCGCACTGGGTGATCCTCTTCAACTTACCGACGACTCAGGCAACGACATTTTTCCCGATCTCGGCACCGACCGTCACGGTCGCGTCTGGGTGACCTGGCAGCGCTTGAAGGACGGCGTCAATCAGGTGATGGTCCGGCACCTCAAGAGCGATCCTGCCACTGAAACCCTCAGCAAGTGGTCGAAAGAAGTCACCGTGACTGAGGGCACTGGAGGTGGCGACTGGGAACCTCGCCTCGCCTTCGGCGAGAGCGACGAAGCGCTCATCGTGTTCGACAGTTACCGAAGCGGCGATTTCGACGTTTATCTCACTCGGGTATCACCCGACGGAACAGTTGGCGAGCCCGTCACCCTGGCCAAATCCGATCGCTACGAAGCCCGCCCCGAAGCAGCCACGTCGCCAGACGGCAAAACGCTCTGGGTCGCCTACGAAGACGGCATGGTCCGCTGGGGCAAAGACCTCGGAGTTGAGTGGAGACAGAAAGGCGGAGGTCTCCATCACGACCGTCAGCTCAAAGTGATCAAAGTTGATCTCGCGACGAACGCCGTCGAGAAAGTGGCGGACATCACCGCCCTCCTTCCCGACCTCGTGGCCGACCCGCAGAGTGTCGGCACCGGAGCCATCGATGTGCCCGAGGTGGTGGTGGATGCCGAGGGTTGCCCCTGGGTTTTCTTTCGTTACTGCCTCTATAACAGTCCCGGCTACTGGCAAATTGCCTACTCACGCCTCGACCCGGCCACGGGCGACTGGACCAAACCCGAAGCGCTCGGCAATAGCTCCAACTGCCTCGACCGGCGCAGCCCGATCGCGCTCAACCCGGCGGACGGCTCCTTAACCATCGCCTACGCCAGTGACCTGAGAAAAAACAAGCAAGCCGGGGACTCGGGCATTTACCTCGCCCGGATCGATCCGGGTGCGGAGCGCTCTTCCGTGGGACCGATGCCCTTCGATTTGCTCCAGGAAGCGCCCACCCTTCTAGAGCCCTACAATGACACCCCTGAACGTGAGCGGGCCGATCACCACACCTGGGAAATCGGGGGTGAAACCTATCATCTCTTCTGGGGCGACGTGCACCGCCACACTGACTTTTCCAACTGCCGCACCACCGACGATGGATGCATCACCGAACACTATCGTTACGCCATCGAAGCAGGCGGACTGGATTTTCTCGGCACTTCCGATCACACCGAAGTGGGGAAACGCTACACGGCCTACGAGTGGTGGCAGACCCAGAAGATGGCCGACCTCTTTCACAACCCCGGCAGCTTCGTTTCGCTCTACGCCTATGAGCGTGAGCAGAAGTATCCCTACGGTCACCGCAATGTGCTCTTCGAAAAACGCGGTGGTCCGCTGATCTACATCAAGCGTCAGAACTACGCCAATGCATCATGGGCCAAACCCCTCCCCGAGCCTGATGGCGACATCCTCGGCGACATCCCGCCCTGGCAATTGTGGGAGCTGCTCCGCGCCCATGGCAAACGAGCCATCACGATCGAGCACACTTCAGCCGGCAGTATGGGAACGAACTGGTCGAAGTATGAGAAGATCGACACCGAATTCGAAAATATTCTCGAAGTGTTCCAGGGCTCCCGCAACAGCAGCGAGGGACAAGGCGCCCCGCAGCCACCTGTCGTGGTCGGTGGACCGCAGGTTTCCAAATTCTCCGGCAACTCCGCAACCGGCACCTGGCAGGAGGCGCTTCGCCTTCAGCATAGGCTCGGCGCGTTCGCCAGTTCGGACCACCGTTCCACTAATCTGTCCTACGGCGGCGTCTACGTGAAGAAGTTCGATCGCAAAGGTATCTTCGATGCCATGGACGCCCGGAGAACAACCGCCGCCACTGACAAGATCTTCATGGAGTTTTCCTGCAACGGTCATCTCATGGGTGAGATGTTTGAAACCGATCAGGCACCCACTTTGACGATATCCGTCTCCGGCACCGCCCCCATCAGCCGCGTCACGCTGGTGCGCAACGAAGAGGACTACGAGGTCTTCGATCCTCAGGCCGTGTCGAATGAGTTTTCGAAAACCGTTATCGATGAAAAACCCGAACCCGGAGAGTATCGCTACTACCTGCGCGTCGAACAGGTCGATGGCAACATGGGCTGGACCTCGCCGGTGTGGGTGACCGTGAAGTAATTTGAGCGCCTCACCGCCGCCCTTTTTGCCATTTCAGACCCAAAAAGCCAGCCACCGGGCACGAAAAAAGGCGAACCGTTATCACAACGTCCGCCTTGTTCGATTGCAAAAATTCCTATTACAGAGCTTTTACATCAGTGGCGCATGGGCCTTTTTGGCCTTCGCCAATTTCAAACTCCACCTTCTGACCTTCGTCAAGTGAGGCGTAGCCTGAACTCTGAATCTCTGAATGATGAACAAAGAGATCTTTGCCTCCGTCATCAGGGGTGATAAAGCCGTAGCCCTTATCTGCGTTAAACCATTTTACTGTACCGGTACTCATATTCTTGTATTCTTTACTAGTTTTATTCTTTCTCACTCACCTTGATTACAAACGCCTAAGGGCGACTTCTAATCACAAATTTTGAGTGATCAGCTCACCTCTAACGCCATTTTTGACAATCCGCGAGCGATTTACGTCATACAATCGAATCAAATTGAAAAAAAATGCCTACATTTCGCCCATTTTTGCTACCTCCAGACATCTCCCAGCCCCCGTAGACGAGGCCTAGATGCGCCATTGAACAATCTTGCACTCCTCCCTGAACTTTGTTGAACTATAAACATGAAAACTGGCTTTATCGTTGCTCGCCTGACGGCTTCTCTAGCTGCCTGCCTCATTGGATCGGCCTCGCTCCATGCCGCCGAGGCTTATAAAGTCCCTTCATTTCTCAAAGAATTGGATGACCTGGACGAAGTGATGTCTGAAGCGGCCCAAACCAACAAAGGGGTCACTTTTTTGCTGATGTCGCCCGGCTCAACGTGAGGCCCCGCCAATGCTGCCAGTTCGGTAGCTATCGACGCGTTAAAAGAGGAAACCATCATCGTGTTCATCTCAGGAATGAATCTCTACAAGTCTCCCGAGCCTGTTCAGGAGGCCATGGCGAGCGAGGAAGTGAGCGGACCCATTCCCATTGCGGCCGTGTTTGATGCCCAAATCGAAAACCAACTCGGACTCGTCCCCTACTTTCACATGAAAGACGTCAACGGTTTCACTGATGTCAAAGCGGCTCTGGCTGCCATGCGTGGAGAATCTCCAGACGCGACTCCGGCGAGAGAATACGAGTCTGAAACGTGGAAGAATACAAGAGGACGAAAGATCCAGGCGACCTATGTCACCAGCAGTTCCGAAGACGTTACGCTGCGATTGACCAACGGAAAGTCATCTACCGTACCCCTTTCGAGTCTCAGCGAAGCGAGCCAGAAGCGCATCGCTCAATTGGCCAAGGAATAGAAATCTCTTCTCCTCTATCTTCACATGTTGTTCTTCAATTCGCTCTAATTGCAGCGTCCTTTCGTTTTCCCGATGAGGCATTCGCCTTCTTCGCGTCATGGGTGTTCAGTTGCCGAAAAAGGCAGCACACCCCATAGCCTCTTCGGCTACCCCATCCTATTTCATATGCGCCCGTTAACCGCTTTCACCATCTTATTCATCGCATCCTCAGTTTCCGCCGCCGAGTCCCCATTAGCTCCGGATACGCAACTGCAACAGCTCGCTGCCGATTTTGAACTTGCCGACGGACCATCCTGGAATGGTTGGACCCTTACCATTCCCGATCCACTCGCCGAAGAGGTGAAACGTTTGATCCCGGACAAGGAGCAATGGTTACCTATTCAAAAGGGCCGTCGCCTCAGTGCCAGTTTCTACAATCACGGAGCCACTTGGTTCGCAGACAACGGAAAAGGCGCCATCCTTCGGTTCAACCAATCGAACGAATTCGAACTGATTCATCAGGAAGACCTCGATGCCGACAAGACCCGAAAGCCGAATGATCTCGTTGTCGATCGTTCTGGTGGAGTCTTCTTCACTCTGACTCGTGCCGGACAAGTCGCCTACATCCCCGACGGAGAAACGACCATCATCGTGGCCGACGATGCCGAAACCGCAAACGGTCTAATCCTGAGCCCTGACGAATCGATTCTCTACGTCTCCGAGGCTGCTCCAAAACGCATTCTTGCCTATGATGTGGGTGCCAAAGGAAGTCTCAGTAATCGTCGTCTCTTCGCCACGATGGATGACGCGCCCGAAGCAAAAGCCGCCGACGGCATGACGATCGATCGTGCCGGCAACGTCTACTGCGCGGGTCCCTCTGATGTCTACATCTGGGCTCCCGATGGCGAACTGCTCGACAAAATTAAATGCCCAGAGCGCCCCGTGAACTGCACCTTCGGTGGCAGCGACCTCCGCGATCTCTACATCACCGGCTTCGGCGGACTCTACCTTCAAAAGATGCGCGTCTCCGGAGTATCCCCTCAACCGCCCGCTTCATGGTCTGAGAAAGAGGCCAAAACCAAACCCAGCGTGACACTCCCCGAAGGCGTCACGCCTCACCTCGATCTCACCTACGCTCAATACGGAACCCGAGCCATGCTGGCCGACATTTATGTTCCCGCCGGCGAGGGCCCTTTTCCAACCGCAGTCATCCTCCATGGAGGAGGCTGGCACAGTGGCGACAAGATGAAATTTCGTGCCATGGGATTGGAACTCGCCGGTCGAGGATACGTCACCATGGCGGTCGCCTACCGTCTCAGCGGTGAAGCCAAATTCCCCGCCAACATTCAGGACTGTCACGCCGCGGTTCGTTATCTCCGCGCCCACGCCGCCGAATACCAAGTCGATCCCGATCGCATCGGAGTAGTCGGAGGATCGGCTGGAGCCCACCTTGCTGGACTGCTTGCGACCACCGCCGATATCACCGCACTACACGGCGACGGAGGCAACCCCGGCGTCTCATCCGCCGTGCAAGCTGCAGTGCTCATGTCAGGACCCATGGAAATCTCAACAGGCAGTGTCGCCGAGCGATCTCTCATCGCCGACAATCCAAAACCCAACGCCATCTGGTTGTTTGGAGGCAATGTCGAAGAACTCCCCGAGGTTTACGCGCTCGCCGATGCCCATCAGCATATTGATGAAAATACTCCGCCTATTCTTTTCCAATACGGCGGAACCGAAGACCCAACCAAGATTGATCCATCGATGGCCAAACTGAAAAAGTTAGGGATCCCCACCGAAGTGTTGTCCCACTACCCGGACGGCAAACACGGTTGCTGGAATCGTCACCCATGGTTCATGCCCATGATCGACGATGTTGATGCATGGTTCAAAGAGCAGCTCTAATTGCTCCAACCTCCTACATTAGGGTATTCTCAAAAATCATTAACTTCTATCTATGCAGTTTCACGACTGACAGCCGCAGAAGATTCCTCCTTCAAGTTCGCCAATAAGCGAAAACTTAACCTTATACAATTTCTCACCCATTCATCCAATGACACCCGCCCAACGGCTTACCTCAATCATTGCCATGATTTTCTGGATGCTTAGTCCGATTTTTGGATCAGAGGCAAAAGCAGAACTCATTCAGCCTGATCTCCTCGGCGACTGGGCCCTCGAAATCGAATCAAGGGAAGCCGGCTGGCTCAGGATCACTGAAGATGACGGCCAACCATCAGTCTCCATGATGGTCAACGTCGGCACCATCAAACCGCTCAATGGTGTCGAAGTGAAAGAAGGCAAGATCCAGGTGCCACTCAAAACCTTTCGGAAAGGCGGCAAAAAAGGCCCGATCGTCTCCACCAATCGCGCCGAGATCTGGTCAGAAAACGGTCAGTTAAAAGGAGAGATCATCACGCATTTTCCTCAAGAAGATCGCGAATCGCGCGATCCCTTCACTGGCATCTCTATCCCGCCCATGCCTCCGGCACCTGACCTGTCCAAGGTCACCTTTGGAAAACCGATCACTCTCTTCAACGGGAAAGACCTCACCGGATGGCGCGTGCGTCGCCCCGAAAAAATCAACGGTTGGTCAGCTGTCGGTGGCGAGTTGGTTAACAGCACGCCCAAAACCGATTTTACTGCCACTGGAGCTTATAGCAATCTAATGACTGAAGGCACTTTTGAGGACTTCAAATTGCACATTGAATTCTCGATCGAGAAAGACCGCAACAGCGGCATCTACATTCGCGGATTGTATGAAGCACAGGTAGTCGACAGAGATAGTCGGATGCAGGGACTTCAAGGAGTTGGCTCCATTTTCAGCCTGATCGAACGTTCCGAAAACCCGGCCTATGAAGGTGGAAAGTGGCAGACCTACGAAATCACTCTCGTTGATCGACACATCAGCGTCGTTCTCAACGGAGTCAAAACAATCGACAATCAGCCCGTCTCCGGGCCGACATCAGGTGCCGTCCACACCAATCCCATGACACCCGGTCCCATCTACCTTCAAGGCGATCATACCTCCGTGAAATACCGGAACATCATTCTGGCTCCGGTTGAATAGAATTTTGAGTAGGGCGCTGGGAACTCAACGCTGCTTCCTCTACTCCGGATCAAGGCATCTCGCCTTGGATAACAGCCTGAATCCACGCTCTGGCCGTTCGCCTATATTCACTTTCCCGGTGCATCCACAAATCGGTGTGAGCATGAATATAAGGTCCCTCCGGAATATCGAAGATCTCGTTCGTCGGCACATCCAGGAAGGTGAAATCAGCCAAGTCGAGATGATCGACGAGATAGTCATCCCGAACCGTGCTGGCATGCTGGCCACCAACGAGGACGGAGCGCCCTTTCAGCCGAGCCAACCGTTCCAATGCTGAATCCCTATCACTTTCAGAATAGCCCCATGTTTTCTGCCCATCAAAGTGGTCGTGAGTGAACATACCCTTCCATAACCCCGCGATCTCATCATCCGCCAACCCAATGTAACTGGAGCCGATCGCCCCGCGTGAGAATCCGCAGATGATGACATTGTCAGGATCGCCTCCGAACTCTTTGCAGATGCGAGGCAGGTTCACTTTGCAGTAGTCAATCGTCGCCTGCTTGTCTCCCCACCACTTCACGGCGTTTTCTTTTCGCCCGACTTCGATATATGGCATCACCACCCAGATGAATCCTTCGCCACCGCTCATGCCGTAGCCCAGGTTGGCATCCTTCACCTCACCGCTCCCTTTGCCAGGAGGAAAGTGGTTCCCGGTGTATTCAACAATGACCGGATACTTTCCATCCGGTTTCCAGTCCACTGGTAGATAGAGAGAGTGATAGACCTGTGTGCCTTCGTATTCCGGAGCAATTTGCCGAACCCGTTCGCCTGCGACCGGAGATGCTTCAATCATCGCTGGAGTGACCAGGTCTTCAGCCAAAAGACTCACAGTCGAAAACCACAAAAGAGATAAGAAGGTGATTCTCATAATCATCGCGCAACGATCATAACCATTACGGCATGCGATTTCCTATCACAACTCGGATCATTATTCCTAAAAGTTTGGCATAGCTTGAAAAGGTACCGAAGCGTTGTCGGCTAATCCCAGGATCTGTGCCACCTTCATACTTCCATCTATCCCCCATCATGATTCTTGACCGAACCTTTATCATCCTTTTCGCCGTCTCACTATCACTGACGCCTAGCCTGCAACCCCTCGCGCACGGCGAACCGCAAAAGCCCAACGTCCTTTTCATCATCTGCGATGACCTAAACTGCGACATGGGTTTGTATGGTCACCCCCAGGTAAAAACGCCCCATGTCGACCGGCTCGCCGAACGCGGAGTCCGCTTCGACAATGCCCATTGCCAATACCCACTCTGCGGTCCGAGCCGGGCTTCTTTCATGACGGGCCTGTATCCTGATCAGACTCTGATCAGGACCAACTCAATTTACATCCGCGAAACGGTTCCCAACGTGATGACGATCCCTCAGCTGTTTCGTGAAAACGGCTACTTCGCGACCCGTATCGGAAAACTCTATCACTACAACGTCCCCAAACACATTGGCACCAGCGGTCACGATGATCCTTACTCCTGGAACTACACCATCAATCCACGGGGACGAGACGTCACTGACGAACCTCTCATCAGCACCCTCAAAGAAGGAACATTTGGAGCGACCTTGAGCTGGCTCGCAGCAGAAGGAAGTGACGAGGAACAGACTGATGGCATCGCAGCTACCGAAGCGATCCGCTTGCTCGAGCAGAGCGCCAAGGATCAAATCCCCTTCTATCTCGCCGTAGGACTATTTCGCCCCCACACCCCCTACGTCGCTCCGAAGAAGTATTTCGATATGTATTCATTGGATGACATTGAGATCCCTGAAGTGCCAAAGGGCTACGAAGACACGATTCCCGAGGCAGCGCTCAAATCGATCCGACGAAAGAAAGAGCACGCCACCCTTGAAGAGAAAACCACTCGCGAGGTGATCCGCTCCTACTATGCGTCGATCACGTTTGCCGATGCCCAGATCGGACGCATCCTCGATTCACTGGAGTCCACCGGTCTCGCTGAAAATACGATCGTGGTTTTCACCTCCGACCATGGCTACCACATGGGGGAGCACGGCCACTACCAGAAGACCACCCTTTTCGAAAATGCCACCCACGTGCCACTCGTCATCGCAGGACCTGGAGTGAAAGCGACCGGTAGCGCATCGGATTCACCGGTCGAGATGGTCGACTTCTATCCAACCTTGGCAGAACTCGCCGGACTTGAACTCCCTGCTCATCTTTCCGGGGTCAGCCTCGTCCCCATTCTTGAGGACCCCTCTGCGATGCCTCGCAAATCGGCCTTCACCCAGTATGGCAATGGTTACAGCATCCGCGATCAGCGCTACCGCTACACCGAATGGGGTAACAAAGGTGAAGAAGGAGCAGAACTGTATGACCGCCAAAGTGACCCGGAGGAAATGAACAACCTCGCCGATAGCCCCGAACAGGCGGCCACGGTCAAAGACCTCTCTGCCCAATTACAGGAAAGAGTCAACCAAGCCGCTGAAGCTCCCGAGGGAGTCAATCAGATCGAGTATAAGAGTCCTGGCAGAACTCCTCAGACGAACAAATTTGCGCCAAAGTAATTGCCCGATTTCAAAGGAGTGTTAAATCACTTCCCGATACAGATCAGTTCTCGAATCGTCTGCGTGAACAGCTTACCATTGGAGAAAGTAAGGTTTCCCCGGGTCCACGCATCGCCTAGTGGACCGAGATCATTGATTGAGACAATCGCTTTCTCGTCGAACTCCTCCGCGTCCCAATCAATCACGAAGACCATACCGTTCATGATGGGCACATAGAGGTGTTCTCCAATCGCAGTGGGAATGGGTGCGGCAACGTGCCCCCATCCATTGCCCTGGGATCGCACATCGCCCATGACCTGATGGCCGCGCGAGTTGAGCATCGTATTCTGCCGAAACGTCCAATAGGACGGCGGAGTAGGAACCTTGAAGTTTTTGATCGGAGGCATTTCCTGGTCGCCTTCGTTCCAGAGGAATCGATCCGATTGACCTGCTTCGCGGAGCATACTGACAGGGAGCTGCAAATACTCGACCTCACCCGTGTCTGTGTTAACGCGGCCTAGGTAATTATGGAGGTAGTTGCGAAAGAAATGATAGCCCCCGACGAAGAGGTTGGATTGATTGGTGATCTGATAGGTTTTTGAACTCGTTTCAAGATCCACCGTTTCCGAAATCCATTGATCGTCGACCCGGCGACGAACCATCACATCGTCGGTGATGGATACTTTTCGAGTGACCTCCCCTGAATCGATATCGACCCACCAATGCTCCTTGTTGTGAATGATAAATGTCTGTCCATGATAGAGCGGCAGGGTCTGACGGCATTCGTATCCTTCGATCGCCAGCTTCCAAATTTCGGAGCCGTCACGGGCATCGACCAGAGAAACACCAAGCGGATGTTCGGGCGGTGCGTGCCCCCCACCTCGCCCCAGAAGGAACACATCCCGATCGTCCTCCAATTTTAGGGACATCGGCTGGCTCCCAATGTTGCCGCCACATTCTGTCGACCAAACAGGCTTTCCGGTTTCAATGTCGATCGCCTGCGCTTGAGTCCACTTGGATGTTGGCAATTCTTCTTTAGGATGAGGATAGCCGCCCCCTTCGGGCTCCCAGTTCATCTGCACATAGATGAGCAAGTTGCCGATGAGAAACGGCGAACCACGGTAGGCCGTGAGAGCTTCTCGCCTCCAGAGTCGATTACCGGCCATATCGAACCCTTCGATGGCACCGGAGGCGTTAAAGAAGGCCACCTGCTTTCCATTTGTCACTGGTGACGGGCCAGTACTGTCCCCGTAGGTGCTACCAATTTTCAACGGATGCTCCGCTTCAATGCCGCGAGTCCACAAGGTGGTGCCATCGGTCGCGCTGCAGCAATAGGCGACAATATCCTTCGATAATTGAGTATCAGCCTTAACCGGTTGATTGATGCTGAAGAAGATTTTGTCACCCCAAACAGTCACGGAGCTTTGCCCCAGTTCCGGTAAGGTTTTCTTCCAATCGATATTTTGATCAAGCGCCACACTCCAAGCAGTGGAAGCCTCTCCATCCCCCACCACAAAATCGCCCTTCGGTCCGCCTGCCTGCGGCCAGTTTTGAGCGGTTACCAGGACTGGAAAAATGACAGCGAAAAAGGCAATGATTTGGGTCTTCATTAAGTCTGGTTGGCCGCGCGCGGCTTGTCAAAATCAAGGGTCGGATTGTGCCTCAGTTTCCGTTTTTCCGCGACCGCAAAAACTCCTTCACTTCCCCTGGCGTTTTCGTATGAAACATCCCAACGCCGGCATCGACCAACTGGGCCCAGTCATCGGGAGATCCTTCGGCGTGAGTCTCAACCAGCATTCCAAGGCCGGCCGCATATCGAATGAGCTCCAACGTTTTGGGATTAGTTGGATCGGATTTGCTCACATCCACTTGTATCGCAGAAGACTCAAACCGTGCCTTAATGTCATCGATCTGCTTCTTCGAATGAGTCTTGAACATCAATAATCCCTTTGAAAAAGGGACCCCACTGGCTCTGTATATTGCGAACAGACCGGCCTCCTCATAGGGCACTCGAAAGATGATTCCATCCATTGCCTCGTGTGCGACAACGACTTGCATAATCTCTTCAAAATACGCACTGACACCTGGCTTCAGATCGGCCTTGAAAACCGTTTGCCCTTTTCCTTCTTTTAAAAATTCATCCAAGGTCGCGACGCGTTCTTCCGACACACTGCCATCTCGAAACCTTCTATAAAGCTGCCTTAACTCGCCTAGATCCATCTCACTGGCCTTTCCTGACCCGGTGGTTTCCCGATCGATCGTTGCGTCATGAATCATGACAAAATGCCCATCCCTTGTCCGTTGGATATCGGTCTCGTAGAGCTGGTAACTTTTGCTGCTACTGTTGCGAATATTAGCGACAGAGTTCTCTGGAGCTCCGTCCGCAATATCGGTTTCATAGCCGCCTCGGTGGGCCGCTATCAGGACACTCGATGAGTCGGGAATGCTTTTCTCACTTTCACTGGACTCAGCTACCAAATAGCTTGAACAAGAAAAGACCGGAATAGAAATCAAGAAAAGTAACAGGCGCAACCTCATAGGTGGGCAAGATAATCAAGGTGGCCGGCAAGTCCAGCGGGGAAGAACGCCTGAAGCTCAATGAAGAATCCGCGGAAGACAAGCCCCTTGTCATGGCCCGAATCCCGCACGGGATCATGTTCCATTTCAGACGTAACTTTCCATTGACCCAAGTTCCTACACCCTCAGAATTTGATACGAGTGAAATCTTTGGTGGTGACCCGGATATATTCGCCCGCCCCCAATCGCTCACATCTGAAATTGCATTATGAATCTACACATTTTCGAATCAAAAGACGCCATGGGCCAGGCCGCGGCAAAAGCAGGAGCAGCGGCCTACCGAAATCATACGAAGGCCGCTAACGGCGAGGGGGCACTCATCGTCGCGACAGGAGCCTCCCAGTTCGAGACGCTCGACCATCTCACCCGGGAGGACCTCCCCTGGCCTCTGATCACTGGATTTCATATCGACGAATATGCCGGGATCGAAATCACTCATCGCGCCTCATTCTGTCAGTATCTCTGGCAACGATTTGTTTCGAAATTACCTCTACCAATGCGCAACTTTCACTTCATCCGTTCCGCTGAAGATCCCCAAAAGGAATGCGATAGGCTTCGCTCGCTACACGCTGAGAACGAAGTTGCCGTCGCTTTTGTTGGGGTCGGTGAGAACGCCCATCTCGGCTTCAACGATCCACCTGCCGACTTCGATACCCAGTCATCTTCCCTCGTCGTTGAACTAGACGAACAATGTCGTCAGCAACAAGTGGGAGAAGGATGGTTCGACAGCTTAGCGGAAGTACCTCCAACCGCTATTACGATGAGCGTGCATCAAATCATGAAAAGCAAAACAATCATCTGCACAGTTCCCGATGAACGGAAAGCAATTGCGCTACGCGGTACGCTTGAGGGTCCCGTCACTCCCGATGTCCCTGCATCGATTCTGCAAACTCACCCTGACTGTCATTTCTTTGTGGATCGAGCGGCTGCGTCGCTCCTGAAACAAGATTAGCGATACCATCTTAGGAGCCCACTCCGCTATGCAACCTTTTGACATCCAGATCAACGGCTATGCCGGCGTCGATTTTTGTGACTCCGGTCTCACGGCCGAGAAGTTGCACCATGCCTGTCTCGAGATCGAAAAGGACGGTTGCGATTCCATCCTCGCCACCGTGATTTCGGATACCATCGAAAACCTGAGTGCCAAACTGAAACACCTCGTCGCGCTCCGTCGTGCCGATGAAGCAGTGGCCAGAGTCATCCGGGGCTTTCACGTCGAAGGACCGTTTCTCAATCCAGCGCCCGGCTATCGCGGGGCACATCCGAAAGAAGTGATGATATCAGCAGACGTCGATTCAGCGAAAAAGCTGACCGATGCCTGTGATGGACTTCTCCGCCTCGTAACTCTGGCACCCGAGTGCGATCCCGGATTTGCCACGACTCGATTCCTCGTCGATCAGGACATCGTCGTCTCAGCAGGACATTGCGACCCCTCACTCGATCAACTCAAAGGGGCAATCGATGCGGGACTCAGCATGGTGACCCATTTCGGAAACGGTTGCCCGGTTGATCTCCCCCGGCATGACAACGTGCTTCAACGATTCCTTCACTGTCGGGAGCACCTCTGGTTCTGCTTCATTCCTGATGGAGCACACGTCGACTTTTACACCTTGCGCAACTATTTGGACCTCGTCGGCGTGGAGCGCTGCATCATGGTAACGGATGCCATCGCCGCTGCGAAAATGCCGCCAGGTCGCTACCCTCTTTCAGGATTCGAAGTAGAAGTCGATTCCGAGGGCGTGGCGCGGCGTCCGGGATCAGAGAACCTGGCCGGATCGACTATCACCATGCCAAGAATCATGGCAAACCTTAGCGAGCACCTGCAATGCACCAGCGCTGAAATTGCGCAGCTTATCGATTCCAATCCCCGAAAGGCCCTCCACTTGGATGACAGTTCCGGGAGGAGAACCCAATAACAAATCAACGCCGACTCTGTAGTGTTTTGTCGAGAATTCCCTCGTAAATTTTGGCCCGCTCCGGCAGCCCAAGTCCACGGTTTCGATACTCGTACATCTTGACGTTGATTGATTCACGCTGTTGGGGGGATAATTTCGAGAGCTTGGCCACAGTTGATGCCGGTGGCTTGTCAGGATATCCGTCGGCATGAAAACCTTCACGGTAGTTTTTTGCTCCCTCTTTGGCGTCAGCCATCTGATCGCGCGTCAATACCCGGGGGTCAGGTCCACCGTGGGGACCGGTTCCACCTCCACTGCTTTTGCTACTCTTACCTGAAGAACGACTCTTCTGAAAAACAGAAGCAGGTAGTTTTTCGTAGCGAATGGAAACGACTTCGCTGCCTGCTACCTTGATCTGTGCCGAAACGGTTTCGAGATCAGATTGATCCCCCTTGATGCCAACCAATTGCCAACCATCGGGGTTGGGTTTTTCTCCAACGAAATAGGATTCTCTCGTCTCAAGATCGAACAAGGACGCAAAAACTCCCTCTTCCATCTGAGCAACTCCGGTCACAACGATTGATCTGGAAAGGCCTATCGAACGCAAAAACGGCGACTGATCTTTGAGCGCGGCGAAGCTTTCATCCGTAACTGGTTCGGGCAACACGGAGGAGCCGCCGGGAATAAGGGGGGCTTCGCCACGCGTTATGGCTGGAGCGGAGAACATCGCAACGGCTCCGAAAATAGCGACAGCGTTTCCGTAGACTCGCTTGATCGAGTCTGAAACTGGATAGGAAAAACTGAAGCGAATGGTCACGGGCAGTATCGAAAAATTCACAAACGACTCAAAATCTATCAATCCTGATAACTGGAAGCAAAAACCAATTTCGGTTCTGCACGCCGATTCGCGTGACCAATCAAAAAGCGCTAATCCTCTGATTCGGCAACGAGACGCGGGTCCTTGCCAAGGCGGTAATGAAACTGAAGTGAACGGCCGGAGGAAAAATCGCTGCCCTTGATCTCGCGAATACCGGTGAGATTGGAATCATGGGTCCGCAAGACATGCCTGCCGTGAGTCGTGATCGTGGTATAGAGAAAAGGTCGGTAGCTAGGTTTGGGAGGGGATGGCACCCGGATAGCCGCGGCGGGCAAGCGGTCGCCGACTATGGCCGGCCACGATCGAATCGTTGAAGCGTTCAACTCAAAGACAGGCCCCAGAGAGATCCGGTCAGGCTGTGAATCTTTCGCCGAACTCTCACTTTCAGGGACCACCCTGTCAGGCTCCTCCGAAGTATCGACGAGGAAGGCGTCCACCCGAACAGATTCGGGGACGATGATCGCGTCCTCCGCCTGGCCGAGCAGGTAACGCATGATGGCGACCTGGGGTTCCGTTTCGAGGGCCGTGCTCATGGTTTCTGAAAGAATGATATCCGGGATCGCATCGCCGGGAATGGTGTATTCGCAGGCGTCAGCGACCACATACGACTCCACGCTTCGATCGAAGCCGAGTCTATGGACGACTGATTTTGCAGACTCGATCGACACCGAATGGATGTCGAGCAAGGTGAAGCGGACCTGCTCGGGCGGAAAGATCGCCATGAGGGGGACCGCAAGCGTCGCGTAAGGGCCCGAACCGGCATAGAGAACACGGATGGGCTCTGGTGACTTTGATTCGACTGTTTCCGCAATTGCATCGTGCAACCCACGGAGAAAAACGACGGTGCGCTGGACTTCGCCAGCACAGAGTGCGGCCTGTGTCGGCGATATAGCCAACCCCTGGTTAGAAACCGTTTCTCCCTCGGCAATATTCAACTGCTGTTCGATTTTAAAATCGGCGGCGTTTTCGAGAATGTCGACCAGTTCGCCGACGAGTCCCACGAGAATGCCACCGGGCCCATCGTGATTCAACGCCTCAATCGTAAGCCGCCTAAATTCATCGATGATGACAGTGGAGTTAGTCATAGGCAGGCAGTTCACCCGGGGAACACAGGAGGGTTAAAAGCGACTTTTTTACGATGCGTTTCAAAGTAGACGCGTTCTTACTGATTTCCACCACCCATCAACAGGCTCTCCTTGGAGATGTATTTCTGTTAGTGTGCAGCTGGACTTCCGATCATCCATCAGGGCCCATCGATCCAGCGGATCATCTTTTCCGACTCCCCTTACCCTCCAGTTAAAAATGGATCGATGTAGACAAATGATCCGCGCGTTTCCTCAATCAGTTCAGTGAGGGCCGGTTCGGCGGATTTGTCAAAACTGATGATATGAAGTCTTTTCGGAACCGTCCCTGACAGCAAGGTTCTTCTGAGTGAACTGATCCCGCGCGATCCTTGCCCGTCCTGAAGATCACAAATGAAGTAGTAGTCAGTGCGCAGATCGGCAGCAGCCACCCGAGCGAGCTCCTTGGCGAACGGGTCATGCCTTGACCCGAGCGCACAGCCCATTATTTCAATTTCGTAACTTTTTTCGAAATTGGCTTTTACAAATTTCTCCACTGCTTCACTGATCTTCTGCATACTACCGGACTTGTCGGTGAACACCACCATGCCCGATCCATCGCCCAAAGCAGAACCGGGAAACATTCCCTTGAGCACGTCTTCTCCCACCCCTCTCTTGCTACCCGAACCGCCGTGTCCCGACTTTCCTTCGATGAGGGATTTGATGCGCCTCTTCTCTTGACTCTTAATCGCGACGAAATCCATTTTATTCAGGCTGGGGGCGCGCTCGAAAGCGGTGCTTTCCAGCGCGCTGAGATGAAAATTGGCGCTCATTGAAGACGGCTTGAATGCCGGAGATGGCAAGGGTGCGATGCTGGTAATAACCTTCAGCGATGGCGGTGCCAGTGCCCGGGCGCCAGCACCGATGGCTCGCGAACTACTTGGACCTCCTTTCGCCATTTCGCGTTCTGGCTCAGGAGCTTCATCTATTGAAACCACAGTGAAGAAACTCCCAGCCTCCGTGTCAGGCTTTTCAATTGAGATAAAGAGGAGCAATGCGGCCAGCACCACGTTGCATACGATAGCGACCAACAAAGATTGAACGGCCTCCCTTCTAAGCGATGAGGTTCTCCCAAAATCCGAATTTCGATTCAAAGATGTCCGCTTGAATCCTCTTACCCGCGCACTCATCGAGTGGCGATTCGATCCCTTACGCTTCTCGTCAGCCTCCGGGGATGATAACGGAATAGGCGTGTACTCGGCCGGCGCGTAAACAGACAAAGATGAACGAGCAGACCTACCGGAATCGAGTTCAATTGATTTCGTCGCGCCTGACATCTCCCAAATCTATCTTCCCATCGCCGATTAGACAACCTCATCACCGTAAAAGCTTTGTAAAAGAAGGAGTCTCCTTTCTGGGCGCTTCCCTGCAACTCGATCCTGCTTGATATTTAACACTTCGAAAGTAAATTTATTCGCAACGCAGTTCGCCCTTTCTGCAGAATGACTGAATCCTCAACCGTCGATATCAAAAACCTATCCGGTCTAAGGGTAGGAGTTTATCACCCTTGGTTGAAAGTCGGCGGTTCGGAATGCACCGCCTATTGGAGCGCCATTGCCCTTCATGAGGCCGGAGCAGACGTCACGCTCCTAGGCCCCGACACTGCTTCCTTATCCAGTTTGAATGAGGCCTTCGGAGCATCGACTAAAAACTCCATTGGCGACAAGGGGATCAAATTCGCTCCTCTGCCGGTGAAGCAGAATCTCCGTCTAACAGGTTACTCTGGCTATCTGCGTCATTTCGATCAGGTGGCCAGACAGACAGTCGATCAATTTGATCTGGTTATTTCGGCTTACAACTTAATGGATTTCGGGAAACCTGGGATCCACTTGATCGGGGATTTGACCTTCGACCACAAACTGAACGAAACGGTCGATCCAACCGGCACCGTTTCGAAAAGTAGCATGCATCAGTTGGCGACACGAATGGCCCGCCCCATCATCAATCACTTTCTCCCGAAACCCGATATTCGTGACCTCTACCAAAAAGGTCACCAGATAGTTGCCAACAGCATTTGGACACAAGAAATCCTGAAAGACTATTACCAGATTTCAGACATCCCCATCTTGTATCCGCCGGTCCCTCCCGTTCCTGGAAATCTTGATAGTGAGTCACGAGAGCCAAATACGTTTGTTTACATTGGTCGAATTTCTCCGGAGAAACAGATCCAAAAAATGATTCAGATCCTGTCTGAGGTCAGGAAACACCACCGGGTGAAATTCAATATTGTTGGGGAGATACCCAACAATAGTTACGGCCAGTCGATTCAGAGCCTGGTCGCGGAACACTCAAGCTGGATCACCGCGAAAGGAAGGCTGGTGGGAAATGAGAAATACCGTGAGCTACTCAGTTCAGATTTCGGTATTCAGGGCAGAGAAAACGAACCATTCGGAATCGCCGTAGCGGAAATGGCTCAGGCAGGTTGCATCCTTTTTCACCCTGGGAACGGAGGACAAAATGAAATCCTCAATCACGAGGCTTTGAGCTTTCATTCTGATCAGAACGCCATCGCAAAAATAGTGAAAGTCCTGCAGTTGTCGTCCAGGGAAAAAGAGGATTTGAGAAGCTCCGTTGTATCACTCTCACAGCGCTTCTCTATCGATCGATTCAAACGTGATATGATCCACGTCACCAGCGCCGGTGAAACTCGCATCGCTGAATCTTTCCAGGGTTCGGTCCATCTTAAGGGCCACCATCTTCAAAAAGATGAAGATCAGGGCGTAAAACCGCTCGAAAGAACTTCGCAAAGCATCGCTGCCCGGCTTCTGGCGAATCCCAAAGAACAGGGATAGAGTCGCAGGCTTCTCAAAAGTTTAGTAATCGCTATCACTCTGTCCGGTAACCATCTGGTTTTCAATAGGTTAACTCAACGCCATTTTTAGGCCCTCCTTCGTTTTAACCCGTTCCTTTCTCGATAGGTTCCGGCATTTTGGCCCAAAATACTTGTTCGGGTCAGTTTCAGCAGCCCATTCACTGACCCGATATATGGGTTTTTATGCTTTTAGTTTCCTCATCTATCGTTTTACACTAGTATTTCCCTGTGTTTGGATTCATTTCCCCAACATTCTTTAAAAAAACGCTGAAACTATTCACCGCCAAATTGGTTTAACTCCACATGAGCCGAATAAAAATCTTACTTTCCGTCTTTCCTGCCCTTTTCGCCATGACCGTCGGAGTTCAGGCCCAGAATAATACGGTGTCAACTGACCCAGTGGGGTTTGTTTGCACCGACCTTCCCGCCATGGGATTTACCTACCTCGGAGTGAGTTTGACCAACGCTCCCACGCTTACCAGTGCAAACACTACCTTAAGTGGCAATACGGTATCGGTTGGAGTCGACCTCACCGCGTTGAGCGGCAATACTTCATACGCCATGGAAATCAATGACGGGACCTACGAGGGGTTTGCGGCGGACATTGACTCATGGGCCGGGCAGACAATAACCCTTACGGAAGACATCGAAGCTGGCGGCGTGTTACCCGGGAACATGACCAATCCTGGTTTCGACGGAAGCCGAGTCACCATCCGGGAACTTCCCACCATCGCATCGGTCTTTGGTGCTACCAATTCTGCGGGCTTGAAGCCAGGGGCGCTGACTTCAGCCGATCGAATCTACTTGTTTAATTCGGAAACGTTCTCGAAAATTTTCTATACTCTAGGAGGCGGGTTCGGAGTTACCGAAGGCTGGAAAGACGAAGACGGCTTTGATGCTGGCTCTACACCAATTCACTTCGGAGACGGATTGGTCATTGAAACAAAAGACACCGTAGCCAAGAAAATAGCCATTAGCGGCAGCGTTAAACTTGGACCAACGAATTTGCCACTTTACCAAGGGTTCAACCTTGTCTCGAATCCGAGCCCAATCACAGATAGTCATACTTTGGCGGACAGCGGTATCAAAGTCGGATTGCAGTGGGGTTCTGCAGCAACTGGCGATCTGCTCTATATCCCATCATCAGGAGGTGGATTTGATAGATATCATTACACCCTTGCCGGCGGGTTCGGGGTTACCGAAGGCTGGAAAAATGCTGAAACTGGTGCGGATTCGGATGCGATACTGCTCCCCAATGCAGGTTCGTTTTTTATCTTACGGCGCTCTGGTCAAAGTAGCGTCATGGTTGCGGAGGACTTGCCAAATCGTTGATTTGCTGGTAACTCAAATCACACTTAGCGCAATACCATGATCAACAATACCATCAAAAGGCCCGCGGCACAGGCAAAGCATAGCATGATTAGAGCCAAGGCTGTCATTGCCGTTCTCGTGATTTGGGGAAATCTGACGCTCTCGACGGACGCAGCGCTCATTGACATCGAAAACCTCAATGGTGCACAAACGGGTGCCTACGCCTTCGTCAATGACGCAGGCGTATTTTTGCCCGATCCATCAGCAGAAATATTTTTCGGGGCGTTCATTACAACCACTCAGACTATCGCCGCTATTCAAACAGCGTTCACCACTGATTTCTCCGCTCTGGCCGCAGACTTCACCTCTATCGGAAGTGTAGGAGTGGAGAAAGATGGCCCTCTTATTTCTGGAGTAACTGGTGTTCATACTTCCTCCAATGGTGGCTTAAATGCCGTACCAGTCATTGGGCGAAACCTCGCTTTGTGGGTCACCACCTCAGGAACTGTTAACGACGGCAGCGCGCAGCATTTAATTTACTTAACGTCCCAGATGTTTCTGGCCGATGTAGTAGCTGCCCCAGAGCAAACGTATACCGCACTTTTCCGTTCTATGGGCGACGGCGGAAATGGAGAAGTAGCCGTAGGTGGCTTTGGACTATTCACTAAAGACGTCGGAGGTGGAGGTGGAGCTTTTAGTGCTTTCAATACTGTTGCTGTCGTACCTGAACCAGGCACTTTCGGCATTTTGATCGGGCTTGGCCTCGTCGGAATGCTCATCCACAGGCGCCGCCGCTCATCTGCGCCAAGATCACCTGCCTGACTCAATTTTTATTAGGGCACTCTATCTCTTCCCCTTTCTGGCAGAGCTACAAAGGGGAGAAAAGAATAACTCCCTGTTGATCTCCCTGATATGAAGAAAAGATGGGTCATCATCATAGCGGTTCTCGCATTTTCACTGATCGCAGGTGGAGCGGCTTTCGTGAAACGGCAGTCCATCGCCTCCTCTATCAAAGGCTGGCGTTCTTCCCAACTTTTGGACAAAGCCACTGCCGCTAGAGAGTCCGGAGATACCAACGAAACCCAACAGCTTGCCATCGCCGCGTTCCAACTCGAGCCCGGCAACCTGGAAGCGCTCCGTATCCTGCTCACAACCAATACTCCCAATTCCGACCTTCGGGTTCTGAATATCGCCAACACGGTTTTTATTCATCCAGATGCCACCGTTGAAGATCGAGCCCGCTGCCTCGGCATCTACCTCGCTGCCCGCGACTTCCGCCTTTTTTGGAGGAATTTTGACGCCCTCCCGAGGGAAGAGAAAAGACATCCCGACATCCAATATCTCCAGGCGGGCTATTTCGCTGCTCAAGGCGAAGCCGATCTCGCGATTCAGGTTCTCGAACAAGGCCCCCAGGATGACAGGCGATTCCGCTTTCTTCGAACGTCCCTTCTCTCACTCTCGCCTGACGAAACCAAAAGGAATACCGGTCAGCAGGAATTGGCCCGGCTCATCACTTTCCTGGACCCCTCCGTCTCCAATCACGCTTTCCGCCTCATCCGAAACATCCCCCCGGCATTGAGAAATCCAGCGATTCTTAAACCAGCGGCGGATCAATGGATCAAAAATCACGAAGGCAGTAATGTGACAGTTGGGGATCGTCTCGTGATACGAACTTTCGAGTGGTTGCAGACGAAAGGAACCGAAAATTCGAAATGCGATACGATTGCCCACAATACCATCTCCGAACTGGGTTCGTCTCACCCCCTTGCCGTAACCAATTGGCTCATCAGCCTGGAACAATGGAAGATGGCGATCAACTTCGTCGCGCAAGCCGAAACGAAACTCACTGATGACGCCACTGATCACAAAACGAAACTGGCCCTGTTTGAGCTCCAGCTACAAGCCCTCGAGGCGACCGGTCGTTGGGAAGAACAAATCACTCTACTCGATTCTGCGCCAGAGGGCATTTCTCCGATGCCCCTCTCTGTTTATCGAGCCGTGGCCGCAAAACACCTTGGAAAGGCGTCAGAATCCGCCCGTAACTGGCGGGAGGCATGGAACTACGCAAAACTGACTGAACAGAAAGACAACTCGTATCTAAACCTCTACCAGTGGGCGAGACGGGCCAACGAACCCGACCACGCGGTGCGAGCCATGATAGAAGCGAGCAAAAGCCAAATGGGAATGCTTCCTCCCACCCATGAGTTGACCCAGTTCATGCTTTACCTGGCGGAAAACGACCGCGACGACGATCTGATAGCTTTGACCGATAGTCTCTTCTGGAGAGAAGCATTCAGCACCACCCTGATCAACAATGCCATCTACCTGAGGGAGCTAACCGGAAATAAAGTACCGAAAGGGGAAGTAGTGCTCAAGAAATTAGGCGAAAGGTTTCCTGATGTGGTCGGGATTCAAACGAATCTGATATTGCTATATGTGAATCGGGAGCAAATTGCAGAGGCCTTGTCGGTGGCAGAAAAACTCACCAATCGCTACCAGATGGAAACACTCCCCGGCACGGAAACGGTCATCATTGCCGGAGCTTACCGCCTCGCAGGGAAGACTCACAAAAGAGCCGAACTCAACTTGGAAAAGAAATTTGAATCCCTACTCGGAATCGAAAAGCGGGTTTTCGAGAAATGGTTCGAGCAAAAGCAATCGACGACTGAGGGGAAATCGGCTGAGAGTCCGGGCTCTCCTGGTGAACCGTAGCTTCCTCTAACCTCCAGCAAATACGGGCTGAAATCCCGCCTCTTCCAAAATTAGTTTCACTTCCTCTCGAAGGTCACCTCGAATTTCGATACGGCCGTCTTTCACCGTTCCACCCACCCCATAGGACTTTTGAATCTTCTTGGCGAGCTCCTGTTTCTCAGGTAGTCCAATCCCTTTGAAGTTGGTCACGACCGTGACAATCTTTCCGCCACGGTGGGCGCTTTCACGGATGATATCGATACGCCCTCGACTGGTGTTTTTCCGATTGCGCCGGGAAGTCGGCTGAGGAGGTGATACGCTTCCCTCTGGCAAGCCGCTCAGTTCAGACAGCGCCCCAAACGGATTCTGTGCCTCGCTTTCTTCCCCGTCCGTCGATTTGCGTTTTTTCTTTCGGCTCATCGAGTCCAGTTAACCCCCGAATCACTTATCAAACAACTCGTGATCCGGATCGCCGGCCGAAATGAGGTAGGCAAGTAGATCGAGGATATCGTCGTCCTTCATCATAGCGATGAGGCCTGGAGGCATCATCGAGACTGGAGAAGGTTCGATCGACTCAATATCGTCTGCGTTCACATTAGTGGTCGTGCTCGGAGTCATCATGTCGGTATTCACCCAATAGTTGTCACCCTTCATGTTCATGATCCGCCCGATGACTTGAGTGCCGTCCTTGAGGTTAAAAATGCTGCTACCGTACTGGTCGCTGATTTCTTTGCCGGGATCGACGATAGACTCAAGCAAATCGTATGGACTGAATTTCCCACCGACCGATGAAAGATCGGGTCCAACCGCACCGCCTTCGCCGTTGAAGCGGTGACAGACATAACAAGTGCCCGCACCAAACATTTGGCGACCGTTTTTGAAATCACGGTTTCCTTCGAGTCCCGCACCGAGCAGAGGCGTGAGATCTTCCATCGTCCACATCTTGACGAATTCACGAGGCTCGAAAGTGAACTGTGGATCATTGCTCTTCGGCGGAGTCTCAATGAGCTCGGTCAGAGCTGGGGTCATATCGGCCTTCGCAATGGATTCAGTGGCGTGCTTCTTGATATCGGCGAGGTAGTTGCCAAGACGGGCCCCGCCCTGATAGCTGCCGGAGAGGACAAACCACTTAAAATACTGCTCACGCAAAGCCGGGGTCCAGCCGTCTTTGAGGTGACGCAAATTAAGCGCATAGCCAATCTGTTCTTCCTGGCCTGAGGCCTCGGTCAAAAGTGCCATGCCTTTCTCAACCGCGGACGGTGCTTCGAGAAAGGCCATGATAGCAGAAAGGTCACGATTTTCTTCCGGCGTGCGTGCCGGGTAGATGGGATCGAGCGAGGCGATGAGCTTGGATGTAAGCTCGGCCTTCGGTTTGCCACCACGAGTCAGCGCAAGGGTGATGCTGCGCAGCACATCGAGGCGCTGCTGGCGATTTTTGAGCGCTTTGTAGTCGAAACTGATAGCTTGCTTCAAAATGGCAGGGGCGGAATTTGCTCCGTCGGTGCGTGCCAGCGCGATGAGAGCCGCTGTCGCAATGACAGGGTTCTCTTCTCCGGAGAGGCGACCTCTCCAGTTGGCAATGGGCTGCTTTTCAAGCGCGACACGAGCGGCGTGGCGGATGCCCCGATCAGGGGAGCCAAGAGCGCTCCAGATCTGGTCCAGTTGGTCAGCGGTCGCTTCATCGGCCCCTGACTGCAGGTAGGCCTCAAGCGCGTGGCGGCGCTTGCGCTGTTCTTCACCGTCGCTCGATGGCTCGGCCGGCGCAGTGGACTCATCACCCGTGTAGGTGATGCGGTAGAGGCCAGACTGAACACGACGACCACCCACGGCAATATACATGGCACCATCATCTGGATTGACGAGAAGGTCAGTCAGGGGAAATGGCTGAGCGCCGGCAAATTCCTCGAAGCTACCGGTGTAGGTAGACCCTTTGGCGTCGAGATGAACGGCATACAGTTTGCCGTATGACCAGTCGGCGACAAAAAGTGCGTTCTGATACTTGGCCGGAAATTTTGCTCCGTAGCCGAAGCTCACACCCGTAGGAGAACCGGGTCCGATGTCGACGGCGGCACCAAAAGTGTCACTGCAATATTCCATGAACTTGCCGGAGCCCGTGCGCCAACCGTATTCGGCACCGTCGATGACGTGATTCACTCGCGTAGGGCGATACCAAGGGGTATTCAGGTCCCACTCCATATCAGCATCATAGGTGAAGAGTTCCCCCTCCCTGTTCACTGCTGCATCATACTGATTTCGAAAACCCGTGGCGACGATCTCCCAGGTTTTGCCTTCGGGATCGATCTGCGCGATGTGACCGAGCGGAGCCTCAGCCCCGACCATGAAATGCTGAAGGGAAGGTAAGAGCTGGTCTTCAGCCCAGACTTCAGGAACACGGGAATGAGTGTAGTCCTCTGGGAGTTGAGTCTGGTTCCCCATCACGACATAGAGATGCTTGCCATCGGGAGCAGGCAGAATGGCGTGCGGTCCGTGCTCACCGCCAGTGGCCGCCAGAGCTTTAATCGTGACGATCTTGTCAAACTGGTCATCGCCATCCGTGTCGAGCAGTCGAAAGACACCCGATCCGGTGGCGCTCGCCTTGGAATTCACCACGACGTAGAGGCTATCGAAAGCATAACAGAGACCTTGGGCGTGTCCGATATTAGGAAGCTTGAGCAAGGCAGGATCGACTGGTTTTGCTTCAGCTCTTACTTCGCCCTTCCTCAATGGGGCGTCATCCGCGGTGTAGGCAATCGCTTTAATGGAGGCCGGATCAACTGCCTCGCCTAAAGCAGGAATCGGAAAGCGAAAAAGGCCGCCGTATTGGTCACTGACGATGATTCTGCCTTTGTCGTCCTGACACATCGCGACCCAGGAACCCTGATCATCACGTGGGACAGAATAAAGTAATTCGATCTCAAAGCCCTCCGGCAAACGAATTTTGTCAGCCGGCGTTGCGGTGCGCTGGGCCTTGGCGAAAGGAGCGATGGCGAACAGGGCCACCAGAGTCATCAGGATTTTCATCGATTGCTTCATGGGAATTTATGATTGGGGTCGTCGTTCTGCCTTGATATCGCCAGAGCCCGCCAATTCTGCCGCTTTTATTGAAAATTGTTTGCGATGAGTCAATTTGATTCAAGTTGGAACAGGGACCTTGAATCTCGTGATTCATCTTATTCCACCGCACGAACGAATCTGCGAGCGCACGGGAATGGCAGTCAAGTTGAAGGGAAGTTCACTACTGCGCCTGCTCTTTGAGGCAATCACCATCCAGTGGGACAGCCACTCCAACCTCTTCGACAGGGTGGGTGTAAAGATAGCGCCAAACGTCTTCGTGAAGAAAATTACCCTCCGCATCCTTAGCAGAGCGGCTTCCCGGAGTGACGGAGCCGTGGGCCTTTTTCTCGTCACCGCCGACATCAAAATCAGTGATGAGGCGTCGAGTGTTTCCGTAGGGAAATGGCGTTTCATCGACCTTGATGATGGGACCATACTCATTCAGTCCCATTAACTCCCACGAGCGGCAGTAGTGATCACCTTTCCATCCACCGTCTTCGACATGGGAGAAGCCAAAGACACGATTCGCGGGAGTGGCCGAGGGAAGGGCCTGCCATATCTGGTAATTGTCCCGGGGACCGCAATGAGCAACCACGCGACTCACCTTGACGTGTTTGGAAAATCGAGCGGCAGTGGTTGATCCGTGAGAGGATCCGGCAATGATAACGTCCTCCCATCGTATCCCAGTGCCATCCTTGGTGAGGAAGTAGTCCCACTGGCCTTCCGGATTTTCTTTCGCGAGCCATTTCACAAATTGGTAGCTTCGCTCCATCATGCCATCGGGCTTGGGAATGTCGACTTCGTCGCTGAAGTCTTCGCCGGTGGCAGCTTCAAGCCTGACATTACCACGACAATGCTGGCCGACAGGCTTTTCCTGACAGACGATGGAAAACCACTTATTGGCATAATGTGGCTGAATCGCGTGCAGACCATAGCCGTTGAGGCGCTTGAAGAGCTCGCTATTGTAACTCATCAGCCAGATGACGAGTTTGCCCCGGGGCTCAATCGATGTATCGACCGCAGCCTGTTGCAGGTCGGCCGGTTCACCTTTTTCGTTTTCGAATACAAAATTGATTTCTGGGTGGGGCGCAGCTCTAGGGTCGAGTTCACTGGCCCTGGCGGTGAGTTGATAACGTTTCGGATCGGAGTCCTTGAACCGAATGTCTTTGGCATTCGCCTCTGTCAGAAAAGCGAAAGAAAGAATGAAAATCGACGAGTGGAGAGATGAGTGCTTCATGGGAACTATTCGACTTCACTGGAAGATATCATTTAACTTTTCAGCCAGACGAATCCCCGCTTTTTGCAATTGAGTGCGAACTAAGGGCAGGGTTTTGGAGCGGTAGTCGTATCCAAGAGAAGGCGGCTCGACAATGTTAAGAAAATAGTTACTCCTCTGAGCGCCAAAGTCATAAACTTGATCCCTCACTGCCTTGGATTCTTTGGCCCAATCGAGATAGGAGGTCCCGGTCCATGAATCGCGATCTTCGTCAGAAATCCGATTCAGGAAGGTAGAGAATTCAGTGAAACTAAGGTTGGTCGACTCGATCAGATTTTCGTCCCAAACTCTGTGAAGAGTGGTTTCTTCGTCGAACCATTCGACCTGAATTCTGTTTCCGCCCAGATCCTCACGTCGGCCGACGTGGAGTGGTTGGTGGAGATCTCCGACAAAGTGAACGTAGAAAGCGAGTAATTCCCGCTTGCTGACTTCTTTCTCCTTCTTTGCCCTGAGACTTGAGCCTCTTGCTTTTACGGTTCCTGTCAGAACGACGGTTTTCGATTTCGAGTCACGGAGGAATGTTTCGAGTCGATCCAAGATAAAAAGCACGTCGCCTTCATCTTCGGAAACGCGCTCGAAGTCTTCCCAAGTCTCCTCATCGTTGATTGAAATAAAATGCCAGGGCAGAGCAAAATCCCATGTCCGATCAGAGCGAATATGATCCGCCCAGGTCGAAATCTCAGCGAGTGACTCATCCCCCAATATTTCACGCAGCGCATCCCGAGCTTCAGGGCTGAGATTCCTTTCGGCAATCTCTGCGGTGATCCTGTGCCCGTCCTGCCCCCAGCCGAAAGCCGTGGTTTGACCAAGCAGGAAGAAACAGATTGGAAGCAAAAAAGTGAACGTGATTTTTCTCATCGGGAAAGACTGAACATAGATTCATTCTACGATGAGCAACGAAATAGGATTCGGCGAGAGCTTTCGCCCCGCGTTAATGTGTCAGATAGCCTTATTCTTCGGTCGGATCAAAATGACACAGGGGAGCCCTGTCTTTGGCTAGCTAGGAATTAGTCGTCACGACTCCAAAGAAAGGTCGACTGACTAGCCCCCTCATTGCTCACCTCAAGACCAATTTCATTGAGGATTTGAATCCCTCGTTCGTTCTGAATCGGAATCGGAAATTCAACAAAATCCACTGGCCATATCTGTTTGACATGGTCGATCACTATTTCGATCAAGTGCTTATCGAGCGACTGCTTCAGCTGATCTTCCGTGACCCAGAAGATCAGACTCAATGCCCTCTTATTTGATGGCACGGGATACAGGTAGACGCACCCCAGGCAGGTCTTGCCATTTGGAGCAAGAACGGTGTAGGCGTATGCCTCGTGATTTTTGAATTCTTCCCAATGATTCTCCAAAGCCACGCGATTGTCTGCCTCGGACATGTCAGTCGGCGGCCAGCTTCCCCATTGCAGCGTCTTCCTCAGATGTTCCTTACTGCTGGCAACAGCCTTAAAATCCAACTCTGTGTGAATGGGTTTGAGAGGTTCGAGGAGAATGCGTTCGCTGGAGATCTTAGTCGGCGCCTCAAATGACTCAGCCCAAGGATGACTGATCGGAGGGTCAGTGGAAACTTCCTCGTCGGATTGACCGACAGCCAAAAGAGGAAGCAGGTTTAAGAATAGGAGAGCACCCAAAGAATTAGATTTGAAATTCATGATATTGAAAAGATTTCCTACTGCCGTCCGTCAGACCCTAAGCTTTACCTGGTTACTGTAGCTCAAAACATCGATTCATGCATATCGCAGTTCATCGTCTCAACGAGCTCAACGAGGCGCTCAGGATTCTACGGATCGCATCGCTGTTCGGCGTGAGGATCTCGGAATTGCCTTAGCAGCTGAAAGCTCCATAGCCGAGGTCATCAGCGAGCAGGACTATGATATTGGGGAAACGTGACGTTTCATCCGACTACGGGATGAATTCTTCCGGTTTTTTCATTCCGCCGAAAAGGGTAGTTCTTTTCGATGCGGGAATACCTTGCGGGAGCGGCATTTGCTGACTACACAGTTCGCAATTTAACTATTGACATAGTGTAATTAATACACAAATATTCGTGTGTGAATTACACTTATAAATATCCACGTGCGGCGCTTACAGTTGATTGCGTTGTTTTTGGCTTCGATGGCGGGGATCTACAGGTTCTTCTGATCCGCCGAGGTCTTGAGCCCTTTGTGGATAAGTGGGCGCTACCTGGGGGATTTGTCCGAGTTGACGAAACACTGGACGACGCTGCGCGGCGGGAGTTGGCGGAGGAAACCGGGCTAAAGGAAGTCTTCCTGGAGCAGCTCTTCACGTATGGGGCATTGAAGCGTGATCCGCGTGAACGGGTTGTCACCGTTGCCTACTACGCTCTTACCAAACCCGCTGATCACACGACAGTTGGGGCAACCGATGCCGCCGAGGCAAAATGGTTCACGATCGGAGAAACTCCTTCGCTTGCCTTCGACCACGAAAAGATCTTTGGCGCGGCACTCAATCGCTTGCGCGGCAAGTTGGCCTACGAGCCGATCGGTTTCGAATTGTTGCCGAAAAAATTCACATTGACCCACCTGCAACAGCTTTACGAGTCAGTCCTGGGAATTGAAATCGATAAGCGAAATTTTCGGAAGAAAGTTCTTGGGTATGAGCTCCTCGTTCCCCTTAAGGAAACGCATCGAGAAGGTGCGCATCGTCCCGCCCAGCTGTACCGATTCGATCCGGTTCGGTATGAGAGGTTAAAAACGAAAGGATTTTTGTTCGTGATATGAAGACGACCACACTCTACCGGCCTGTAGGCCCGAAGGAATTCGCCTTAATTGAGCGGAGCGGGTGGAAGTCGTTCCCGCCTCGTCTGCCAGATCAGCCAATTTTTTATCCTGTGATGAATGAAGATTACGCTGTGCAGATCGCAAGGGATTGGAACGTTCCTGATTCCGGAGCCGGTTTTGTGACCCGATTTGAAGTGGAGACGGACTATGTCGGTCAATTTGAAGAACAAGTGGTGGGCGGCAACCAGCACCGTGAGCTTTGGATTCCCGCGGAGGCTCTGGAGGAATTCAACCGGCATATTGTTGGCCCCATTGAGGTCACGCAGTCCTTCGGAACCGATTCGAAGAGTGATGATCGAGGAGGCGATAATGAAGACTGAAACATTGTTTCACATCACGGTGCTCTCGAATTTTGTTTTGGGGTACGACAAGTATTCTCGTCACTATTCGAAAAAGAAGATTCCGCAAAGCACCTTCCCTGAGCAGTTCTTTTTACTTCGTGAAAGTGAGCTCGATGCTGGGCTTCAGAAGGCAGATGGATTGATGGATCGACTGAGAATTGAGGGGGATCAGCTCATCGCTTTGAAGACCCGTGTTGCTGTGGAGGAATTGCACACGAATACACGTACGGGTATTGGCAGATTCGTAAGTCGAGATTGGATCAACTTGGACGATGTCGAGTGGGTGGATGTCGATGGGAAGCGAACGGCGGCGATTACGGAAGAGGTGATGGCGGAATCAATTCGCATCATGAACCCAGTTCTCCAAGATTTTTCGGCGTTGCGCCCGCGCTCACTCTCGATCTTACCGATTGCCCGCGGATGTCAGGCATCTTGCCCCTTTTGTTTTTCGGAAGCATCCGCTTCGGCGGAGCAAGATCATGAACGATTGGATTTGGAGCGGGTTCGTTCGATTGCTGAGACGGCGGCTCAACTTGGTGCCGAGCGATTCGTTATTACCGGCGGAGGTGAGCCCGGGCTGGTGCGACACGAGAGGTTGTGCCGTTTGATCGAAGTGGGACGTACGGCGTTGGCCAAAGTGGTTCTCATTACGAATGGACACCATCTCAGTAATAAGGAACGGATAGATCGAAGAAAAAATTTGGAAGATTATCGCGACGCCGGTTTGGAGGTGCTAGCAGTTTCGCGGCACCATCATGACGATGCGGCAAGCGCTCGGTTGATGAGCTTGGATACGGATGTTGCCTCGATTGCCCGCGACTGGCATGATCACCAATCGGACTGGCCTGCTCTGCGGATGCGTCTGATTTGTGTGTTGCAACGTGGCGGGATCAACAACATGGCGATGATGGAGGCCTACGTCGCATGGGCGGCAAATCTCGGAGTGCGGGAGCTGTGTTTTAAGGAACTGTATGTGAGCACCAGCATTGAGTCGGTCTATCACCGTCACGAGGCGAATGTATGGAGTCACTCCCACCAAGTGCCGTTGTCGTTAGTGCTCGATTTCGCCGACAAACACGAGTTCAGGGAAGTGGCGAGGCTTCCGTGGGGCGCGCCCATATTCCAAGGAGAATGGAGCGGTGCTTCCATGCAGATCGCTGCTTATACTGAGCCGAGTTTGCTCTGGGAGAGATCTCAGGGGATCGCTCGGAGTTGGAATTTGATGGCGGACGGCCGATGCCTCGTGTCACTCGAGGATCGCTGCAGTGATATCAGTCCAACTTTTGTCTCATGAATTTTTCGGAGTTTCAGGATCATCGTTCACGACTGCTGGCGGAACATTCCGAATTACTCGATCTGGCGGAAACGAATCTCTATCGGGCGCTAGCTCGACTGAAGCCGACACCACCACCTGAACCGGAAGGTAGAATCCATCGATGCGATCTGGCGCGACAGTGGGCGGAGTTCTATGGGTTCTCGGCCGTATCGTCCGGGCGTGTGCTTGTCTCGGGCGGAGTCCGCGATGCTCTCGGTACTGTGTTTCGCCATCTCCAAGGCAAGGCCTGTCGAATCTGGCTGCCCGAGGATAATTATCCAGTTTATCACCAGCTGGCATCCGAGTTCGGGCACGAGATAAGCGCTTTCACCACGCTGCCGGAAGCGGAATGGCCACAGGCTAGCGCGCCGGATGATGCAAAATCAGAATGGATGGTGGTGACGCATCCAATGAAGCCACGGGGGCGTGCGCTGAACACTGCGGATGTGGCCGCAACCAAGCGATGGTTGGAATGTGATCCGAAACGTCGGCTGCTAATTGACGCGGTCTATTCTTTGACCTCGCGCTTCGATGGCGTTACGACTGATTTACTGAAGACTGGGCAAGTCTGGTTGCTCCATTCCGTGACCAAGGGATGGTTGTATCCTCGCACTTTTGGAGTCGCGCAAATTCCGGAGGAGGATGAGGCTGAGTGGTTGCCTGTATTCCGAGATGCACCTCCGAGTCACGAGAGTCTAGTGATCGCGGAGTATTTGCTTCGCGCAAACAAGGAAACTCCGAGGCAGATCGCTGTGGCGCTTGGCGATGCTCAAAGACAAATGCGCGATTATCTCAAGGGATACGATTTGCAATGGATGGAGATTGATACCCCGGGATACTTGAATCCGGTCCTCGCGTCGTACGAAGAACTGATTGCCAAGGGTATCTTAGGGCTGCCGGCTGCGGCTTTTGGTTCGAGTCGCGATGATATCTCCATTCTGAGTAGCCTTCACTTCGCATCATGATGAATGAATTGCAGACGATTGTCGCCGATATCACCACGCTGGAAGTGGATGCGATTGTGAATGCGGCCAATTCCTCGCTGTTGGGTGGCGGTGGCGTTGATGGAGCCATTCACCGGGCTGCAGGTCCCGACTTGGTTGCGGAATGCAGGATGTTGCGGGGATGTCGGACCGGGGAGGCGAAGATGACGAAAGGCTATCGGCTAAAGGCAAAGCACGTGATTCATACCGTTGGGCCGGTGTGGAACAATGGCGGAGGAGCCGTCCGTGAAGCGTTGGCGGCTTGCTATCGCAATTCGCTCATCTTGGCGGCGGCCGAGGGGGTGCAGAGTATTGCCTTTCCGTGTATTTCTACTGGTATCTATCGGTTTCCCGCCGATCTGGCTGCGGATATTGCCGTTGAAGAAGTCAGGTCGTTTCTCCTAACTCCGTCAAGCTTGGGCCTAGTGATCTTCTGTTGTTTTACGCCTGTGGACCAGCAGTACTACGAAGCGCTTCTCCTATAACTTATGGACGAGGAAAATCACAATCCAGTTCTTGGTTCGCTCTTGGGCACTGCGGTAGGGGATGCGCTCGGACTGCCTTACGAGGGACTGAAGCGAGGTCGAGTAAGAGCATTCGGTGTGATACGGCATCGATTTCTATTTGGCCGCGGAATGTTCAGCGATGATACAGAGCATACGCTGATGCTTGCGTCGGCGCTTATCGAGGCGCGAGATGGGGTTGATGAATGTGCTTGCCGGTTTGGGCGAAAATTACGGTGGTGGTTGGCCGGATTGCCTGCAGGGGTTGGTCTGAGTACGGCACGAGCAATATTCAAACTGTGGATTGGATTCCCAGTAGCCCGCTCCGGAGTGCGCTCAGCTGGCAATGGAGCTGCGATGCGGAGTCCAATCCTTGGAGTGGTTTTTCGAAATGAACCATCGAAGCGGCGAGAGTTTACAGCTGCGCTTTGTCGGGTGACGCATACTGATCCGAGAGCAGAGGAATCAGCAGCCTTAGTTGCTGAGGCCGCCGCAATGGCGGCGAATCGGATTTCAAGTGCTGAAGTGATCGCAAAGTTAGAGACCCTAGTGGTCAGCAATGAGATGGAGTCCCGCTTTGCGACGCTAAAAAAATGCTTAGCTTCCGAGAAAAGCGTGTTGATGTATGCCGACGACATTTTTTGCAGTGATAGTGTCAGCGGATTCGCGCCCAATACGGTATCAGTGGCGCTTTATGCGTGGCTACGACACCGGGGGAATTTTGAAACGGCGGTGCGATCGGTGATCGAATGCGGTGGAGATACAGATACAGTTGCAGCTATCGCCGGCGGAATCTGTGGCGCGGAAGAGGGAGAAAAAGGGATCCCAATGGAGTGGATTGAGAAGATCTGCGATTGGCCACGATCGGTGGGGCACATCGGGCGTGTGGCTGATGCCCTAGATAGCGGCGCTACAACAGCGCCAAGGTTGTTCTGGCCAGTCGTTATTGTGCGAAACCTCGTCTTTCTCATTGCAGTACTTCTTCACGGTTTCCGGCGATTACTGCCACCCTATTAGGAGAAGGAGGTAAAGAGACATAGTTCGTGGTGATTTGAGATTTTTTTGGTAATTTATTGAGGAGCTGCGCAGCAAAGGCCAGCGCTTTGTAGCTCCGTAATGCATGGTCGAGCCAGCTTCTTTGCTCTAGGCAACAACGGTAGTTAAGTCGTTTAGTTGGCAGGCCTGACCTCTTGACCATCAGATACAAAGCCAAGCTCTCGCAGCGAGTTCTGCTAGTTTTCCTCAGGAAAAAATATCCGTCACCGCTTTGCCTTTTCCATCTTCAGTCACATAGAAGGGACGGCCCTCAATGTTGAATTCGGTTTTGGGGCTGACGCCCATGGCGGTCATCATGGTGGCGTGTAGATCGATGACACTCACCGGATTCTCGACAGCGATGAGTGGGCGTTCATCCGCAGTTTTGCCGTAGAGATGGCCTTTCTTAACGCCGCCACCAAAGGTCATCACGCTGGTACCTCCAGTGAAATGGCGATGAAGACCATAGTGCTTCTCCTCAGTGATGAAGTCCCCCTTATGGGCTGCTTGGTCATTGGCTACGGAGCCTGGCTTGCCCTCCATGATGGCATCGCGACTGAACTCGGAGGCGATCACAACAAGCGTGCGATCGAGCAGTCCTCTCTCTTCCAGATCTCGAATGAGTTGGGCAATGGGCCGGTCAATTTCGGCGTGCATTCGTGCCACCGTATCATGACCACCGGCGTGGGTGTCCCAATTGAGAAATGGCACATACTCCGTGGTGACCTCAACAAAGCGAGCTCCGTTCTCGACGAGGCGACGAGCAAGCAAACAGCCACGTCCAAAGCGACCGGTGTCGTAGGCCTCACGAACGTCTTTTGGCTCCTTCTCGATGTCGAATGCTTCGCGCTCTTTTGAACTGAGAAGGCGATAGGCTTTGTCCATCGATCGCATTAGAGATTCGCGCTGATGATCGCTGGCATACTCACTTTGCGGACTGCGATCGACGAGCTGGCGAAAGAGTTTATCCCGGTTGGTGAATCGTGCGCCGGTCATGCCTTCGGGTGGGCGGACCGATTGCGAAGCTTCCTCCGGGAAAGGCAGATTCATGGGACCGTATTCACTGCCGAAAAATCCCGCGGTGGTGAAGGCCTTGAGTTCCTCTTTCTCCCCCACCCCTTCGAGCCGTTGCCCAATATTGATAAACGGAGGCATGACCTCATTTCGGGGACCTAAGACACGTGCCATCCATGATCCGATATGAGGGCAGGCCACGGTCTGCGGCGGGACGTATCCGGTGTGCCAATGATACTGGTGGCGGGAGTGGAGGATGCTACCGAGATCGGGTTGGACCGCAGAGCGGATCAGGGTGCCTCTATCCATGACCTGGGCAATATTTTCGAGGCCGGCACAGATTTTGATATCGTCGACCGACGTGTCGATGGAGGGAAACGTGCTCAGAACCGAATCGACCGCCATTCCGTTCTCGTAGGGAGCAAAGGCCTTGGGATCAAACGTCTCTGGAGCAGCCATGCCTCCGGCCATCCAGAGAAGAATGCAGGCATCTGCCTTGGCTTCCGGATGCTCGATCTCTTTTCCACGGACAAGTTGCGGCGCTCCTGACATCCAGGCTGCGGTCGAAGCAGCGGAAAGTTTCGCGAGGAAATCTCTCCGGACGATGGGTTCGGGAGCAGTAGGATCAATGTCGAATTTCATCTCGGAAACAAAGGTGGGGGGGTTATCGAACGATGAAAAACTCCGGCGTCATGGTTACGACCCAGAGTAAATCGGTGACGGCAGCAATGGAGGGTTCATCGCCGAGAACATCTCGAAGAATTTCGGTTTCTGCAACCGTCGGAAGGCGCGTCAGCAGAGCAAGGTAAACCTCTTCAATCAAACCTTCTGTCCCGATGCTACTGGAGGCGAGCTTTTCAGCTCCGGCGCGGAGGTTTTCGATCAATGAATCGCTGGTGGAGAGATTTACCGCTTCCAAGGTTGAGAGTTCACTAGGGCGCGAGGTGACAATCTGATCCCGATTGGGACGCCCGAGTGATCGCATTAGCTCGTCCGCTTTGATAAGCGAGGCGCGCACTCGGTGCTCACTTCCCGCAGAGGCAGTGGCAAGGGTGATTCCAATGTTTGCGTCTGTTTGCTTTTTCCAAGTGCTATTGGAAAGCACCCGAGCGGTTTCCCAACTCAAGTCGTCGAGCTTCCATCTTCCGGGCTGGTTTCCATCGGGGACGGTTTCGCTGACTTGCCAGCTTTCATCGGTCACGATGATCTCGTCGGTTCCATCTTCGTATTCAATCCGGATCGCAGCGAATGCTCCTGCTGCATTGGGCTTGGATCCCCGGTTCTCTGCCACGATCAAAATACGGTTCTGACCGGGGCGAATCTGAGAAGTAATCGGAGCAGCATCCAGATCGGTCCACTTCTCACCACTGAGGACCTGGCGGTTGTTGAGATAGAGGACGTAGGCATTATCAGCAGCGGCAATAATGCCTGCGGACCGAATCGGTTTCGCAGGCTTAAAGTCACGACGCAACAATATCTTCTCTCCGTCCAAGGGCAGTCCCTCGTCAACGGACGGCCCCCAAACCCAGGAACTGGAAAAGGAAAGTTTCTCGCTCAGACCGGACGAGACAATGCCACGAGCGACAGGAGCATCGTAGGCAGTCGGTCCGGCATCAGTGATCTGCCAAATAGCGTCGACGAACTGCTCGGCGGTGAGTCGTTTTGCCCGAGGGCCGTCATAGATATAGTCGGTCATATCGTCTATATCCTGATGAACCGGGCTGAGACTTTGGTAGGCCTGAGAGGAAATGATGACGCGCAGAGTGCGCTTCAAATCGAAACCGTGCTCCTGAAAGTCAGAGGCAAGCCAATCAAGCAAATCAATGTTCCATGGTTCAGTTTGCATCGCGTCGAGTGGATGAACAATCCCCCGCCCCATCAACTGCCCCCAGAGGCGATTCACCATAGTGCGCGGAACGCGACCGTTATCCGGATGCACCAGAAGTTCGGCCAGTTGCTTGAGCCGATCTTCCTTCGTTGCCGCTGGGTCGATCTGACCGATTTCGGGGAAGAGCCACGCAGCCTTGGCTGCCTCGCCGGTTGGTTTATCGCACCGGTGAAGTTCGAGTGGTTCTTCCGAGTAGATCGCCGCCAGCCCGTATGCTTCCGCTAGGGTCCAGCGATCAATGAAGCTGTCGTGGCAAGAGGCACACTTCATATTGATACCGAGGAGTGATTGGGAAATGCTCTGCGAAAATTGGATGGGTATGGTTTGGCCAGCACTCACCGTTCCTCGCCATTCGATTCCATTGATGAAACCAGCACTGTTTTCGTCCGGCGGTGATATCAGTTCACGCACCATTCCGTCGAAAGGCTTGTTGTTCTTCAGCGACTCGTAGAGCCAGGCACTGATCTGAGTTCGCCCTCCAGTGATAAATCCAGTTCCGGCGTAGTCGTTGCGAAGCAGATCGTTCCAAAAAGTCAGCCAGTGTTCCGTGTAGGCGAGATCGCGAGCGAGAAGTTCATCGATGAGAAGATCTCGCTTACCGGGATCCGAATCGGCGAGGAAAGCCCTGGTCTCCTCGGGGGAAGGAAGCAAACCAATCAAGTCGAACGAGGCCCGCCGGAGGAAAGCGGCATCGCCGAGGGGCGCAGGGCGTTCATACTCTCCATCAACCAAGTATTGATCAATCAACCGATCGACTGGATTCTCACGCCCATCAGTGACGGCCGGAAGTTCAGGGCGATGTGGGAGAAGCGGCGGCTCGTAGGCGGGCACTCCAAAAGTAAAACCAGGTTCCCATTCCATCCCCTCGTTGACCCATTGTTTCAAAAGGGCGATCTCCGCCGCGGGAAGGCGTGGTTCTTTCTCCGGTGGCATCATGTAGTCCGGGTCGGTCTCAAGAAGGAGTTCAATAAAATAGGACTCCTCTGCTTTGCCGGGCACAGCAGTTTCGTCATCGAGAAAAAGCGCGCGGGAATTGATGGAAAACCCGCCCTTGGAATCTTCACCGCCGTGACACTCCGAACAACGCTCCTTCAAGATAGGCACGATCTGGTGAGCAAAATCGACGGGCGAAGGCTCAGGCTCAGCCGCCGAAACGAGGGATCCTGTCAGAATTACGGCGATCCCCAAACTTCGAACGTTGCATAACCTTGCAAAGAAATGGCGATGGATGAATTGGAGGGTTTTAACCATAGGTCTCTGCCTTGATATCGTCAGCGACGGAGTAATTCTGCCGATTTTTTTCCATTTTTCCATTTTCTTTCCAAAAAAGGGGCAGAATAAACAGAAAAGGTCGATATATCAGTGATGGAATTCGAAGATCAGGAAAAAGGAAGCCAACTGCTTCAGCTCTTTGCCCGCCACAATCGGGCACTCCGCGCCTACTCCAGACTGATTCTTCCGTCGGTCGATCCGATCGATGACGTGATGCAGGAGGCAAGTATCGTCATCTGGGAAAAACAGGACCAACTCAGGCATGAAGATGAATTTCTCCCCTGGGCTAAGACCATTGTTCGCAACATCAGTTTCCAGCATCGGCGAAAACTGTTCCGTGATCGCCACGTCTTTGACGACGAATTAGTGGAACGCCTTCTCAACGAAGAAGAGGCGGAGCAAGCCAGCAAAGATCAGTCCTCGCGGGAGTACGGTGCGCTAATGACCTGTCTCAACAAACTGCCGGAGGAGCGCAAGCAACTCATTCTGGCTCCGTATGGCAGCCCCGGTGCGGTAAAAGAAATAGCGGATCAATCGACTCGCTCTCCGAACAGTCTCTACAAACTACTGCAGAGGCTCCGGACCAAACTAATGCACTGCGTCGAAACTGAATTGAACTCAGAACCCGTCAGCTCATGACTCCAGAACGACTCGACGAATTGATTCAGAAATACGTTCTCGGTGAGAGAACGGAATCCGAGCTCATGGAGCTTTCTCAACATCTTGTGCAAGACAGCGCTTCAGAAGCGCGCCAAAAGCTGCGTCTCGCGCTCAAGGTAGATGCCTACCTTCAAGAAGCCGCGGCAGAAATGGGGCGCGAAATCAAATTGGAGAAGACTCAATCCCCTTCTATGAGCCACCGCCTCTGGACCATAGGAGGCATCGCCGCCGCCATTGCAGTGGGTCTATTTGGCTGGTTTCATCAGCCTGAATTATCCCTCAAAGAATATAATCCTGGAGTGGCAACCGTCATTCGACTTGATGGCCAAGGATTCACTGAAGGCAGTTCTCCGAATGAAAATCGAACACTGTCGCAGGGCGATGCTCTCCTCGCCGGGGATCAGCTAACGATGTCAGAGGGTCTCATCGAACTGGTTTTTCGAGATAGCGGGGTTCATGCCATCGCCACTGCACCACTTTCTCTCACTGCTCAAAGTTCTGAGCGAATCTTTCTTCACAACGGTGATGTGAAATTACATGTCCCACCTCAAGGCGTCGGGTTCGTCGTCGAAACGGACCAGCGCGAAATCACGGATCTCGGAACAAGCTTTGTGGTGACTGCCCAGCCCAAGAGCTCTCAGGTGTTCGTGCTTGATGGCCAAGTATCAATTGGGCGGAAGAAAGGAGCTCCCGGGCGTCTCATGTCCGAAGGCGAGGTAGCAAACTTCAATCAGGACGGGAAACTGAAAATGCTCTCAAGAAAAACGGACGACCTGCCGGAGCTTTCTCTGTCCCCGAACAATCCGTCTTCGCAATCTCTTCAAGGAATGCTCCTCGGGTTTGACATGAGTGCCAACCTTCCACCGCGAAGACCCGGGGTAGATCTGATGGGCCAAAGAATTGCTCCGCTGATCAAGTCTGGCTTCAAAAACAGGGACTGTCTCGAAGGACTCAAACAAGGCCAACCGCTCGGGTTTCCTGGTATCGCAGGTGCCTACAATCAATTTGCTGAACGCAACGAACTGGAACCTTATGCGGTCGATGCCGGTTGGCTTTCCTGGTACCACGGTATGGCCAAGCCTCCGAGGACCGGTCGTTATCGTTTCTGGGGCTACGCGGATAACAACCTCCTCGTGGCGATTGATGGCAAGCCGGTTTTCGACGGATCTCGATACGACTCAGCGCTTCACACCATTTCTAACGTTACGAGGAAAAATCACCCGGCTTGGCCATGCCTCAATGCGAGTGCGGGATTCGCGTCGGGCCCCTGGATCGAAGTGGGAGACGATGCAGTCCAACTGGATATCCTTTTCGGTGAAGTATCGGGAAATCTAACCTCTGGCTTATTGTTAGTAGAACGTGAAGGAGAAGTTTATGACGAGACTTTCTGGGGTCAACCGAAGTGGTCGCTCTTTCTCACCGAAAATCCTGGAAAAGCAAAGCGCGAGGAACTGGACCGGCTTCGCACCCACATGGAGAGAAAACTGATGGGTTCATTTTCGGTTTCCGCCAGTGAGATCTGGAAGGTGGAGCGCTGATTGGTGGCAGAAGCAGAAAACCGTCACTGACAACATCGCGCTTAAAACGCATTGTTTGAATCAAGTGTCGCGAGATTCCGCGAGACACAGAGCCCTGGCATCAAAGAGCAAGGCAGTGGCCTTTAGCGCATCGTCCGGGACCTGAATATACCCTTCCCTGTCATCGTATTTCTGACGAAAGAGATCCCTCGATTCCATGGGAAGATCGTTCAGATCTACCACTCGCATGCTCCAGTCTTCAAAGCTTCTCGCCGCGATTTGCTCATAAGAAAGCAAGGTGACTTCACTATGTAGATCGTCACGGATAATTCGGGAGTAAAGATGATTAACCTCCGCATCAGGCCCTTCCAACACTTGGAGGAAAGTTTCATCAGACAGAACCAGAAGTCCGGAAATATTGCGCTCTCCGTTGTTGCGGGCACAACGTTCAGCCAACTTGAGCAATATCTCGTTAGTCAGGACATCCCACGATGTTTTGCTTTTGTAGACCAGTCGACACAGCTGCATAAGAATAATAGACCCTAGAGATTGATATCCAATAGTTCAAGGAGTCTCGCCCTCTCGGTAGCAGATAGTTGCGAGGATCGCGATCTACTGTTTCCGCTTCGGATTGGCCGCCGATTCGAGTTTTGCATTGGCATGAACAGTGAACTCCTTGAGATCGAGGAATCCGTCATTATCCGTATCTGCGCTTCGATGATGATGCTCCGCGTGTCCACCCATCCTGGAGACCTTTCGGTATTCCAGTGGATCAAGCTTACCGCTTTGATCAACATCGAGCCGGACAAAGCAGGGCTCAACACCCTCGACCAATATGACAAACCAAGTCTGTTTCCGGGCAAGCTCGATGGCGAGTTCTTCCGGTTCGAGAAATCCATCGCTATTGGTATCACCTTCCTGAAAGTGCTCCTCCCCATGATGTCTTGCCTGAACATCAAGCGGCTTGAATTCTTCGAGCGAAAGTTTCCCGTCTCGGTTCCCGTCCACAATCTTCATGGCACGTTCAACAATAGGCGTCGGGGCTCCCTCATCGCCGAAAACATGATCATACGTGAGGGACAGAAAGAGCAGAAAAGGAACGATAGGCTTCATGGTTTCGACCAGCGCGGGATCAGCTCGATCGCATTCACGGGCCTTTTTGTTCTACCGTCGCAAAATTCGAGAAGAAAGACTTTTCGGCTCGTTGACCAGGAACTTGGATCCCCCGTTGCATGCCCGAAACAGAGGATCCAGGATAAGGGTTGTTTTCATAACTCATTGATCAATAATCCCCTATGACTAAATCACAAGAATTAACCAAGTGATTCTGGGGCATTCTTGGCCGCCAGGCAAATGCTCAGACTACCGAACAGGGTTGAGTCCACCACTCAAACCTGTTGGCTTTCCCCAAATGCCACAACCTATACGAGTATCGGGCTATGGCGTGAAAAGGGGATAGTAAGGCAGTGGGCAATTGCCAAAACTGGGGAATCTTAATGATAGAATCGCCTTTTGCCACCGGCACCGGGCGGTTCGCCGCTACGAGCTTATCCTAGGATTATGATTGATCGAAGAACTCTACTTCATGGAATAACCGCCAGTGCCGGAGCCGCCTTTGGTTCGGCTTTTCTGCCAACCGTCGGTCACGGAGCATCCACTCTGGGAGCTTCGATAGCGAACGGCGGTCCCAAGCGTGTTGTCTTTTTCATGCAGAATCAGGGCTTTGCAGCGGAAACCTGCATTCCGTTGGGAATGACAAACAGCGGCTCACTGGCCAAGGCCAAGCTGCCTGAGCCGATTGCGGCGCTAGAGCCCTACAAGGAGCGCCTCCACATCATCAACGGACTGCACGGCATGCACACCAGCCCTTCGCACAGTGCCTTCTTCGGCGCGCTCGGTGGCTACCGCGGCAGTGACGGAGTTCCCCCCAGCGCATCTACGATTGATTACGAACTGAGCAAGGTTCTACCCGAGACGCTTCTGCCTCACCTGTGCGTCGGTATGGATTCCATCGAGAACATGAAGGCCAAGCCCACGGTCGCGAACCTATCGGCGAGCGGTGCGGGTCAGCCCATTTTCATGCACTCCAACCCGAATCACCTCTACGAGATGCTCTACGGCGGCATCTCCCAGGGTGATATTCGCAAGCAGCACGAAGCACGTTCCGGCATGTTCGACCGGATCGAGCAACTGGCTGCGGCCAAGGGTGGCGCACTGCCGACTGCCGATAAACAGAAATATGGGCAGTATGTGAAGGGATTCGACGACATCAACGGTCTGCGTGAGCGCCTCGGCAACGCCTCGGATCATCTCCGCCACTTCGCACCCGAAGTGGACAGTCGCTACGCTTCGCCCGAGTTCGAGACCGACTGGCACGACGTGATTCTCGACCTGGGCATCTCAGCTCTTAAGTCAGGCATCACCAATGTACTCACTGTCGGTTCCGGCCGTGGTGAAATCTTCGGTGCATGGAAAGGCCTCGGGATCGAACAGCAAGGCCACAATCTGGGTCACATGAAGCAGCCGGATAACGACATCTGGATCAAGATTCGCCAGTACAACAGCCGCATGCTTGTAAAACTCATCGAGGAGCTTGAAAGCGTGCCCGAGGGCAGCGGCACGATGATGGACAACACTCTGATCGTTTACACCAGCAACAATGCCGACGCTCAGCACACTAGCGGGGCCAACTGGCCGGTGATGCTTCTGGGCAATTGCAATGGTGCGTTTAAGACTGGCCGGTTTACTCAATTGGACGGCGATCGCCCGATCAACGCCCTCTACTCGACCATTCTGAATGCCTCCGGCGTCCAGTGCGATCGCTTCAACATGAGCGAGAAAATGGCTGCGAAGTACGATACCGGAAAAGGGCCGCTCAAAGAACTACTGGTTTGAGCAAACACTCGATAACTTTCTTACTGACGGCATGCGTCGCGATCGGGACGGCCCGAGCCGCGGATGATTCCTACACACCCGGCGAGCCGGCCCCCGGGACCTTCGACTCGCTCGCACTGGATTTCCTGGATAAGCATTGCCTGGAGTGCCACGACGACATCTCGACCGAGGGCGATCTCAATTTGCTGGACCTTGGTCCAGTGGACGAGACCAACGCTGCCATCTGGAAGTCGCTTTGGGCACAGGTCTCGCTTCAGGAAATGCCTCCTAAAAAGGAGTCGCAGCCGGAAGTCATCGAACGGCTGCGCTTTTCCGATTGGATCGTGGGCGAGCTGCAGCGCGTCATGAAAAACAAGGGCGGCTTCTACGCCCACCTTGATCCCAAAAAGGGAAACTTCATCAGCCATGATCTTCTCTTCGGCGACTTGCCCAAGAACATCAAGCTGGCCCCAACTTCTTCACCGGCCCGCATCTGGCGGGTGACGCCTCAGGAGCACATCACTCGACTGAATGAACTGATCAATACCGAACCAGCATTCGACCCGGAGAAACCGGGACTCCGCACGCATGGCGATGTCGTTCCTACCAACCACGGTGGAGAACTCAAGCTCTACTTCGGCACCGACCGGATCATCCGGTGGGAGGGGGGAACAGTGGCCTACGCGACCGCAGTCAAGAGCGTACCTGTGGTTCTGTCCTCGGCCCGGAAGCACGGCTTTGAAAATTTCTCTGCCTTCTACTCCGTCAATAGTGCCGAGGCCACCCAGATTCTCGGGAAGGCGGAAGACCTCCTCCAATACATGGCCTACGGCCCACTCAGCCTCGGCAATCCCGAGCAGATCACGGACGATCCCAAAGCCTATGATAAGGTCAAGCCTGAGGGCGATCTTCGCGGCCTGCCCACCGCCATCGTTTACAACACAGACGTCGTCCGCCCGATGACCCCGGTTTATGACTTGATGAAAGAGCCCGGTGTCAGCGATGATCATTTGCGCGCCGCGGTGCTATACCTTTTCGAAGCCCTGACATTCCGCCCACCCACTGCGGAGGAATCCGACGATTACCTTCAAATCGCCAAGGACTCCATCGCGAAGGTCGGCAAGGAAGACGGTATCATGATGGGCCTGTCCGCCATCTTCCTGGACCGTGATGCCCTGTTTCGGCCAGAGCTTGCCGAGAACAGTAAAGCAGACAAACACGGCCGCGTCATGCTCCAGGACTGGGAACTGGGTCTGGCAGTGAACCACGCGTTGGGCTACATCAGGCCCGACGAGAAACTCCGAAAGGCAATCGTCGAGGGACGTATGCAAACCCGGAAGGACGTGGAACGTGAGGTCACCCGCATGCTTGCCGACGACAGCATTCGCAAGCCGAGGGTCCTCCAATTTTTCCGCGACTACTTCGATTACGATTTGGCCGGCTACATCTGCAAAGACACTAAGGCGCTGGGCAACACAGGGGCACCAACCAGAGGCACCTCGCACTACCGCGCCATGTTCGACTCCGCGGCAAGCACAGACCGACTCGTCGAGCTAGTCCTCGAAGAAGACAAAGACGTCTTCAAGCGGTTGCTAACCACGCAGCAAGTCGTGGCCACCAAGGATGACAACACCTACTTCGGCAGGAGACACACGAGGCAAGAGAGTGACGCTGCCGAGACCGCGAAGAAGAAAGCGGAGGTAGAGACTGCAAAAATAGAGAAAGCCGAACTCGAATCACTGGAGACAGAAGTTGCCGAGCTTAAGTCCAAATTAAAAGCCAACCCTGAAGAGAAAGAGACACAGAAGTCTCTGGACCGACAAAACAAAGAGCTGACGGCGGCTAAAAAAAGGATCGCAACAGCAAAAAAGAGGAGAAGAGATAGCGGCAATGTCAAAGTTGCCGAGGTCGATCTGAAGGGTCAGGATATCTACGCTCGCGTCAGCCGCCGATCCTTCGGCAGCGGCTCCATGAAGCCTGAACGAACCCTCTCTACAGTCCCCGAGGGCCAACGCCTGGGAATTTTGACGCACCCCGCCTGGCTGGTCTCTCAATCCGATGCGATGGACAATCATGCCATCCATCGAGGCATCTGGATCCGGACCCGACTGCTCGGCGGCGGCATTCCCGACGTTCCTATCACGGTCGATGCTCAGCTCCCCGACGAGCCGAATACCACCCTTCGCGAACGCATGCGGGTCACGCGGGAGGAATACTGCTGGACCTGTCATGAAAAAATGGATCCTCTCGGTCTCCCTTTTGAAATGTACAACCACGCCGGCCTCTTCCGCACAACCGAATTTGATGAGCCCGTCAACACCTCCGGCGAGATCATCGACTCCGGCGATCCCGCGCTCGACGGCCCCGTGGAAAATGCTTTGGATATGATACAAAAGCTGGCCGAAAGCGAACGCGTTGAGCAGGTCTTCGTCCGCCACGCCTTTCGCTTCTGGATGGGCCGTAACGAAACCTTAAATGATGCCCCAGTTCTCCAGGACGCTCACCGCGCCTACCGCGACAATGAAGGCAGCATGAAGGCACTGATCGCCTCGCTGCTCACCTCCGATGCCTTTTTGTATCGGAAGGTAGAACAGTAACCCTTCTCCATATCACGAACCGCAATTCCGCTATTGCCGGAATAACAATATCAGGCAAAATCACGCCCCTCTATGAAATCATTATCTGTTGCCCTCTTCGCCACCACCATCGGCCTCGTCTCTCTCGCCAATGCCAAGGACATGCCCAAAAGTCTCGCGCTCTCGCCGGCGCCACATCCTGGCAAAGAAGCATTACACGAGTCATTCAACGAGATTTCAAAACAAGGTGAGGCCGAACTTGTTTTCCTAGGTGATTCGATCACTTACGGATGGGGGAAAAAGGGAAAGGAAGTCTGGGATCAACAATGGGCCCCGATGAAGGCTGTCAATTTTGGCATTGGTGGTGACCGAACCGAACATATTCTGTGGCGACTGCAGAATGGAAACTACGATGGCCTCAAACCGAAGCTCACCGTCCTCATGATCGGCACGAACAACACCGGCCATCAAGGACGGGAAATGGCGGAACATGGCGGAGTCTTATACAACAGTAGCGCTGAAGAAACCGCTGAGGGCGTTGCCGCGATCCTGGACACCCTCAAGGAAAAGCAGCCGCAGATGAAGGTTCTTCTGCTCGCTATCTTTCCGCGAGGCGCCGACAAAGCCGATCCTATGCGTCAGCAAAACGAGGCCACCAATCAATTGATCGCCAAACTGGCCGACGGCAAGATGGTTTTCTTTTTGGACATCAACCAGAAGTTCCTTGAAGAAGACGGCACCCTCTCCGAAGAGATTATGCCGGATCTCTTGCACCCGAACGCCTCAGGCTACGAGATCTGGGCCAAAGCAATCAAGCGCAAGGTGAAGAAGCTGATCGCTGAGTGATCCGTCAGCGTGGGAATACTACATTCCTTCCCACACCTTGATCTGATCAATCTGGCAGCTACCGAAATCAACACCTTTGAAATCGATTTGGCTGTGACCAGTCATGTCGATTTCTGAGCTTTTGAAGACGTGCTTCTTGTCGTCGATTTTCAGGAGGAGGGTTCCCTTCTTGAGTTCGATCGTCACGTCGACCCATTGGTTGAGCGGAAGAAATTGCTCTTCCACTTTTTGAATCTCGACATCTTTTTTGATGTATAAAGTCGTCAGCGTCTCATTAAAAGTCAGCGTGTGAATGTGGTGGCCCAGATCGAGAAGCGGAAACCGAGGGTGATAAGCCTCGGCATTGTATCGCATCCTCATGGTGCAGACGAAATTCTCAGGCACTTGCTTGAGCCAAATGACCGGCTTGAATCCGGCGTGAGCCTTATCCCCTTTCGCGATCATCTTTTCCTGAAACTCCTTCGATGATTCACTACCTGTTAGAATACCGTCTTTGATCGCCCAGGTGCTGCTTTGCCGAACTTCCCAGAATTCCAAGTTGAGAGCGCCATCGAAATCATCCTCGTAAACCAGCTTGGTGCTTTCGAATAATTCAGATTCGACCGCTTCGTCAGCTTGAAGGAACGATGCAAAAAGCAAGCCGGAGAGAAGAAGAGAAAATGTTAAGAATAGTGAGTGGAATTTCATAGGCTTTCGGGTAACTAGATGTTTAGAGCGTTCGAAGTTATTTGCCAGATTCGCGATCAGCAGCCTTCACCTCAAGAGAATGGACTTGATCGGCTTGCCACGCGACCGGCTTCCCTTTTTGCTGAGCAGCGAGCCAGTTGAGCGCGGCCTCTTGGAGAATTTCATGACCGCCTTCGAAAATCGTCACCCGGGTGGTGCCGGCGATTCGTCGAAAGACAGGCTGTTGCTCCTTCGGATAAAGTGGATCGTGTGCAGGAGCTGGCTCAAAGGATTGCTGGCTTTGGTAAAAGTCTTTGATCGATTCATCGGGGATGGCCGACTCCGAGTGATTCGGCGTTACAACTTCATTCCAAGCGTGCAGCGAATGACTAAACGGAACGCTACCAGTTCTTCCATCGTGAACCCCGTGATTGATATCGAGCGCCACTCCGCCGGCCTTAGCCAACCAGTTGTTTGGCGAGCGACGAGAAGCTTCGGCTAAGCGGGCCGCAGTATCCGGCTTGCCACCTAGCGCCGCCTCAATGTTATTCGCGTAGCGCTGTTGTGCGGTCCCATCACACTGTTGGTGCCACGCAGCGATGTCTGAAATCCCGCACCATGCGCTGACCCCTGCCCACAACTCGGGAGCACGACCGGCCATCAAAAGAGACGCATGCCCACCACCTGAAACGCCGATGCAATAAATGCGGCTTTCGTCGACATCAGCCTCCGATCGAGCGTATTCAACGGCGCTCAGAATATCGGCCACCACCAGTTCAGATCCCATGGCTTCGGGCCTACGATTGCTACCGCGAAAATTCGGATGAATAAAAATCCACCCCGCTTTCTGACACCATTCAGCGTAGGGGACTTCGTTTCCAGCCTGCCGGTAGTCATGTGACCAGGTATGAAGCGCGACCAGTAGTGGGCGCTTCCCACTCTCATTGCCTTGCGGCTCCCAGAACAAAGCCGGCTGCTCGCTATCGTCGGCACTGGAAAGATAGCGGATTTCCCGGACCCCATCCGGATAGCCGTCAGGAGCGGATCGCGATATCTGATTCACTTCTTGAGCTCGCCCTACATTGAGTGCCAGAAGAAACACGAGTCCGATTGAAAGGCGAATCATGGGAGTAGCGTTTCGTGAGAATGAGCCCCAAGTGACGATCACTCTGCTTTCAGTGTGGCGATCAAGTAGTCCGTTGGGCTTTCGTGAATCACATCAGGAGCCCCCGGATAAACCAACTGACAGTCGACCTTGAATGACTGGCAGTGCTCCTGAAGCTTCACTCCAAAATTGGAAGTATGAGTCGGATCTTTCTGGTCTTCGCCGAGAGCCGGAGGAACGGAGTAAATGAGATAGACCGGAGGGTCATCCTTCGAAACGAGAGCGTAGGGAGAATATTCCGCGATCCATGGCAGAATGGATTCGCGCTCAGAGAGGAATGTCTCAAACCCACTAAGGCCAAAAGCATGGCCGCCGTAGCGACTATTGGGTGTCCACTCTTTCATTTGCTTTGGATCCAGAGTGGTTTGGGCCCCTTTTACCGCAGCACACCAGAGGCGAGTGGACTCACGGGCAACAGGATCTTCGCTTTTCGGATCGGCGAGGTCGTCATGGAAAGCAATCCACAAGGAAGAACAGGCACCGGCCGAACCTCCCGCCGCACCAATGCGCGCTTTATCAAGATTCCACTCAGCCGCTTTGCTCCTGACAAACTGTAGGGCACGAGCGGCGTCATGAAGCGGCGCTTTCACAGGAGGTTTCACCCCCGCTTCGACTCCTTGCGGCACATAGCGATAGTTAATAGAGACCACCGAGATACCAGCATCGAGCAAGGCCTTGCAGTCAGCGAAGGTCTGAAGACGTTCTTTGGAACCTCCGTTCCATCCCCCACCATGAATCACGAATGCCAGCGGAGTGGGTTGATCTGACTCCGCTTTCCAGAAATCGAGAACATGACGTTCGTGATCTCCGTAGCGCACTTCGGATAGAGTGGGTGTCGGCACAGCGGCGTCGTAGACGTCTGGTTTTTTGACGCGAAGCGCCTTGGCTTTCTTAGCCGCCTCTTGGGCATGAGCGGAGAAAGACAACAGCGAAGTGAACAAGAGAGCAAAAACAAGGGCACGAGAAATTCGATGAATCATGCCTCACGCAACCATAGTCAGTGCGAAGCAGCAAGCCATGCCTGATACCGCGGTTGCGGGGGCTTCCTCCGGCAATTGATTCAATTACGAACACGAACTATACCACGGCACCTTTAGTATCGAGGCGATTGATCAGGTTGAGGTCTCTCTCTGTCACAAAATTAATCACGGTGCCTTCCTTGCCCGCTCTGGCTGTTCTGCCGGCACGGTGAAGATAATTCTTCATTTCTTTGGGTAGATGATAGTTGACCACTCGCCCGATATTCTCCACATCCAGACCCCGTGAGGCCAGGTCAGTGGAAATCAATATCTCCAAATCCCCGTCCCGAAAGTCTTTCAGATTCTGGCGACGGACCTTCTTGTCCATGTCTCCGCGATAAATCGCGCAGTGGTAACCATTCTCATTCAGCTCTTCGGCGATCTTGTCGCATTGCTCCCGGGTATTGGCGAACATCAGAGTCCCTCCATCGACCGCTACGGACAGAACTTCTTCCAGCAAAGGAAATCGCTTCCCGTTTGGCACGGTTAGGTTCTTCGTAATCAGAGATGAAACCAGACGATGGCTTCCGCTCGTTTCGATCAGTTCTGCCTCGCTGAACATTTCTTGAATCAAAGCCTGAACAGCATCCGATGCCGTGGCAGTGAAGAGCGCCATCTGACGGTCTGCAGGACTGCTGCTCAGCACCCTCTGGATGGAAGGCAGAAAGCCGGCATCGAGAATCTGGTCAGCCTCATCTAAAACGAGAAGGCGAAGATCAGATAGATTTAACAATTTCAACTGCATCAGCTGCTCCAGGCGTCCCGGAGTTGCCAAGAGAACTTCAAATGGACTCGCCACATTTTTCCGGGCAATCGCCATCGCTGTGCCACCAAGGGCATGACGAACCCGAATCCGGGTTTCGTGAGTGAAGGTCTTAAACGCCTTTGCCACTTGCTCACCCAAATCACTGGACGGCACCAAAACGACCGCCCGTGGCTGACCAGCAACAGACACTGCGTCGCCGCCTTCCTCGAGCTGCTTCAGTTGCTGTAAAATAGGCAAGGCGTAGGCGAGCGTCTTTCCGCTACCGGTTTCGGCAACTCCCACGACGGACTCGCCTTTGAGCAACAGAGACAAGGTTCGCTCCTGAATTTCAGTAGGCGTGGTAAAGCCTTCCTTCTTCAAAGTAGATTGAAGAGTAGGAATCAGCTGAAAGTCTTTAAAAGAGGACATGGGCCCACTCTACAATGAATGCGCAGAAAGGCACCGGAATTTGCACATCGTGCTCCACCTCCTCCCCAAGGCTCCCTATCCCCTCTTCTTAATTACGGCCAGCTGATCTTCCAGCTCAGCGATTCGATCCTTGAGTGGCTCGACGACTTGCCCCACTTCCTCCTCAGTGAAACGAGGGGTGATGAACTTCGGGCAATTCCAGTCATAGGAGAGCAGATCGATAACGAACAAACGCTCGGGCGCAGACCCGTGACCGCCCGGAGGCGCGAGCTTCTCTGCGAGATCCGGGTTCTCCCGAGCATCAAGGACTCGGGCATGGCCAAGCATCTTTAACCGAGCCTTTTTCGGATAATCCATTAGAAAGAGCGAGACTCGATCATTCTCAGTGATGCTGCCAACGCTGATCATCTGCCGATTGCCCCGATAGTCAGCGAATCCGATTTGCTGAGAATTAATCGCTCGCAGAAAACCTTTCGGCCCGCCGCGATGTTGTAGATAGGGCCAGCCATTCTCCATCACGGTCGCCAGATAGAAGCTGTCCCGAGATTGGATCATTTCGACTTCCTGCTCCCTCAGGGGATCCACCGAGGGAGCATCAAACTCGGGATAAGTCTTCCCGTAGTAGACTTTCTGCGCCTGAAGGACGGAGGGAGTCAGTACGGTTTGCATGTATCGATCGGCCATGATGAGAAGGGGTTGGAATATGAGCGGGGTAGAATGAAAACAATATGAGCTAAATCGCGAGTCTTCGCTCAGATGCCTCGATCGGATGATCATTGATGCTGGCCTCGCGAACCTGCATCAGTCCGTCAGCAGCGAACTCCCACTGTTCATTGCCATAGGCACGGAACCATTGGCCGTCTTCGTTGTGGTATTCGTATTCGAACTTCACCGAGATTCGATTGTCCGTAAAACTCCACAGAGTCTTCTTGAGATAGTAGTCCAGCTCTCGGTCCCACTTGCCTTCAAGAAACTGGCGAACCTCTTCGCGACCGTTGAGAAATTCGGAACGGTTGCGCCATTGGGTGTCTTCGGTGTAGGCCATCGAGACCTTTTCTGGATCTCTCGAGTTCCAAGCGTCCTCCGCAGCTTGCACTTTTATCGTTGCGGTCTCGAGGGTGAATGGGGGAAGTGGTGGTCTCATAAAAATGTATCTTGGTCGTTTTCAGGGCGTTCCTGCAACCCATTTCGGGCTGCAGGAATATTGGTTACAAAGCAGAATTCAGGGTTGGCTCAGGCCAGAGTTTGTTACTTTCCTTTTAAGAAAATCACCGATCAAACTGGCAATGTGATCACCATCTTCTTCGAGAGCAAAATGCCCTGTGTCGAGAATGTGGAATTCCAGGTCTGCCAGATCCCTCTTGTAGGGATGCGCTCCTTCTTCCGGAAAGATAGGATCATTTTTGCCCCATACGATCAGCGTAGGTGGCTGATGCGCCCGGAAGTATGCCTGCCATTCGGGATAGAGCGGAGGATTGCTTCCGTAGCTATAAAAGAGGGCCAGCTGGATTTCGTCATTCCCCTCGCGGTCGAGGAGGTATTGATCATGAGTCCAGTTGTCCGGACTGATGGCCGCGACATTGCGAACGCCTGCAGTGTATTGCCACTTCGTCGCATCCAGTTCGAAGAATCCTCGCAGGGCGTCTCCATTCTTCGCGGAACGATCTGCCCAGTAGGCTTTGATTGGATCCCAAAACCCAAGCAACCCTTCTTCGTAGGCGTTTCCGTTTTGAATGATGAGAGAATCAACACGCTCAGGATACTTCGCGGCAAGTCGGAATCCGACCGGGGCCCCGTAATCCATCAGGTAGAGACTGTAGCGCTCAAGCTCAAGCGCTTCAGTTAGTTGCTCAACAATCTGACCAAAATGATCGAAGGTGTATTCGAATTCGTCGACGGTCGGCATTGAACTCTGACCAAAACCCGGATAATCGGGAGCTACGACATGATAACGATCTGCCAATTTCGGAATGAGATTCCGAAACATGTGAGACGAGGTCGGAAATCCATGAAGCAGGAGAATCGTAGGATTCTTACGTGAGCCAGCTTCTCGATAGAAGATCTCCTGGCCATCGATCTCGACAGTTTGGTAGGTGATAGTGGGCTGCGGAGCGGAAGCCATCCTCGAGATAGACGGGTCTATTTTATCGGTTGATGTCGAATCTGCTTTTGCAAACGCAATCGACGCAAGGATTGCGACGGGAAGCGCAGCAATCGTGAGGGAGTTTTTGACTGTTGGTATTTTCATTTTATGGGTTGGTTTGGTTTTTGTGAGCGACCGGTCGGTCGCTTAATATGTAAAGATGATAGAGGCAGATGGAAAAGTTACGCTTCAGCGGAAATCATCTGAGTGACTTCCTTGCGGGCTTCGACGATGGGCCAGGTATCGCGAAAGTTTTGCGCTTCAACGAGGGCCCCTTCAAAAAGAAGGAAAATGATCGAACCTTTCTGCTTTGCGTATGCCGAAGACTTGTCCGAAAAGTGTTCTGAAGCCAACTGCTGAATTGCAGCCCTTAGCTCACTTTTGTGACTCGAAATCTCATGTCGCATCGGATTCTCGGGATCGGGAACCTCAGCCAAGGTATTCAGGAAAGCGCAGCCGCGAAAACGGCTCTCCACCATCCATTTTTCAAGAAAATCGAAGAGTGCTAGCACCTTCCTTCTAGGGGTAGTGGACTTGTCCACTTCAGTCGAGAGCCAACCATTCCAAACTTGATGACGCTTCTTTAACCAGGCAACTCCGAGTTCCTCCTTTGACTCAAAGTGTGAGTAAAAAGTGCCCTTAGCAATTCCCGCCGTATCGATAATCTGCTTAACGCCCGTTGCGCCAAAACCCTGCTCGTAGAACAGAGATGAAGCCACATCGATGAGTTCATCGCGCTTGGTCGGTGTGGAAGGTTTCGTGGGCATGATTGAGATATAAACCGACCGACCGGTCGGGTCAAGATGTATTTTGAAAATTTACTGCGACTGCACGGAGTGTATAATCAACTGGATGGACTTTCGCGAAGCTCTAGAGGCCGAACATTCCAAGGCGCAGACACTTCGCCTTACTGCCTATATCGGGACCTCCCGCCGCCGGTTTGAGGAACTTCTTCAGATTGTAATGGGAGACGATCCCTTGCTTGCCCAGCGAGGTGCGTGGGCGATCAATCACTGTGCTCAGGCTCATCCGGAAGTCGTGCAGCCCTACCTTGCTGAACTGCTCGAGAATCTAAAGCGCGCCAATTTGCACGACGCCGTGAAGCGCAACACGATGAAGGCAGTGGCCGAACTGGAAGTGCCGGATGCACTGGCGGGTCTGGCTACCGACCTTGCCTTCCAGTTCCTGCTTTCTCCCAATGAAGCCGTCGCCGTGAAAGTCTATTCCATGGCCTTGCTGGAGAAACTCTGTCGCCGCGAGCCAGCACTGGCAGGTGAACTGAGGATGGTCATCGAGCAGCAATGGCCGCACGAAAAGAGGAAAGCCTTTCGCTCCAGAGGCCGACATGTCCTGGCGGCACTCGACCGAATCGAAGCAGCAGGAGCAGCCTCAGGCTATTGCTGAAACGAAAGTTCAAAGCAAATCTGTTCGTCCCCCACCCTCGCGCTCAGATCCATGGACAAGGTTTCGGCGCAAGCGCGAGCCACAGACAGACCCAGGCCACTGTGACCTCCGTCGCTTCTTGCCTCGTCGTGTCGCCAGAAGCGTTCAAAGAGGTGATCGGCATCTGATGGATTCATTCCTACGATCGAGTTACTGATTTGCAGGCCAGTGGAGGAACCCTCAGCATCCTCCAGGACATTCAGTTTCACGAAACCTTCCTCGGGCGAGTATTCAACCGCGTTGGATAAAAGATTGTTGAGGATGTGTCGTAAGAGATCGGGGTCGGTCGAGATCGAAGACCCAGAAGAGACCGTTTCTTGAAACGAGAGTCGCTTTTCTTCGGCGGCGGCCGCAAACGGTTCCCAGCATTCGCTCACGATCTCAGCCAGATTGATTGTTTCGGAGTTGAGTTGGGTTGATCCTTGTTCCCATCGCGCCAGAGCGAGCAAGCTTTCCACGATGCCCTGCATCCGTTTGCCGGTTGCCAGTATCTTATCAAATTGACCTGGTGGAACTTTTTCGGGGAAGAGGATGGCCGACTCCGCAAGGCTGCAAACCTCTGCGATGGGGGTTCTCATTTCGTGAGCCAGATCTGAACTGAATCGTCGTTCTCGATCAAAACTGCTCTCGAGCCGATCCATCAGGCTGTTGAGTTGATCGCAAATGGGGCGCAATTCAGGAGGCATCGCCTCATCGTTAAATCGGGTTTCCAGATGGCTGGCATCCACTTTTCTGGCCTGGGCCCCAAACTTGTCGAGAGGTGAAAGCCCTCGACGAAGTGCGATGGAGACGAGAAGAGCAGTGGCTCCCATGGCGACAATTCCAGTGATCCAGATTCCCGCGATCAGGTAGGAAAGAGTCCGGCTAGTTTCACTGGTGTCTCGCGCGACAATGATCTCAAGACTTGCCTCATCACTGGTCATTCGGGAATGAAATTGCAGCGGCCATTTTTCCGAATCAATGTAATCAATCCTCGCACGCAGCGAGCTGCCATCGGCCAGTTCCAATGAAACCGGTTTGCGGGGATAAGGCAATTGCTCCGGGGCCTCGATCGTTCTCTTGGCTAAGCTCGGGGAACGAAGCAGCACCTCGCCGACGGTGTCTTTCAGTTGATAGAATAGTTCGCCGTCCTTGTAGTCAAACTCACGCCAGCGTTCTTCGTCGCGGAGGCGAAGGCGGCGTCCCTGAGCGGCGCCTTTTACAAAAGCTCTGGGTTCCAGAGAATCGTTTTCGAATACGTTGTAGATGACCTTTCTAGCTTGCACCAGCTCGTCGTCAATCTGAGACATGATCATGTATCGAACGGCAAAATAGATGCAGCAGCCAGTCACTCCGATGAGGATGGCGGCGCCACTGAGAATCCAGAGGAGAAGTCGAGAGCGAATGGATTTCATGTCAGGCCTGCCTCGATGATGTAACCCTGTCCGCGTCGCGTCTGAATGACGGGAGCGGTATCACTTGCCTCGGCCAGCTTTTTGCGGAGAACACAGATGGACTTGTCGATCACGTTGCTGACTGGGGAAACCAGTTCGTCGTAGACGTGATCTTCAATTTCAGTACGCGACACCACTTCTCCCTGACGAAGTGCCAAAAACTCGAGGATGGCATACTCTCGGGCGGTTATGTCGATAGGCTGTTCTCCACAGGATACGGTCTTGGCCTGGAGATTGATAGTGAGTCCACCGATCTGAACTACCGGATTCTTTTTATAGGTGCGTCGGCAAAGCGCCTCGACCCGGGCCAGGAGCTCTTCCAAATCAAAAGGCTTTACCAAGTAGTCGTCGGCTCCGTCGCGCAGCCCTTTGATTCGATCGTCAGTGGTATCTTTGGCAGACAGAATCAGAATCTGAGTCTGGTTTCCTTCCTGTCGCAGCTTCCTCAGTGCACTGAGGCCGTCCAGTCCTGGAAGCATGATATCGAGGATGATGACATCGTAGGGATTGGATTGGGCTTTCCAGAGGCCTTCCTCACCATCGCTCGATTCATCGACCGCATACCCAGACTCGCGGAGGACCAGCGCCACGGACTCGCGGATGTATTGGGAATCTTCTACGATTAGGACACGCATTAATAAGGATGACGGCTAGACGATAGTCAGTCCAAGATTACCAGACAATTACCAAGGGAGGCAAACAAAGTCGAAATGGAAGCGCTAAGGTAACCCCAAAGTAATGATCCCTACCGCATGCTTTGATCATGAAAAAGCTTCCACCTCTCATAAATATTCGAATTGCCCTCCTTACCCTAACGCTCAGCTTCAGCCTTGGTCATGTCATAACACAAGCCCAGCAAACGACTCAGTTTGACCCAAAAACAATCGCCCGGTTCGAAGCATACGATGAGAACCAGGATGAAGCCGTCAGCCTCGACGAGTTCTTAGATGGCGTCCTCGCAGGCCGTGGTGACAATCGCGGGGCCTTGGAGGAAAAATTCGAGAACATGGACCTGAACGGTGACGGAGTGCTGAATTTGAGTGAGTACGCCGATGCCAAAAAGATCCGGGATGACGAACGAATCAGAAAGGGAAAGGTCCCGCCGACCGATGAATCGGAGGATCAGGAAGAGTCCCCTACCCTGGTGACGACGGTGAACAAAAATGGCTCGCGATCAGGAAGTTGGGAAAGCTCACTCTTAGGGAGATCACTAGACTGCACCGTCCGATACCCCGCTACTACGGCAGACAGCTACCCCGTGGTGGTCTATCTTAAAGGTTTGCCTTCGCCCCGTGCCGGCACGCTGTCTGACAAAACCCTAATCAAAGGATTTCTCAATGAGGGCATGATGGTGATCGAAGTGGACTATGAAGGTGACATGAAGGCTATTGCGCCGGATCTACTTCCTGAGATCGACGATTGGTATGGGTTTCTCAACGAGACTCAAGAATACTCCGTGGACAATAGCTGGATCTACATTCTGCCTGCCGGACACACGATTGATCGCAAAGTCAGGATCTGTGATGTAGACGGAACCACCGTGGACATGGACGTCATTTATCCATCAGGAGAGGCCGATCCCGTACCGTTGATGCTTCAGATCACCTCCATCAAGGACACAGGGTTTTGGATCAATCAGCGCGCCTACTATATATACGGACTGCTCACCGCAGGTTATGCCGGCGCCATCATGGAACACAACGGCGGGACTCAATTCTCACCCAAAGGCCTTCTTTTTCCTGAGAAGCGGGCAGCGAGATTGCTGCGAGCCGAGGCTGAAAAATGGAATCTCTCCGGCCAACTGGCTGTCACCGGGCATTCCAAAGGATCGAGTCGCGCGGCGAAATCTGCTTTTCTGAATGACGGAGAACGAGAAGGCGATCCAGGTCCCAACGTCGATCAATCAGATCGTTTTCAGGCTGTTCTCCTTTCTGCGGGTCAGCACGCCACCGAATATCTGATCGAGGATGGCTTTCTCGATGAGGTAGGAGAGGCCAAACGCGAAGCAGCTTTGAAGCAATTCGAGGAAATGACTCTGGAAGAAATGCTCGAGATCAGTACAACGACTTACGTCACGCCCGATGATCCTCCCGCATTTCTGTGCGTGGGCGAACAGGACAAAACTTTCCGCGTCAACCAGATGACTCGCTTGGCACGCAAGTGCAGAGAAGTGGGTTTGGAGCACCGATTCGTGATTCAACCGGATATGCCCCATCAATACATTGATGATCCTGAGGTTATTGGCCGGATCTTCCGCTTTCTGGATCGGCATTTGAAGTAGGGAGCACAAGTGTAGGAGCAGCCGGGATATCCAAGGTCGCCTTGTGCCTTGGATATCCCCTGTTCAACGATGAGCTGGTTCCGGATAGGCGCCCCCCCAACGAGGAAGCCGCGACACACGAGGGAATTACATTGGAGTGCTTCACTATCCGAACGAGGGCGCCGTCAAAATTTGAAATTTGAAGGCCCACGAGGTGGACTGAGCTTAGGGCAACTGTAATTTGAGGATTCTATCCCGAAAAGCACTGCAATAGGCGCAATTTTCGATACAGAGCATAGTTGGAAGGCTCACCCAAAGGCGAAGGGTTTTCCCCTTTATTCTCCACGCCTCCGCGTGAGAATCTCTTACCTGGAGAATTCACCTTCCGCTGGCAACTTCCCCAGTCGCAGATCATGAGCCATAAAACAGCACCATTCGGCCCTATCCCCTCAATAGACTTGAATGGTGACTGCTAAAATTGAGAAGAAAAAAGTAAAGTTCTTGTGAAACACTCTTCTCAAATGCGACAAAGTTTTACGTAATAGACAGCCACCGGTTAAATCCCCCTCCCTGCGGCAGGCTACCCTAATCCGAAATCGATAGATGAATCCTCCATCCTACCAATTCTCCGACGGAGCATCTCGGCGAAATTTCCTAAAAGCAGCCGGCGTCACCATCGCCCTCCCCATGCTCGAATCTGTCTCCGGCGCTTCGCCCGCAGGGGGATCTCGTCAACGCATGGTCTGCATCAGTGCTGCTCTGGGAATGAATCCAGAATCATTTTTCCCAAAGTCATATGATCCCGGATTCGAACTCTCCCCTGTCCTGAGTCCACTCTCGAATTTGCGGGAAGATTTCACCGTGTTTTCCCACATGGATCATCCGGGGATTTATACCAAACACGGATCGATGAACTCTTTGCTCAGCGGAATTGATGCAAAGAAAGCTTCCCCCGGGGAAAATCTGTCAATCGATCAGATGGCCGCCGCAAAGGTGGGATACAAAACCCGCTTTCCCTCGGTTCATATTTCACTCGGAGGATCACAAGGCAGCTCATGGACCGCGTCGGGAATTAAAGTCCGTGAGGAATCCGATCCGCTCGACTTGTTTCACAAACTCTTCGTCAACGATTCGGAAGCTGCCAAAAAAGCGCGGCAATTGGAACTCGATCAGCAAGGCAGCGTACTCGATCTCGTGAGGGGACAAGCGAAGCGACTCGAAAAGAATGTGAACCAGTCCGATCGTGAGAAGCTCGACGAATACTTAACCGCTATCCGCGAGGCCGAAGAAAGAATCCAGGGCATGCAGCGCTGGCAGGATATTCAAAAACCAGAAGTCGATTTCGATAGTGGAGTCAATGCCCATGGAAACATGGACTACGGCACTCTTTCGCCGCTAATGTTCGATCTGCTATTTCTCGCCATTCAATCAGACACCAGTCGTGTCTTTACGGCCGGTTTCGGAATGCACAATCACATCATCGAACTTGATGGGGTTAGCACCGGGTATCACGGTCTGACTCACCATGGCAATTTGCCAGACCGGCTCAAGCAACTCCAGACCATCGAAACCTTCTACATCAAGCAGATGGCGCGATTCACGGAGAAGCTGAAAAACACCGAGACGGAGAACGGCAGTCTGCTGGACGATACGATGGTGTTCTTTGGCAGTGGCCTCGGCGACGCCGCCCGCCATTCCAATCGCAATCTGCCTCTGGTTCTCGCTGGTGGCGGATTCAAGCACGGAAGGCATATCGACGGATTGCAGCCGAATCGCCAACAGACTCCCCTCAATAATCTCTACACGACGATGCTGCAGAACTTCGGCATTGATATCGAACGATTCAACGGAGCCACTGGGACGGTTGAACTGAGCTAATTTTCGAACCGCGCCATTTATTCCTATGAAACTCACAAGCTTCATCCTGGCATTCGGCGCGTTGCTTCCCTTCGCCGCATTGGCCAAAGAGCCCGCCCCGAAAGTGAAGGCGGACCTCGTTTACAAGACAAGCAAGCAAGGGCCGCTCCACCTGGATCTCTACTACCCGGACACAGAAGTCGAAGCAGGCACGAAACTTCCCATCGCCATCTACACTCACGGAGGCGGCTGGGCGGCAGGCAGTAAAAAAGCAGCCGCTGGTGGCAACCATATGGGGAAGGTCGTGCGTGGCCTTACCGCGAGAGGATTCTGTGTCGCTTCGATTGAGTATCGCTTGTACAAAAAAGACAGTGACATCACAATCAAAGACTGCGTGACCGATTCGAAAGATGCAATTCGCTATCTCGTCAAAAACAACGAAGAGCTGTCGATAAATCCCAATTGCGTCTTTACCTTCGGCGATTCAGCCGGAGGCCAGATCGCACAAATGCTTCTGCTGTCCTCTCCCGAATCTCTTCCCGGTGCCGAAGAACTAGCTGGGCAAAACTACCGGACGCTCGCGGGTGTTACCTGGTATGGCCCCTGCGACTTCGAAAAGACAGAACTATTCAACCACAACGGTCGCGCCGATTTCAGAGACCGATTTGGCCCGAGGATTTTGAAGCCCGATGCAAAGCCGGAAAACAAAGTGGCCCTCTACCGCGAGATGAGCCCAATCCAATATCTAAAATCCGACAGCCCTCCCCTGCTGATGATACAAGGCGACGGGGACACCACCATTCCAGTGCACCACGCTCACTACATGAAGGAAAGAGCTGAGGCAATTTCAGCTCCCGTTGAAATCCTGATTATCAAAGGCGCAGGCCATAATTGGAGAATGGCGGACGGAGAAACCCCGATCAATCCTTCAACCGATGTCATCGTTCAGCGAACCATTGAATTCTTTGAGAAACACCTGCCGAAACAGCCATGAAATATAGATTCTTCTTTACGGTTTTTGCTTCGCTTCTCATTGCGAATTCAAGCTATTCCGAGACTTCTTCCGACAGCAATCCCAACATCATTCTCGTGATGTGTGACGACCTCGGCTGGGGAGATGTCGGTTTCAATGGCGGCACTCACATTCGAACCCCTCATCTCGATGAGATGGCTGCCAACGGTCTCAATCTGACGCGCTTCTACGCTCAGGCTCCGGTTTGTTCTCCCACCCGCGCCTCGGTCGTGACAGGTCGGCATCACGACCGGACGGGAATCTATACTGCTAACAATGGTCATCTCCGAGACGGAGAATTCACGATTTACGAAGCGCTCGCTGCCGAGGGCTATGCCACCGGCCACTTTGGAAAATGGCACATGGGCACCCTCACTCGCGAAGTAGTCGAGTCCAATCGCGGAGCAAAGAAGAAAGAAGACTTTTCGCCACCTTGGAATCACGCTGTCGCCACGACTTTCGCCACCGAAGCGAAGACGCCGACCTTTGACCCCATGTGGAAACCGGGGAAATCGGTCGGCGACGGTAAAAGTTTCACCAACGCATCACGCGACGGTTGGCACCAGATTCCGGACGAGGTAAAAAAGGAACATTTCGGCACACACTATTGGACGGCCGAGGAGACAATGGTCGATCCCAAATCCGACGAACTCCTCGGAGACGATTCCAACTTGATCATGGATCACGCGCTCGACTTCGTCGAAGCGAACAAGGATGGCCCGTTTCTCGCGATGATCTGGTTTCACGCACCACACCTACCTGTCGTGGCGAGCCGCGAAGATGCGGCAAGTTACGATGACGGCACTACGAATGGTTTTCAGCAGAACTACTATGGATGTGTTACCGCCCTCGATCGTGCCGTGGGTCGCCTGCGAAAAGCACTTCGCGACAACGAGATTGCGGACAACACACTGATCACTTTCTGCTCCGACAACGGTCCTGAGGGTAGCGACAAATCTCCCGGGCGACCAGGCACGTTCCGCGGTCGAAAGCGCAGTCTTTACGAAGGTGGCGTTCGGGTTCCCGGATTGATCGAATGGCCTGCCAAAATCAAGCCTGGCGGCACTTCGGATGTGGCTAGCTGTACCATTGACTATTTTCCGACCATCATGGACATCGTCGGTTTCGAAATGCCGGATCAGCGACCGATTGACGGAGTCAGCCTGCTCCCCCTAATCCAGGGGACGATGAAGGAAAGGCCAAAACCGTTGGCCTTTCATATTCAGGGAAAAGCAGCATGGCACGACGGCACCATGAAGGCGGTTCGCGATTCTGGAGGCAAAGAAAAATGGGAACTCTACGATCTCTCCAGTGACCCCACGGAATCGAAAAACCTCGCCTCTGAGAACCCCGAAAAATTAAAATCCATGACCGATTCATGGACCGAGTGGAAAGCATCTGTGGAGGCGAGCGACAGCGGCGCCGACTACTAGATCAAAGATTTTTAACGATACGGGACAAATCGAATATCACAAAAATGGCCCCCCCTCTTTCAATGAAGCTTACGAACATCATAGGCATTCTCATCCTCCCACTGCTCTCCACCGGAGCCGATGACATCGAATCCCTTCAACCGTTTTTCGAACAATACTGTGTCGACTGTCACGGAGCTGAAAAGCAAAAGGGTGACGTCAGGTTCGACGACCTTTCAACCTTTGACTTCGGCCTGTGGGAGGACGTCTACGAACAGTTGGCTAGCGAAGAAATGCCTCCTGATGACGAGCCTCAGCCAACGGATGCGGAACGGCGCGGATTGTTGAAGTATGTGCTCAATCTCGCTCAAGAAGGTGCTCCGGCGGACACGACCGGATATCGCCGGCTCAACAAACGGGAATATAGCAACACCGTCAGAGATTTGCTTGGGCTGCGAAAAGGTACCTTCGATCCCGGTGAATATATCTACGATGATGAGATCGATGAGGGGTTCGACACCGAAGCAGAATCGCTAGTCATCTCAAACGAATTACTACTCGAGTATCTGGGTGCGGCCGAGAAGAGCCTGCGTCATGCTCTTTTCTCCAACAGCGCCGGAAAGCCAGCCACCCGCGTCGTCGATGTGAAGATGCAGCGAATGAAAGGTGGCTCGAGTCGCTATATCAATGCACTCCCCGATCACTTTATCCTTCGTGTGGGAGGGGAAGCCAAAATCTATGATGGTGAGGAAACCAGGTCGATGACTGACCCGGGACGCTACAAGATCACGGTGACTGCATCGGGAATCGACCGGGATCGCTATCCGATAAAATTTATTCCCGAAGAAGGCCCTCTGATTCTGGGTCTAGGCATCGTGCCCAACGAGCAGGAAAACCTGTCTGGCAAAGGCATCGTCCAGCAAACTTTCGAATTGAAAGACCAGGTCGAGCAAGCCTTTGAACTCGATCTCTGGATAGACAAAGGACATTTTCCGTACCTCTCGTTCGTGAACGGATCGACCAAGCCAATTACTCAGATTCGCTCCAATATTCGGCGGCGAAACCTACCAGAATCGGCAATGGCCGAGCCCTTCGTCGGACCGGGCATCCGGATCAGCCAGTTTCGAATCGAGGGGCCGTTTCACGACGAATGGCCACCGGAATCCTTTCGCACGACTTACGACGCAGAAGAAGTTCCCGACATCGCCAATCAGGGGGCTCGTCGAGAATTAGTCCATCGCTTTGCAACGCGCGCTTTTCGGCGGCCGGTAACAAAAACCGAAATCGCACCCTACCTCAAGTATCTCGACCAACAACATGCCGCGACGGATGACTGGCACGAGTCACTCATTCGAACCTTTGCTGCGATGATGGCTTCACTCGACTTTCTCTATCTCCACGAAGGTAAAGGCGAACTCGACGCCTTCGCTCTCGCCAATCGACTCTCCTACTTTCTCTGGAGCACGATGCCGGATGCGGAACTGTTAGCACTCGCCTCGTCAGGGCAAATCAAGGAAGCCTCGGTCTTGAGCGCCCAGGTTGATCGCCTCTTAGCCGACCCCAGGTCCGAGCGCTTCTGCGACAGCTTCGCTGATCAATGGCTCGCACTCGACACCCTGGGTTCCATGCCGCCTGACACCAAAAACCCGCAATTCAAAGCCTACCACCGCAACAAACTGGAACCCGCCATGCTGGAGGAAACTCGCCGCTTCTTTCGCCATGTATTGGAAGACGATCGCAGCGTTCGCGACTTCATCGATTCCAACTACTCCTTCATCAACCGGGGACTCGCCGAGCTCTACGACGTACCGTTCGAAGGGGGTGACGATTTAATTCGGGTGACGTTTCCGGCTGACGTGAAGCGAGGCGGCCTGCTCGGTCACGGCAGCATCCTGACCCTGACCTCCAACGGCGTCGAAACCTCGCCGGTCGTTCGCGGCCACTGGGTATTGGATGAGCTGCTCGGCACGCCCCCTCCCCCGGCACCCAAAGAGGTTCCCGCCCTCGTCCCGGATCTGAACGGAGTCGATACCGTGCGCGATCAGCTCGAGAGGCATCGGAGCGATCCGAGTTGTATCGAATGCCACCGACAAATGGACCCGCTCGGGATGGCCCTCGAAGCCTACGATCCAATTGGCCGGTTGCGGACCGAGTATTCCGAGACCCAAGCTTTGACCACCTACGGCAACTACAAAGGCACAGACTTCACTGACATTGAGGAGCTGAAAAAGATCATGCTCACTGATCTTCAACCTTTTGCTCGAAATATCACGATCCGCGTTGCCGAATATGCGAAAGGTAGAAAACTCCAACCAGCCGACTTTTTCATCGTAGAAGATATCGTCGAGAAATCTGCGGAGAACGACTTCAAATTGAATGACCTTATTAGGCGAATTGCGATCAGTGAGTTAATGACCCATCGTTGATCCACATCATGAAATCACCTAAGTTCATCGATGCGTTTGCACTAATCGTATTGCCCCCTGTCTCTTCATCGTGAGAACAGAAGCCAATCCGCGGTAAGACAGTCGCCCTGAGATTATCCTCGTCATCCACCGATGATCATGGAATGAGTGGCCTTCCAGTATGGGAAATGAAGTCGTGAACCTACTCGTATCGCCAGAAGCGAAAGCGCTCTGTCTCTGGCTCGTCCCGGGACTCAATGATGAGCTTGGTGAGTTCTTCCACCAATTCCGGATTCTTTGCCGCCAGGTTCTTTGATTCGGAGCGATCCTTTGATAAATCGTAAAGTTCCATTTCGGCGTCGGGATTTTTCTTCAGATCTCGAATCACCGCTTTCCAGTTCCCCCGCCGAATCGCGACCTGAGCGCCGTAGCCGGCAAAGTCCCACAGGAGGAAGTCATGAGCTTTCTGATCTTGTCCCAGCAAGGTGGGGAGATAACTGATGCCATCTGTGGTGGGCGTCTCTTTCACTCCTGCGATTTCGGCAATCGTTGGAAGCGCGTCGTAGTGAGCGCTAACAAGTTCGGAGACACCACCCGATTCAATTTTTCCGGGCCAGCGAACGATCAGGGGAACACGGATGCCACCCTCGTAGACTTCTCCTTTGAGGCCACGCAGATCACCGACACTTTCGAAAAACTCGAAGTCGACCTGATCTTTCAGGAAAGTCGTGCCATTGTCTGAGGTGAAGAAAATGACGGTATTCTCGGAGAGCCCGAGATCGTCGAGTTGTTTCATCAGTCGTCCGATTTGCTTATCCATGAATGTGATCATGGCAGCGTAGGCGGCGCGAGGTGTCGGATGTGGGAGGTAGCTTTTCCCGGTGTAAGGAGTCTCGGTCCACTCTCCCAGGTAGGGGGATAGTTCGGTATCAGGAACCTGAAGTGCAAGGTGAGGAATGACGGTGGGGTAATAGAGAAAGAATGGTTTGTCTTTGTTGGTGGCGACAAAATCGAGGACGGCATCAGCGATCTTTTGTGGTCCATAGGTCGCTCCTGTGACACCCCCATCATTTCCGGGCAGAGTGACACGCTCTTTGTCGTCGATGAGATATTCAGGGAAAAGGTTATGCGCGTGCCTTTGGCAGTTGTAGCCATAGAAACGATCAAATCCCTGGTTCATGGGGTCGCCCTCCGAGTCGACGCCACCAAGCCCCCATTTGCCAAAAGCGCCAGTGGCATAGCCACTTTCCTTGAGGACTTCGGCAATAGTGACAGCGTCAGCTTTGAGGGGAAGTTGTCCTTCATGGCTCTCCCACTCCCCAATTTCAAAATTGTTGCGGACAAAGGCGTGGCCGCCATGCTTTCCCGTCATGAGGGAACAGCGCGCCGGAGCGCAGACCGGTGATCCGGTGTAGTGCTGAGTGAAGCGCATCCCCTCCGCAGCCAACTGATCAAGGTGCGGGGTCTTGATCTTTTTCTGACCAAAGCTTCCGAGCTCCGCCCAGCCAAGATCATCGGCCATGATGTAGATGATATTGGGCTTGGATGTTTCAGCCCGGGCAGCAGCTGAGAGCAGGATAAAGGATAGAGCCGTGACCAGTGATTTCATGGACCGGAAGAATGCGCTCCTTCGATTCCAGACACAAGATTGATTGTTGGCGTGATTATTGAGAGACTCGGAGCATTTCTGACGGAGCCAACAGGTTTTGCTGTATGGATGAATCCTATTTGGGGAGTCCTCGAGAAGCCCTGCTTCCTCTCATTATCTTGACGCGTATCAATAGATTGGTCAGCCTTTGGACGCTTGGTTCGCAGTCATTTAGGAACCGCGATTGAACTTCCACAGTTGTCCATGAAAATTACCCCTCTGACTTCCGCCCAACTCTTAATTCTCAGTCTGCTGTCTTGGATTGGGGATGCGGAAGCCGCCGATCAGAAACCGCTGAAAGTGTTTCTCCTCGTGGGACAGTCCAACATGCAGGGACACGCCCGAATTCACACCTTCGAGCACATCGGCATGGATCCATCCACAGCACCACTGCTTCGTGAGATGCAGGACGCCGATAGTAATCCACTCGTCTGCGACGATGTCTGGATCTCATATCTTTCGACCAACTTGCTGAAAGAAGGGCAGCTGACGGCTGGCTTCGGCGCGGATGATGACAAGATTGGGCCGGAGTTTACTTTTGGCATCAGGATGCATGAGCTGCTGGGCGAACCGATCCTTCTCATTAAAACGGCCTGGGGCGGCAAGAGCCTCCACACGGATTTCCGACCGCCCAGCGCAGGCCCGTATCAGTTCACCCCAGCCCAACTCGAAGGATTCGAGAAGAAGGGTAAGGACGTGAAAACAATTCAGGAGGAGAAGAAAGAAGCCACGGGGCACTACTATCGTCTCACGGTCGACCACGTGAAGACGGTGCTGGCAGACATCGCGAAAATTTATCCGAACTACGATTCGAAAGCCGGCTATGATCTGGCCGGCTTCGTCTGGTTTCAAGGATGGAATGATATGGTCGATAGTGGCACGTATCCCGCTCGCGAGCAACCAGGTGGCTATGACAACTACAGCAAGGTGCTCGGGCATTTCATTCACGACGTGCGCGAGGAACTTTCCGCGCCCGAGCTCCCCTTTGTCATCGGCGTATTGGGAGTCAATGGTCCTGTTGAGAAGTATGGGTCGGACCGGCAACGCCACAAATCCACTCATCAGAATTTTCGTTCGGCCATGGCCGCGCCAGCTTCCTTGCCGAAATTCAAGAACACCGTTGCAGCGGTCCTGACCGAAAATTATTGGGACATGAAACTGGACGAACTGGTGACGCGAAACGCCAAGGTCAAACAGGCGGCAAAGAAGATTCAATCTGAGGAGAGCCTCAAGGGAAAAGAAGCACAGGCGGTCCTGGAAGAATTGCAGAAGAAGGAGTTTTCCGAGCGCGAACTTAAGGCCATCGAAATAGGTATTTCCAATCAGGCATACCACTATCTGGGCTCCGCCAAAATCATGGCCGGAATTGGTGAAGGCTTCGCCGAAGCGATGGCGGAGTTGCAAGAGAATCGGTAGGACTCGAATAAGTGCGAACAGAAATGATTATTGAAAACTGAGGTGGCAGCAAATCTTGTGGTGCCAGAGGCAGCCGGAACAAATGTCACATCACAGAATCCGGACTTCACTGAATGGGTATGGCGCCTTTCCGTCACCTTTCGACTTAACTCCTTGGGGGAAATGAAGAAGAATAAGTGCGATGACGCGGCCCTCATTTCAGTCAGGCTTCTTTTTAGGCATTTTTGTTAGCCTGGGCTATTTGCTTCTACTTCATTGTCAAGATTTCGCAGAGGCTAGTCCCGAAAGTGTCGGAATTCATTCGTCTGGACTGAGAGATCTATCCGAATGGGTCAGAGGCGAAGAGTTGGATGTACGATCAATGATCGTAATTCGGAATGGGCAGATCGCACTGGAATGGTATTCAGGAGACGTCACTCGGGCACACAATCACAATATCTTCTCAGTCACCAAAACTGTCGTCAGCGCGCTCGCAGGTATTGCGATTGATCAGAAGGTAATTTCAGGAATCGATGAAACGCTTGGAGATCTTTACCCAGAGGTTTCGGACCCAGAAATGGAGGAGGCCTCCCTTGAGAACCTTCTCACCATGCGAAGCGGACTTCCGCAGTCACGAGGCAACTTCCTGAGCGGACCAGAAAAAGAGCTCTTTGATAGACTGCACGCATCCACCAATCGGCTGAAGTCGATCTTCGAGCTTCCGATGAATGGAACACCCGGCAGCAAATTCCTCTACAGCAATATTGATCCTCAGTTGGTTCTTTCGGCAGTGGAGCGAAAGACCGATCAGAACGGATTGGCGTTCGCCCAATCGACCCTTTTCAAAGCACTGGAATTTGAGAACGCCGAGTGGGTCTATGCCGACAAGGCCGGCAATCTGCCAGGCGGATACGGATTGCGACTTCGGGCGATCGACCTGGCCAAACTGGGCCAGCTGTTCCTCCAAAACGGGGAGTGGAATAGGCAGCAAGTGATTTCGTCGGAATGGGTGCAGGCTGCTACGACAAACCAGACAGAATCTGGATACGGCTATTTCTGGTGGATCGTTAGATCTCCCGAAGGGCAGAAAGCCTATGCCGCGAAAGGAGTGCGGGGACAGCAGCTCTTCGTCGATCCTTCACACAAGCTGGTATTTGCGGTGACATCCGATCTTCCTCCAAAGCGCGTATCCGAAATCATGAAGCAGCTCAATGAGCGACTCATGTTGGCTGTTGAGAAATCTAGTGATGCCTTGCCGGAAGCCTCTGAAGAGAATCGGAAATTGGAGAAGGAACTGGGCAAGGCCAGTGACTATGAGCCGACTCAACGAAAGGGACTGATTCCAGCCCGTTTGCCTAGAGTGCCGTAGGGCAATGCATCGGAGTGAGTGGTGGTTAGATGCGAAGTGTAATTCCTGGCGGATTGCCCCCCCCGGAGAGATTGCAGGCCATCGTTGCTCAAAGGTGATGTCGCTTTTTCATCGATAAATAAGTGATATTCGACACCTCGCGAATGACATCAGCTCGTCGTGAAATCCAAGTCCCGTACGAAGTGGACCGAGCTCCACTCTCGATAATACCAATCACGATGTAGGGATAAGTGCGTCCGTTTCTTCCCCTCGCAACCAGTATGCCCATGTCGCCGCAGCACATCGAGGTGCTTCCTGTTTTGTTAAATACAGCGGTGCCGGAAGGAACTCGTCTCGCATCCGAGTAGAGCCGGTCGATTCCGGGCAACCCCATCAGTCGAAGAATTTCAGTGGACTGAGGTAGCTGCCTGCTCCACAGCGCCTGAAGAAAACGAGCGTAGTCCCCCGCTGATCCCATGTTGCGATAGGTGCGTCCGTTAGATGGAATGTATTCGACGAGGCTAATCTGCTGACAAAGGCCAGGGTAATACCGTTTGAGTAAAGCCTGAGTGGCGGCAGGCCCACCGGTTTGCTTCATGACCCAGTTGGTCGCGTCATTGTTACTCTTCTGGATCATCAGTTCCATGTTGCGACGACTCGCTGATCCATAGATGATCCTGCCCGCCTGAACTTGATGGAAAAAAGCGAGAGCCAGATACGGCTTGATCATACTAGCAGCCTGAAGCCTGATGTTCTCATTGATACTGGCCAACTTCTGCCCTGAAGTGAAATCGTAAACAAGCCAAGCCGTCCGTTCGTTGGGACTGACCGCACCTTTGCCACGAAGCGATTTGATGTAGCCCTCGATCTGGCCCTCCAACTCCCTATCCAGACCCGCGGCAAAAGAACCAATCGGGGCAAAGATCAAGATTAGGGCAATGAGAGAAATGAAGTGGCAGCAGAACAGCGGCTTTAAAGTCAGTTTCATATATTCCGGAAATAATGAAAATTGTTAATATATCTTAATAAAGTGCATATTTCGGATTTTTCCCCTGCTTTTTTGCGCCTATTCCAACCTCAGTGTGTCTTTTAGTATCTATCTCACTTTGCTACTGCGTTCTGTGCGCCCCTATTAAGTAGAAGGTTCGGTAATCGCACCCACCTTTGGACTAACCAGTTTCGAGACGGTCCATCTTCGAAAACAAGCGAACAACTGGGTCGCAATCGACTGTCTCGGCCCAGGAAATGAAAAGCCGGGGATGCGATGAATTCTTGACCTTCTTCCCGATTTTCATTGTGCTGCGCGGGTGAACCAATCGTGCGCAAAGAATCAAGAAGCTATCAGCCCGACCCGTCGATGGGTTAGTATCGCTATCTGCGTAGCCATCGGCTCGGCGCTCTGGTTCTCGCCAGCCCCCGAAGGCGTCAACGAAGACGGGTGGCATCTGCTCGCCGTATTTGTATCGACCATCGCCAGCTTTATTCTTCGTCCCTTCTCCATGGCGACGATGGTATTGGTGGCCCTTTTGGTTTTGACCTTAACCAAAACATTCGGTGAAACATCGAAGGAAGCTTTGCAAGTCGCAGTGGGGGGGTATGGCAATACAACTGTCTGGTTGGTGATTGCTGCTTTTCTGATTTCAGGCACTGTCATCCGCAGTGGGCTTGGTCGGCGAATCGCGTTATCGCTCATTCATCGATTGGGTCGAACAGAAACCGGACTCGCCTACGGAATAGGCGCCGCTGAACTGATCCTTGGCCCTATTGTTCCTTCCAACACGGCACGAGGAGGTGGCATTCTAGCACCCATCGTTGACTCGCTTTGCCGATCTTTGGTTAACGGTGACGAAGCGAAGCGTCACAACAAAGTCAGCGAGTACCTGGTGCTATGTGGGGCCCACTCCAACCTGATCACTGCAGCAATGTTTTTAACCGGCATGGCCGCAAACCCGCTGATTGCTGAAGCTGCGTCGGATGTCGCCGGTGTGGAATTCGGCTGGGGAACCTGGGCACTGGGGAGCATTGTGCCAGGACTCGCCGCTCTCATCCTCCTTCCTCACTTTCTCAAACGGATTGTGCGACCTCCGAAAATGAGCGTAGCATCAGCCCATGAACAAGCCGGCCGGGATCTTAAAGAAATGGGTCCGGTTACGAGACAGGAAATGATCCTGATCGGCGTTTTTGTCACAATGCTGATCTTGTGGTCCACTGCTTCATGGCACCATATTCATACAGCCGTGGTCGCGCTACTTGGCGTTGTTATACTTCTCCTAACACGTGCCGAATCGTGGCAGAACATGAGCCAAAACAAGGGAGCCTGGGATGCCATGGTTTGGCTCGGCGGTTTGATTATGATGGCAGGCCAATTGAAGGAACTGGGCATCATCGAGTGGTTCGCAGAGAATACTGGAGTTTGGGTCAAAGATCTTGGACCTCTAACGGCTGCCCTGGTCCTGGCCTTGATCTATTTCTATTCAATGTATGCCTTTTCCATGCTGACGGGGCACATCACCGCGATGGTCGCTGCATTCCTCGCTGTCGCAACAGTGTCGGGCACACCACCCCTCTTGATGGTGGCGCTGCTGGCCTATTTCTCAAACCTCTGCGGTTGCCTGACCAATTATTCAACCGGACCTGTCGTGATCTACTTCGGGCTTGGCTACCACAGCCCCAAACGCTGGTTCCAAATAGGCCTACTCGTTTCTTTCTTTCACCTATTCGTCTGGCTCGGGCTTGGCCTGCCTTGGTGGAAATTTTTGGGCTGGTGGTAGACGCACCTCTGCAGATTGGAGCAATCAGGCTATCACTCGCCGACGCAGTAGAGCTTTTTCTGCGACCGAATCAGGATCTTACCTTTCGAAACTGCTGGCGTTGCATTGAAAAGAGTATCGTCTCCAGCAAACTTATTCTGAGCAAGCACCTTCAAGGCATCTTGGGACGGCTCGATCACGAAGATTCCATTGGCCCGGCTCACGGCATAGATTTTTCCGCCGACAAGAATAGGAGAAGCATAGAATGGCTTACCGCGGCCGCCTTTTCCTTCGAGGCCAGGCACTCTTTCCTGCCATAGGGCTTCGGCTTCACCAGGCATCGCGGCGAAGGCAATTCCTGAATCCGACACCCAGTAAAGGGTGCCATCGTGTTCGACCGGAACTGTCATGTAGGTGGCTGGCTTCATGGTGTCATACAAAATCTCGCCGGAGAGGTCCCCTTCTCCTCCCACTTTAAGAGCGACCCTCGCTGTTCGCGGGTATCCTCCAGAGACAGTGAGAAAATCACCGCTGTGATGCGTGGTGTTCGACATGTTTCCAGGGAGATCGTAGGTAGCAAACCACCTCTCTTCGCCGGTATCTGGATCCAAGCCCCACCATCGCGCAGAGGCAGCAAAGACGAGATCAGTTCGGTCTTGATCCACTTTCACCAAAATCGGCGTCCCGTATGTTTGAAGAAAACTGGGACCCTCGACTCTCCATTTTTCTTTCCCATCTGACTTATTCAGTGCCACCAGAGCATTCAATTCCTCTCCTGCAGGAACGATCACCGTGTCACCCCAGAGAATCGGACTGGACGCTGAGCCCCAGGCTTTCGGTGAGGACTTCCCACCCGTGCGAGCTTTCCACAGTTCGTTTCCATCGAAGTCGAATGCGTAGACCCCGGCCTTTCCAAAATACCCAAAAACGGTACTGCCATCAGTGACCGGAGTGTTACTAGCCCAACCGTGTTCGGTGATATAACCTTTCGCCGGATCCTCTGGGAAATCGGAGGGAATCTCTTTCTTCCAAAGAACTTCGCCCGACTCCAAATCAACCCGGATCAAATGGCGTACCAATCCGGAACCGCTACCACTGAAAGTGGTCAGAAAAACTGAATCGCCTGAGATAATGGGAGAAGAACTGCCCTGACCTTCAAGGTCAATACTCCATTTCAAATTCTCCGTTTCGCTCCATTCAGTAGGAACACTTTCCTCGCTGACCCCTTGCCCGCTCAAACCACGATACTGCGGCCAATCGGCATTTGCGTTAATTGAAGTGAGACCCAACAGAGCAACGAGAAAGAGAGAATATTTCATGTGTAAGATATAACCGGAACAGTTTGAAAAGGTTTCGGTCATTTTGTTCAATTGCAAGGCAACAAAGATTGCAATCTGAGCCCACTACATTCAATCCGCCATAATTGATATTGGACACAAACTGATTCTCTCTTAATATTTTCAACTAATCCCCTTTCTTCTCATGACGCAACCCGGTCGAATCTTCCCTTTCCTGATGGCAGTTGCCTTTTCCCTGACGCCCTTCGCGTCAGCGGAAGACAAACGACCGAACATCCTATTCATCTCCCTTGATGACCTCAACGACTGGATTGGCTGCCTGGGTGGCCATCCCCAAACGCTCACTCCAAATCTCGATCGCCTCGCTGAGAGCGGCGTTCTTTTTACGAACGCCCATTGTGCTGGCTCTGCGTGTAACCCGTCGCGGACAGCCCTCATGACGGGACTGTCACCACATCACTCGGGCCTCTATGACAATAGACAAAAGATGCGGGAAATCCTACCGGACGCTGAAATCATCCCTCAACACTTTCGAAATCACGGCTACGAGGCGATCGGCTCAGGCAAGATTCTGCATTACTTTATCGATGCGGGCTCCTGGGACGACTACTTCCCGGAACAGGAAACAGAGAATCCCTTCCCAAGGACGCTCTATCCCGAAAGTCGTCCGGTTAATCTCCCTCGTGGCGGCCCCTGGCAATACGTCGAAACCGATTGGGCGGCGCTCGATGCAACTGATGAGGAATACGGCGGGGACTGGCTCGTTTCCAATTGGGTCAGCGATCAGTTGGGGCAAGAACACGCCAAACCATTCTTTCTCGCCTGTGGATTTTACCGACCACATGAACCCTGGTTTGTACCGAAAGAATACTTCGAGCCATTCCCTCTTGAAACGATTCAACTCCCCTTGGGATACAAAGAGGACGATCTCGACGACTTGCCCCCTGCCGGGAAAAAGCGCGGCCCCAACCGTTACTTTGCCCACATCCAGGAGCACGGAAAATGGAAAGAAGGCATTCAAGCCTATCTCGCATCGATTCACTTTGCCGATGCCATGCTGGGACGAGTTCTCGACGCCCTCGACAACGGTCCCAACAAAGACAATACGATCGTGGTATTGTGGAGTGATCACGGATGGCATCTCGGTGAGAAGCAGCATTGGCAAAAGTTCTCCGGCTGGCGTGCCGTCACTAGAATCCCGTTCATGATGCGGGTGCCAGCTGGCGTTGCCCCGGGCTTGATGTCGGGAACCGAACCGGGGACCGTTTGCGATCAACCGGTCAATCTGCTCAGTATCTTTCCCACTTTGACGGAACTCGCAGGAGTGCCGAGGAAAGAAAGCAATGACGGGCCAAGCATCGTCAAGCTATTGAGCGATCCAAAGGCGAAATGGGACCACGTTTCGATCACTCACCTTAGCGATCCGGGCAGTTACGGACTGAGCGCTCAAGACTGGCGCTACATCCACTACGCAGGAGGAGACGAAGAGCTCTATCATGTCGCTCAGGATCCCCACGAATGGACCAACCTGGCCGCCAACCCCGAACATGAGGCGAAGCTCGTCGAATTACGCGCATTGGCGCCCACCGTATTTTCGCCGAAGCCAGAGCCCTCCATCGAGGCTCTTGAATCGCTGACCTGGATCCCCGCTTCGAAACGCAAGGCACCCGCCTCAAAACCGGACGGAAACTCTTTTCAAATCACCTTTATCAATCAGAAAAATAGACCTGTGGAGTTGTTCTGGATGGACCAAAAAGGAAAGCCAAAATCCTATGGCATCATCAAACCGGACTTGCCTCAAAAACAACAAACTCGACCCGGAGCAGTTTGGAAAATTGTCGACCGCGACACCACTTTGGAACTAGGTCATTTCAAGGTGAAAGACCGATCTGCCAAAGCGGTTATTCCCGGATCCTAAACTAGTTTCTCAACTCGGCCTCGGTCCACGGAGCAAATCGATCTTTGTTGGCGTCGCGGAACGCTTTCACCTGATCAGAAGAAATCGCTTCGGACTTGTTGCCCCACGCACTGCGAACATAGGTCAGCGTATCGGCCATCTGCTGATCCGTCAGGAACATGTGCGGCGGCATGATGGGAGGAAATCCCATGATGGTCTCACCATTCACCTTGATCGGTCCGGTCAATCCATTCATCGCAACCGCAATCATAATATCAGGGTCAGCACTAACCCAATCACTCTTCACCAAACTCGGGGCAAGATTCACGAGACCTTTTCCATGCGGCTGATGGCAAGCGGCGCAGAACTGCCCAAAGGTGGTACGTCCAGTCGTGTACGATTTGAGAAGGGCTTTATCTTTTTGAACCCAGGTCGGAACCTTGTCCTTGTAGACTGAAGCAAAGCGATCGGGATACCCATTGCTCACCAAAGTCTTGGCGTAGGAGGCCAATAAGGGAGTTTCACTGCTGCTTAGTAGCTCAGCAGCGGAAGAAAACTCCTTCGGGAAAAGGTTCGACTGATCTGTCGTCTCACCGGCTAGGCGAAGTGCCGTCATGCTGGCAAACCAATCATCGTCAGCCACATTATTTTCGATGACATCCGGCTTGAGCGACTTAAGACCTACCAAGGTCCACATCGCATGAGCTTTCGCAAAGGTGTCGCCATTCATCGCCACCTTCACAATCTCCGGAGCCAGATCAGACCGATTTTCTTCGACGATGCGCTTCTGAGAATTCAATCTCCACCAGAGGTAGGGATGAGAAAGGCCTGACACCAGATCTTTGGGAGCTGCCTCGGGAGAATAATCTTCCGGCACGATCCGCCAGATGCGACCTTTGCCGATGAACTTATCGAGCCCGCGTTCTTCCGACTGGCGACGCAAGTAACTGGTGAGGAAATTCTTATCTTGGATGATCCCACGATTCAAATCGACGATGTAGAGGCATCCGTCAGGGCCGAAGGATCCGTTGACCGGACGGAAACGCTCGTCGGTGCTGGCGAGAAATTCCCGCTCGGTCCATTCCTCATCAGGATAGGTCAGGTGCTCGAAACCAGTCGTTCCAGGCATCGGCTGATCTGGCTTAAATGCCCCGACTGTATTAGTGCCGGGACTGAAGCTGAAGATGGCCCCTTGCCATTCGTCGCCGAATGCTCCGTCGCTGTGCACCGCGAGACCACTCACTGAGGTCACGCTATTGATTCGGCCATCTTCCTGAATCATCTCCGGCTTGTAGGCGCGATTCATAGCAGTGTTGGTTCGAATCGCCCTGACCTCTTTGGTCTCCGATTTCGGATTGCCATACTGCCGATCGTAAATCTCGGAGTCGGTATAAAACCAAGCACTGTTGGTATTGTAGTAAAGACGCCCATACGCATCGGTGCTCATCCCCCACTGACCACGCGCCATCGTATCGGAACTGACCACCTTGCCACCAGACCACCTCAGACGCCGGGTCGACTTGGAATTGTACATCCAGTTATCAATCGCGTAGTGAAGCCCATTCTCGGCGTGCTCGATGTTGCCAGGCGCACCGGCCGCGTATTCAAACACTTGCGTTTCCTTGTCCGACTTAAGATCACCATCCGTATCTTCGCAAAAAAGCAATCGACCATCGCCTACTGCCACCAGTGCGCCGCCCTTGACGATGGTGAGTCCTCGGGGATTAACGATTTCATCAAGAAAGGTGGTCGCTTTGTCCATTCGCCCATCGCCATCGGTATCTTCCAACACCTGAACGCGACTGATTGGCTTGTGATCATCCGTGCCATCCGCATCCATCATATAAGACTGAAATTCACAGACCCAAAGACGCCCCTCGAGATCAAACTCTGCGAAGACAGGATCTTTGATCATCGGAGCGGAGGCAACCAGCTCGACACGAAACCCTGGCGCAACCTTGAAAGTCTTCGCCGTTTCCTCCGGCTCGAGAAATGGCACCGGATCTGGAGCCCACTTGCGCCAGTTCGTCGAGTTCAGCAATTCCTTGTCCTCCTCTTTTTTATCGCCGTTCTGAGCAATCGAAATCGAGGGCAGGAATGCCGCCGCAACGATGGCAAATATCAGATTGTAAAAGATCTTCATAGTAAGGAGAGAAAGGCCAATCACCCGAGTATACGATTCAATTGGGCAGAGTGAAACAAAGCCGACTTTCGCAAAAACGTCAATTTACCCAAAAAGGGGCCGTTTTCTGCGTAAAACAGATCAATTAGCAGTTAAAGAGGGTTGGAGCTCACAAGCTCAAAATCGCAGTGCCTTTCGCCTGCGAGAGCCGCGAAGCAGTTGACCTAAATGCGGTCTGGGTCTACGAGGGCCGTCCATGCACAAATCGGCAAAAATTGACTTCTTCACCATCGAGACTCCGGACTCCACCGATCTCGAAGTAATTCTCCGCAAACTCCACGGAATGCCATCCAACAGCGAAAAACGCAATGTGGATCTGGACGACAACTGGGTGCGGCTCGCCCGGGGCAAGCTTAGCGAGGGAGGATACCTCGGAGACATGATGAAGATCTCCATGGCTCCAGCAGGCTTTCGCGCCAATCTCTCCGGAGAAATCACCGCCGTAAACCTCAACAAGGACGAAGGCATGGCGGAATGCTCGGCGTTCTATTACGATTTTGAACACGCCATTCTGGTGCTTCAACGCAACAGCAAAGCGGTCACCAGCGGGCAACTCTCGCGTTACTTCAAACGAGTCGCCGACGTCGACGGTGAGATTGAGATCAAGCCCGTCCTTCGCCCCACCGACATCATGAAGGTCAAGTTACTGCCGGTGATCCGAAAGATTCACATCGCCTCTACTATCATCGATGCCATGACCGCGATGGATAACATCGACGAAAACACCAAGCAGCTCATCCTCAATGCCGAACAGGCAGAATCCCCTGCCATTGAGATCATTATGAAATCCGCCCGGGAAAAAGGAGCCACCCTCAATCAAGCAGTGGCCCTCGAGACGATCGGATCCTGGCTCAAAATTCACGAACACCTTTCCGACGAAGAGAATGAAATCGTAAACAAGATCGTCGTAACCGGTAAAGATGAGTCTGGTGCTACCGCTGAATTCGATATGCTGAAGGATCGCATGTTCACCGTGATGAACTATCAGTGGGTGCCTGACGATAGCGAATTGTGGAAGACACGATCAGACCATGTTCAGAAAGCCTGGGACCTCAATCACGCTAAACTGAAACGGACCCTGGCCGCTGAGGAAGAAGAGTAATATCCGAATGCACCGGGCAAGCTAACACGAGCACCATGATCACCCCGCCCACTGAACCATCCCGTGAAGATATTGCCCAGCACTACGACTCACTGGATGTTTTCTACAGGGAAGTCTGGGGCGATCATTTGCATCACGGCTACTGGATCACCGGCCGAGAGACGACACCAGAAGCAATCCGAAATCTCACTACCGCTGTCGCCGACCTCGCTCGCATTTCCCGGAGCGACACGGTCATCGACGTCGGGTGCGGTTATGGAGCAGCCAGCATCTGGCTGGCGGAACATCTCGGCGCGAAGGTGAGCGGAGTCACCTTGTCTTCCCAACAGTGCATTGAAGCCAAAATTCTCGCCGAGCAGTTGCCGGCAGGCATTCCTAAACCCGAATTCATCTGTGCCGACTGGCTCGACAATGATCTGCCAGATGCATCGGTCGATGCAATCATTTCTATCGAGTGCCTCTCCCACATTCCTGACAAAGCAGCCTTCTTTAAGGAAGTCGCGCGAGTGCTCAAACCCGGAGGACGACTTGGGCTATGCGACTGGCTCGCAAAAGAGCAACCAGCCCCGTGGGAAAAACGACACCTGCTCGAACCTATCTGTCACGACGGCCATCTAGCTGAACTTTGCAATGCTGAAGAGCTTCGCGAGTTGGCTTTAGAGGCAGGACTCAAAGTCCGGGAGTTTCGTGAAGTTGGCAGACACGTTCGTAAGACCTGGCGAGTGATTACGGCTCGCCTCTGCGCCAAACTGATCACAAAACAAGACTACCGAAAATTCCTAATCGAGAACCTCCAAAGTGATCGGGTCTTTGCCCTCACGATCACCCGGCTCATCGCTGCCTACGCAACCGGAGCCTTGAACTACGGTCTTCTCGGAGCCGAGAAAATTACCGCCAACGACACCTAGTATTTTACCCCTGTCATCTCGGCCCAGCCTTCCCACTTCGTCGTCAGATCCTTCACCACCTCGGGATATTCGGAAGACAGGTCGTGCGCCTCGGTTCGGTCCTGCTCCATGTCATAGAGCTCCCAGGCTTTGTGTTTTGTATCCCAGGCAAGTTTCCAATTTCCGTTCCGAACCGCACGATTGCCAGCCCAGTTCCAATAGAGGTTCTCATGGGGCTCCCCTTCATCTCCCTTTAACACAGGGAGCAATGACTGGCCATCGAGCGGGAGAGTTTTGCCTCCAAATTCCGGATGCTTTTCAGGATACCCCGCGCCAGCCATGTCGAGGAAAGTAGGAAGTAGATCAATGATATGCCCCACTTGATTGGAACGCGCGCCAGCTTCGATCGCGGCAGGCCAACGAGCCAGTAAAGGCGTCGAAATACCGCCCTCGTGGCAAAAGGTTTTGTAGCGACGCCAGGGTGTATTTGAGGCGGTCGCCCAGCCCGGTCCAACGTGAGAATAGAATTCTCTCGGTCCAGGCACTTGAGCTGGATCATTCCCCCCTGGAGTCTCAGGACTGCCGCCGTTATCAGCCAGGAACAACACGAGCGTGTTGTCGGCTACACCGAGTTCATCGAGAGTGTTGAGCAGGCGGCCGATGTTCTGGTCGACACAATCAATCATCGCCGCGTAGACTTCCATCCTGAGCTGATTCCACTCCGGATCCAAATTAGTTGCTTGCTCCCAAGACGTCGCCAGATCATCACGATCAGCGACGTCCCAGTCCGGATTAATCAGCCCAAGCTCTTTCTGACGGGCGAGTCGTTGTTGGCGAAGCACGTCCCAGCCCTCCGCATACTTGCCTTTGTATTTGGCGATGTCCTCGGGCTTAGCATGAAGAGGATAATGCGGTGCCGTGTAGGGCAAGTAGTGAAAAAACGGCTGCCCGGAAGAAACGTGTTCCTTGATCGTATCAATCGCATGATCGGTAAAAGCGTCGGTTGTGTAGTAATCCTCCGGGAAGTCGTCGAACTCGAGAAACTCTTCGTTGTGACCAAAAGGACGCACCTTGCCTCCTTTGAAATCTGGATCCGGGATCTTTGGATTGAAGAAATTGCAACAACCGTCCCAGAGGCCATACGCCTCATCGAAACCGCGGTCGAAAGGACGAGTTCCCACCGTTTTTCCATTGTGCCATTTTCCCGACAAACCAGTCTGGTAACCGGCATGCCTCATCGCCTCACCGAGAGTGAGCATTTCATGAGTGATCAACTCATCCTGTCCCTTTCCCCCATTGCGGGGATAGAGCCCCGTGAGCAGAGATGCCCGGGTCGTCGTGCACTTCGCGTTGTTGTAGAACTGGGTGAACAACATCCCCTCTCCAGCGAGCTTATCAATATTCGGCGTGTTGATCTCCGATCCGTAACAACCGACGTCAGACCATCCCATGTCATCCACCATGATGAGGACTATGTTGGGACGATTCGGTGGCGCAGCGGCGGCAGATCCGCAAACGGAAAATCCTGAAAACAGGACAAGTGAAAGCAGGGAGAAAAAGGGAAAAGGTCTCATATCAATTTTCGAACACACTCTGAGTCCACCCAAGGACAGCGATAATCTCATGCCACACAAGGGGCGGTTTTCGCAAAATTCTACCAAATTACGCAGCGACTCAATTGTCCACTGGGGCTCAGCATGAACCCCTTTCCGCGCAATCAGGCCAGCATTTGATCTGGTTGCCGCGGCTCACACCTACCACCCTGAGTTATCCTCCAAAATCGCAATCGTGAATTTGCCATGAAGCTAATCTCATCGCCCCTCGTTCTCCTACTGTTGGCAACCAGCCTTACCGCCAGTGTCGACGCCACTGACTGGCCAACCTACCTGCGTGACAACAACAGGGTCGGATCGACAGCGGAACAACTCAGCTTTCCACTGACACCGGACTGGACGCTTTCTCCACCCGAGAAGCCGGAAATGGCCTGGCCCGGGCCCGACGGTCGCGAGATGGAACGTAAGATACTGCGACGCCGAAATACCTTCGACGATGCCTTTCACGTCGCTGTCGTAGGCAATCGCCTCTACTACGGGTCTTCAGTGGACCATCAGGTCTATTGCCTTGACCTTGAGCAAGGAAGAACCATCTGGTCATTTTTTACCGAAGGACCTGTCCGACTTGCTCCGACGATCCATCAGGGGAAACTCTACGTGGGTTCCGACGACGGCTATGCTTATTGCCTCAACGCATCAGACGGATCTCTCGTCTGGAAATTGCGGCCCGGACCTTCTGACGAGCGCATCCTCGGACGCCAACAAATGATTTCTCGATGGCCCATCCGCACCGGCATCTCGATTGCCGAGGACGAGAAACACGGTTCAGTGGCCTACTTCGGTGCCGGAGTTTTTCCTCATGAGAACATCTACCTCTACGCGGTTCGGGCCTCTGACGGTAAAGTAATCTGGAAACGGGACAATATTTCTCAGGACTCCGCAGGGCGAAATGATCTTTCACCTCAGGGATATCTGCTCACCACCGATGAACTCCTGGTGGTCCCATCGGGACGATCGCTACCCGCCGTATTTGATCGCAGGACCGGGGAATTCATCTACAAGAAAAATCACTCATGGAGACGAGAGGCCGGGGGCGTCGTAGGTAGCACTCAGGCTCTGCTTGCAGACGGTCAAATATTCGCCTGGGGTGCACACCATGTCCTCGCGATGAGTCAATCTGACGGCGCCGTTGGCTATGGCTATTTTGCCGGGCACCAAATGACGATAGATGGTAAATCTGCCTATCTCGCCAACGAAACGAGTATCACTAGAATCAATCGAACCGCCTATGGCAAGGCGTCCCTGAAGCGACATCGTTTGAAGGCGGAGATCGACAGACTAACTGCTGGCATTTCGATCGTGCCCGAAAGGAAAGCCGAACTTCTCGCTGAACTGGAACCGAAGAAAGCAGAGCACGACAAATTGATGGAAGTGGGCATCGAATGGACCATCGATTCTCCTCACGAATCACGCTTAATTGTTGCAGGAGATGCCGTCATTTCCGGCGGACACAATGAAGTCGCCGCGCACCACAAGGAAACCGGCGAAAAGCTTTGGAGTGCTCAAGTCGATGGAGAAGCCCGCGGCCTCGCCGTCGCAAATGGCAAGCTGATCGTCTCCACGACCACTGGAGACATCGTTTGTTTTTCCAACAACCAATCGAGCGAACCAACCGTTCAATCCACCAGCAATCCCTACGAAGAGAACGAAGAGCTATCCAACGCCGCACAAAGGATCCTCGATGCGACAGACGCTAAGAAAGGATTCTGTCTCATTGTTGGCGCCGAAGATGGTCAACTTGCCTACGAACTCGCCAAACGGTCCGACCTTGAGATCTACGTCGTAGACCCCGACGCAACGATGATCGATCAGGCCCGTCGGAAAATTACAGGAGCAGGGTACCACGGCACTCGCATCTCATTTCATCACGGCTCCTTCAGCGATATCCCCTACGCAAACTACTTCGCCAACCTCATCCTGTCCGACACCCACATTCGCACCGGAGAACTCCCCCCCGGACTTGATGTCGCCAAAATAATGCGGCACCTGAAACCCATCGGAGGATCACTTCTTCTTGATCCTGCCTCCACCTCAACTGCCCAGACACTTCTGGGCGAATCAGCTACCCTGTCATCGAAAGACAATTTCTCAGTGGTGACCCGGGGCCCACTTCCCGGTGCCGGCTCCTGGTCTCATCAGTACGGCGACGCCGGAAACACGGCCTGCTCCTACGACTACCGCACGAAGGGCGGACTCGGTGTTCTTTGGTATGGTGATCCGGGCGAAGGGAAGATGGTCAACCGACATGAGGGGTCGGCTAGCCCTCTCGCGATCAATGGGCGACTCATCGCACAAGGAGAGGAACGCATCATGGCCTATGACGCCTACAACGGTCTCTTTCTGTGGGAGCGGGAAAATCCTAAATCCATCCGCACTGGAGTTTTCCAGAATCAAAATCCCGGTAATCTTGTCGCATCAGACGACTCACTCTTTTTCATGGAACAGGCCGAGTGCATCGAACTCGATTCAGCTACCGGAGAAGAAAGGGCAGTGCACCTCCTTCCTGAGGCCGTTCGCGATGGCACTCATGAGTGGGGTTATGTCTCCTACGATGATGGAATTCTTTTCGGCACTGCCACGATCAGAACTGAGCTGGAAGGCCGGATGAAACGGCGCGGTCGCAAGACCGAGGATCTCACCGACGGTATCTTCGCGATTGATGTAGCAAGCGGAAAACTTCTCTGGCACTACCGCGGTCAAACGATCGAGCACCGCACCGTTTCAGTCGGAGATCAATCCGTCTACTTTATCGATTCTTCCATTACTCCGGATCAGCGTCTCTCCATTCTTCGCCAAGACAAATCGAAATACGAGAACCTGACTCCAGCAGAGCAAAAGACTGCGGAAGCGGAACTTAAAAATCAGGACATCCGGCTTGCTGTCTCACTCAACGCGCAGACCGGTGAGAAACAATGGGAGAAAGCCGTCGACGTGACCGACTGTTCCGAGATTGGTATTGGCGGTGGAAAGCTAACCCTACTCTGTCACAACAATGTCCTTCTTCTCTGCGGCGCCAACGCCAATGGCCACTATTGGAAGCAGTTCATGGCCGGAGATTTCTCTGAGCGGCGTCTCGTGGCTTTGTCAGGAACTGATGGAAGCAAAATGTGGGCGCGGGATGGCAACTACCGCCATCGCCCGATTATCGTAGAAGATGAGATCATCGCTGAGCCCTGGGCGTTCGATCTCTACACCGGAAAGCAGAAAACCCGAAAAGATCCACTGACCGGCGAGGATGTCCCCTGGTCCTTGATGCGGGACGGACACCACTGCGGCATGATCGCCGCGACACCCAATCTTTTGGCATTTCGCTCCCGCTACAGTAGCTTCTACGACCTAGAAAAGGATATCGGAACGAGTTACTTTGCCGGTCACCGAACCGGCTGCTGGATCAATGCCATTCCTGCCAATGGCCTCATTTCCATCCCCGAATCTTCTGCAGGCTGTGTCTGTCTCTTTTCCATCTCCTCGACCATTGTGATGGAACCCCGCGAGGATAGACAGGATTGGGCAATGTTCTCCTCCGTTGCCAAAGGAACGCCCGTCAAACACATCGCCCTAAACTTCGGCGCACCCGGCGACCGGCGTGGGCCCGACGGCACCGCCTGGCTCGCCTATCCGAGGCCTCGGCCCGAAAAAGACACCAGCCTGGACTTACCGCTCGACTGCGAGACAACCTTTGCCAAGGGCGGCGGCTATGTGACCCTCAATGAAAACTCTGTCAGCATCGATGCCTCAGAGGTAGAGAATGCGGCTCCTAAATGGACCTACTCGTCCTGGGCCAATGGCCTCCTCAAGGCGAAGATTCCGCTGTTAGGAAAGGATGATGCACCAACGAAGTATACGGTTCGGGTGCACTTTGCCGCCCCCGATACCTCAGCGCCCGGCGAAGTGAATGAAACTCAAGCTGATCGAAAATTCAGCCTTCGATTTCAAGGGGAAGAGGCCGCTCAAGAGATCAAGATATCAACTGGTGACAAAATGCCGCAGGTGCTGGAGTTCCCCGGCATTGAAGTCATCGACATGCTCACTATCGAGCAACTTCCAGATACCGAAGGATCGTTACCCGTATTGAATGCCGTTGAAATTGTGCGAGAGGATGCGTGAACCGATTCATCGACCGCAGTTATTCTCAACCGAAAACGACATCTAACCGACGAGCTCACGCCTTTCCCGAGCAGTCGCGTGAACTTGACCAGAATCGAACCAGGACTGAACCGTTTCACTGCACCTGTCCGCTCAACATTTTGGACAAAAAAATCCCCACCCATTTTCTCACATGAATCAACGCCTCCAGATTGGATTTCACCTCAGCCTTCTCACCTTGTTTCTCGTGTTTTCTCTCACAGCCGAAGAACCACCCAACTTTCTTTTCATCATCAGCGATGATCAGGCACCCGATGCACTTGCCGCCCTAGGCAACTCGGAGATCAGCACGCCGAATCTCGACCGTCTCGTTGAGCGGGGCACAACTTTCAGCAATTGCTTCAATCAGGGTTCGTGGTCAGGAGCGGTCTGCGTCGCCAGCCGCACCATGTTGATCACCGGGAAAACAGTTTATCGCGCCCCCATGGTGAAGTCATGCCTCCTCCCCTGGGCTCACGCGAAGAAGTCTCTCACGGTCAAAGAGGACATCGAAGTCACGCTTTGGCCCGAAGTGTTTCGCGAAGCTGGTTACGATACCTTTTTGACCGGCAAGTGGCACAACGATCCAACATCGGCTCTCCGCGGATTCTCACATGGTAAAGCCGTTGGCGAAGGGTTCTATGACACCCTGGACCCATCGGGTTCCAAAGAACCAGGATACAACCGCCCCACCCCCGAGAACAATCACTGGACCCCGTGGGATCCACAGTACACCGGGCACTGGACCCCTGAAGTGTGGGACATCACCGAATCAGGTGAGGCAGGAGAAGGCTACGTGGTCGAGAAACACACCTCTGAGGTCTACTCCGATTCCGCGGTCGAGTTTCTCAACTCCGTCGAAAAGTCCGAGTCCCCCTTCTTCATGTTTGTGGCTTACAACGCACCGCATGACCCACGACAGGCCCCCAAAGAATTCATCGATCAATACCCACCCGAAGACATCACTCTTCCTAAGAACTACTTGCCGGAGCACCCATTCGACAACGGCGCCATCAACATTCGAGACGAGAAACTCGGACCCTTTCCCCGCACTGAGAGCGCCATGAAAATTCATCGCTCGGAATACTACGGCATCGTCACCCACATGGATCGCGAGATTGGCCGAATCCTCGACGCCCTTGAGGCGAGCGGCAAAGCCGACAACACCTACGTCATTTTCACCTCCGACCACGGACTTGCCGTCGGCAGCCACGGACTGCTCGGTAAACAAAATCCCTACGATCACAGCATTAAGATGCCCTTCGTCATCTGCGGCCCTGACATTCCGGCTGGGCGACGAGTCGACAACATGATTTACATGCAAAGTGTATTCCCGACGACTTGTGAAATTGCAGGCTTGGAAGTTCCCGATTCGGTGGAGTTTTCCAGCATCAAAGACCTCGCTACAGGAGCCAGCGATGAAGGTGGCGAAGACCTCATCTTCGGAACCTATCTCGAGGCTCAACGTTTGGTTCGGACTGACACCCACAAGTTAATTTATTACCCCGCCCTGGATCGCTACCAACTCTTCGATCTAGTCGAGGACCCTGACGAAATCACCGACGTGATCGATGACTCCGCCTACAGCGAAGTGAAGAATCAGCTGATCGGCCGACTCAAAGAAAGTCGAACGTCCCTTGGCGATGGACTACTCAATCACTAAAAATCCTCTTCAGTCTTGAGCACCGCCGGCACCATCACCTTCCTGATCGGACTTGCCGCCGTTCTTTTTGGCGCCTGGGGAATTCATACGAAAATGGGACGCTCGCGATTCGATGAAATGGCCGGGATCATTCCCTACTCTGCCTGGTATCTTGGCATCGGACTGATCGCTCTCGCTGTCGTTTTGTGGATCGTGATCGCAGTTCGAAAATAGAAGTCTCAGCAATCTGATCACTTCACAAACCGCTCCCCATGGATCCGCTCCCTGAACCTCATGTCAAAACGCTTGAACAAGCCTATGACTTTGTCATGGAAGTGAAAACCTGCCTCATCTTCGGATCCAAAACATCCGACCTTCCGAGCCTGTGGGATGTGGTCGATTTACCGGAACGACAGCCAGGAAAAAAGGGCTGGGGAGAAAAAATCGAAGCCATATGGTTCTGGAAAAATGCACTGCCCGCTCAGTTCCCCAATGAGATTTTCTACGGCAAACTCCCTGGCGGCCTCGCGATGCTGATGTGCCTGAAACACCTTCACAATACGCACTATCCGGAGCATCATCGAGCAGTCTCGACCTGCAAACCACTCGCCCAACGCATCTATCAACTCCTTCGTTCAGAGCCCTACACCACGGCAGAGCTTCGCCGTGAGCTCTCGCCTTCCGGTAGTCTCAGCAAGTCTCGCGTCGATACCGCCCTGGTCGAACTTCAGGTCACTCTGAACATCGTGCGGTCCAATGCGCCCGAGCTGAAGAAGGATACCTGGCTGCCCTTCACTGAACAATATCACGTCGACAGCTGACTCACTCAATCCAATCTCAAACGATCAACTCATGAACACTCGAATCCTCCTTCTCAGCCTACTCAGCTTCGCTTCGTCTGCCTTTTCCGAAGACGGCTTCACCCCTCTATTCAACGGCAAGGATCTCACCGGTTGGGATGGGGACCCCAAGCTTTGGAATGTCGAAGATGGAATCGTCACCGGAACCTGCTCCGGCCCGGGCGCACTTGAATACAACACCTTCCTCATATGGCGCGGAGGCACGGTAAAAGACTTCGAGCTTCGCGCTACCCTGCGCATCATCGGTGACAACAATTCCGGCATCCAATATCGTAGCCGGGAGCTCCCCGAAGTGGGGCCCTGGGCCATCTCCGGTTATCAATGCGACGCTCATCCTGCCATCGAACACACCGGCATGACCTACGAGGAGAAAGGCCGTGGCATTTTCGGTCTCAATGGCAATGACGTATTACTCGATCCTGACGGCGTTCGCTGGATCGTAGCCCAACACGAACCAGTCAAAGCGGATCTCTCCGAGTGGACCGAATTCGTCGTCATTGCTCGAGGCAATCACCTGATCCATCAGGTCAATGGAAAGACCACCTCTGAGTTCTTTGATCACCACGAAGGGCGCACTCTCGAGGGCCTCCTTGCGATCCAGTTGCATCGCGGCAACCCTCACCGCGTGCAGATCAAAGATCTCCGGATCAAGGCACTGACCGATGGAGAAATCATCCCCTTTGATCCTTCGACGCTGCCAGCTGACGCCAAAAAGATCGAGAAGCCTCGAACGACCAATCCGCAAGGAACAGGTCCTGCCGCAAAGCCTACCAAAGGTTAGGCAACTACCCTTTAGCGCTGGAAACCGAGACGCATTCGATCTCAATCAATGCACCGAGCGGCAATCCCGCGACCTGAACCGTCGAGCGCGCTGGTTTGTGATCCCCAAAGGCTTCAGCATAGAGGCCATTAACGATCGGGAAATCGGCCATGTCAGCCAGGAAGATGATGGTTTTCACCACCTGGCCCATGGATGAGTCACTCGCCTTCAGAACAGTCGCCATGTTTGAAAAAATCTGACGAGTTTGATCGGCAACATCACCATCGACCAACTTCATCGTTGTTGGATCCAAGGGAAGCTGTCCCGAACAAAAAACCAAGCCATCTAAATTAACAGCATGAGAGTAGGGTCCGATTGCAGCCGGCGCTTCCTGTGCGTTGATCAAATTCATGTTCGGACTATGGCGCTTCCTGGACTGTTTGCCAAAAGTCTGTTCGCAAATCGATTGATTTTTGGAATTGAATTCAGCTCGCTTTGCTCGGAAGTGTTTTTGGAACCGGCCAGAATTCCGCCTGGCTGTGTTGCTCGGCTGTCACGGAGCCCGCTCCACTCCCTTCTCACGCCTTGCCAGACGCAATTCTGACTCGGTCGTTTCACGAACATACTTTTGGCAAACAGTCTAAAAGCGACACAACTACTTACCGGCCTTCCGTTTGCCTTTTGCAGACCTAACCTTCTCTTTTTTCTCTCCGGCAACGGCATCTTCTACGGTCGGAAGGACCACTGGCTCATCACTCCACTCAACAACAGTCGTTCTCCCGGTGGCAGGCCACCATTGCTCGATCTGTTTTGCCAATCTCTTCACTGTCTTCGGATCAGAGCTTGCGAGATTTTTCTCTTCTCCGGGGTCATCCGCCAGATTGAAAAGCTGAGGCCGAAAATCCTGAGGCGGGTATTTCATTTTCCCCTGAGTCCCGTCATAGGTAAGGAGTAATTTAAAATCGTCCTCGATGATCCACCGATAAAGCAAAGAGCTTACTGGCTGATGAATATCGGCAATGTCGTGAGCAAAACTTTCACCCAGCAGAGTATTCCGATCGATAGCATCACCGCTCTTGAGTTCTGGCAGCAGATTCAATCCTGGAAAACCTTGAGGCTCCGTCGCCCGCGCCGCAGCCAAAATGGTAGGAACAATATCAATAGACGAACACAGCTCCGGACGATCCGAACCCGGAATCGTTCCCGCCCAGCGAAACATAATCGGTGTCCTCGTCCCGCCTTCGTTAGGGCTGCGTTTCGAACGAGGCTCGTAGCCTCCTGACTCAGCTTGAACCCAACCATTGTCTGCCACATAGACCACCAAGGTGTTCTCTGCGACACCCGTATCATCGAGGTGATCCAAAAGCGCGCCACAAGTCTCATCGAACCACTCACACATGGCGTAGTACTTCGCGACCTCCTCTGACAAGCCCTTGTCTAGGTATTTGGTATGAAGACGTTCCGGTGGATTGTGCGGCGTATGCGGCATAAATGGGGCATACCAGACAAAGAAAGGTTTCTCGGATTCGACAGAGCGGTCGATAAAATCAAAAACGGGATCCATGCCGTCCCTGCCGATCTTGAGACCATCGTCACCGTGTCTCCCGCCGGGCTCCGGATAGCCTCGGGTCATACCCTCGGTAAATCCTCCCCGCGAAAAGGAACCCTCCCACCATTTTCCACTCTGGTGACTGACATATCCCTCTTCCGCCAACCATTGAGGCAATGCCCCTGTTTCGTCGATATGCGAAATCAGCAGTTCCTTGGCATCAATCCCGGCCTTCGCCACATGAGCTGAATTCGCAGGAGTGGCGGCAGGATCATTTCCCGTCGTTCGATTCTGATGAGAATAGAGCCCGGTGGCAATCGTCATCAACGCGGGCCGGCAAAGCGCCGTTGGGACATAGCCTCTTCGAAACAAAGCACTCTCCTCAGCCAACTGATCGAGACGCGGCGTCTCGATAAACTCATGCCCCATGAATCCGTAATCCGTATAGCTCTGATCATCCGAAAGAATGATCACAATGTTAGGCGGCTGATCAGCGGCGCAGAGCTCAAGCCCTCTGATCGCTAAAACCAACAAAGACAGGATAGTAACAAAATAGAACTTCATCCACTAAGGGGCGACAAACCTCGAGTTTTGTCCATCCAGAATCCGTACCGATTCCCGCGAATTCGATGACTAATCGAGGGGCGACCCCCTTAACTTAAGCGATATCGAAGTCGGCCCATCAGCCGCCTCGCAGACCGAATCGGGCGATCAATACCAGCAGAGATCACTCCCTTTTTCAGAGCAAATCCGCTCGACCGCAAGAACGCGTTGATAGGTCGACTTTCCAGTGCTCCCACTCCCACAACAGTGGACGTCGACATCAGCCGCTTCTTGAATGGTTCTCCTCCCTTACCCAAATCAATCCGCTTGATACCGGACTCTTGCGCGTGTTTGGCCATTTCAAGCAGCAGCACCATTCCAGGACTGTATCGATGAAACTTTCGGTCAAAGCTCAAAAAGATCCCGTGAAGAGCTCCTTCGGAAAAGAAGCCGAACTGGGCTGCGATCGGAATATCGTCGGAATACAACACCGACAGAACACCTCTAAAGGAATCTCCATCGGAACTCAGCGTGCTTTCGACGAACGGCTCGATCCATGGACAACGGGCGAAGAGATCACCTATCCCCGTGTCACGCATTTGACGCTGCTTCCAGCCAATCAATTGACGCAACATAGCAGGATCCTTGCAGTCGGGATCAAAGCGTATTTCGCCCACCTCTCGACCAAGCTTGCGACCACTCGCCAATCCGTTTCGGATCGCTTTATTTGAATGGCCAGCCTCAGCACGTTCTTTACGGTAAGCATCGAATCCTCGGCTCAAGTCCATATAACGGGACTCCAGCGTGTCAAAAAGGAAGGGACTAAAAGTTTCCTGTGAAGCCAACAAGTGATCAAACTTCCACGTATGCAGCCCACAGCTTGACGCCAACATCATTCCATCAAGCTGGGTATCACGGGAACAGATAACTCCCTGCATACACCCGATCTTTCCTCCAACAGGGCCTGCCACTCCTGGCTTAATTTCGTGAAACGGCCAGAACGCAAAGGCATCCCCGTCCCGATAAAGAATCGCAACTTTGATTCCGTCACAAAACCGGGCGACGCCCTCGATATATTCAAAGGCGAAGAAGGGACTGCTCAAATCGGGATTCGCAGCACGGATGCTCGCCCAACATTCACGTTCCCGTGAAGAGAGTGAATCAGCCGACACAACGGATACTTCTTCACTCCCATGAGTGAGATCCACTGACGCCAATTCAACAGTTAACTTGGTATTTTTAGCTGGTAGATACATTAATAATCTCAATATTGAGACTTAAAATTGCTGTAATTATGGAAAATAATAGCAACGGCTGGGATTTATGCAAGAAAATTGATCAATGTTTTAACGAGTTGCCCACTGCAGAGCATCGACCTAAATAGCTCAAATTGGGTCATCGAGAGACGCCGAGTGGGTTGCCTTCACCCCAATCCGCGCATGGAACTGAACAGGCCTCCAATCCTGACCGGACTCCAATGGTTGAAAGACCGGGCCTCCTTATCTCGTAGTGGAACTTCCACTACGCCGATTCGTCCACCTCTGTCGGTGAATGAAAATTTCACGGCCTTTTCACTCAACCTTCACACGGCTTTCACGAAAGCATTCCAATCTACCACCATGAAAACGCTCTTATCCGCCATCGGCCTACTATCATTGATCCTAGCCACCCCTGGCTTCGCACAAAAGCATGAGATTAAAAATGCCCAGGTCACAATTCCCTACACTGAACTCAGAAAAATACTGGAAACGGCCCAAAGATTCGACAGGGAAAAAGAGTCCCCAAAGCCGCCCGTGGAAGCAACCCTGAGATCCGCGAAATATCATCTCGATCTTTCCGATGATCAGGCTCCTCTGAACGTCGACTTTGAAGTCCGAACCTTTACCGATGGCTGGCATTCACTTCCTCTGTGGGGTGGCGATCCACGGCTGGATTCCATGACCCCTGATGACGCGACATCGGTCGTCCGGACGGAGAACACCTATTCCTTTATCGCCAAAGGTCCCGGCGATTTCCCCCTCTCAATGGCCCTGACTTTGCCCAATCAAAAAAAATGGCAAACAGGAGGAGGCCTTCGTTTTTCTCCGGCCGCCGCGACACGCAGCGAACTTCATGTTACCGGGCTACCGACAGGAATGGTTCTCCGGATCGATAATCTGCCTCCGACCCGGGCCAACGAAAGCGAATTAGTATTTCACCTGCCGGGCGACGGAAAGGAACTGAAGCTCTACCTGGAAGAAGGAAGCGCCACAACCGAAGCACCACCCATCCAGCCCAGTCTCTGGAACATTGATTCCCAGGTTTTGGCGCGCTATCGCGATGGACGGATTCACCACTCGGCGCGGATTCAAGCTCAGGCACAGGATGGATCCGGCCTCTCCCTCTTGCTCGCCCTTCCCGCCAACGCCGCTCGAATCACACTGGAATCCGAAGACCTCGCCGACTGGAAACTAAAAAGCAGGACTGAAGATTCGAGGCTTCTCGAGATCAACTGGGAAACCCGGGACACACTGGACCGAACCATCGAACTAAGCTGGGAAACGCCGCAATCCCCCCTCGCGGAATCCTGGACTCTGACTCCTCCTCGAACCATTCCTCAGAAAACTTCAGCAGAAGATTCAGACGAATTCACCACTGAGTCCCGCTCGCTGATCGCACTCGTTCCTGTCGATGGCCTGGAATTGACCCACCCCACCCTGCAATCTGCGATTGAATCACGAAGATTGCCGGAATGGCTCCAGGATCAATTGGGAGCTAGCGACAGTCTCACCGCTGAAATTAACGACGCCGTTCCGATCAGGCTTCAAGCAACCTGGCTACCCAGAATGGAGACGGCTCAGGCCACGATCTCGCAGGCGACCTTCGATACCCGTCTCGTCGCTGACGGCTCGTCACTGGTCACGGCAGTCTACACGATTCAACACGCCGCGCCCCTGAGTTGGAAACTGACCCTTCCCTCTTCAGATCAAATTCTCACCTGCGAAGTAAACGGCGAAGCGACCAAACCCATTCAACGCGCAGACGGCGAGATCGAATTTCGACTTCCCTCACCTCGGTCACTGTGCTCAGAAGAAGGTCAAAAAATCCACTCAGGCACCAGAATCAATATCTGTTACTCCCTCAAATCTGACGCCTTCGATCCTGTGTCCGGACGCGTTGCGATGGAACTACCCGAGACCAGCCTATTTATCCACCGCCTCGACTGGGCCCTTGTCCTCCCAGATCTCTATGAACCCACCGCCGTCGAAGGCAACGTTCAGCTGTCCACTGAATCTTCAAAATCCGAAAAAGACAGCAACCGGATCCAACTAAAGAAAGAACTCTGTCGAGGGGAGCGCCCGACAGTCGAGATCTACTACCAGCGCAAGAACCTCACCACTCAATCCTGAACCAACGTTTAACCCGTCAAAATTGCAAAAGCCATGACTCCTATTCGACTACTCGCCATTGTATTCATCATCGTCTGCACCGGGCTGGCCTGGTTCATCCTCGGTGGTACCCTCAGTCTTCGCACACGAACCACTGATGCCCAGCTTAGCCAAACTATTGCTGGAAATTGGGGTGAGCCAATGACTCAGCTGCATCCTCAGGCATTCTACATCGCGCCAACTGCCGCCCGCACCAAACGGGCCGTTCAACCGGAGACATCACGAGTCACAGTGAACCTCCAGTCGGACCCCAAAAAGAAAGGCCTCCTGTGGTATCGAGCCTACACCGTGGATTTCGCCGGTGAATACATTCTCAGAAATCCAACCCCCATATCGCAAACGATCTACGTGAACTTTGAATTCCCGGCTGAGGGCGTTCGCTTCGACAAGTTCGCCTTCACTTTGGGAGAACAGCAAACCGACAAAGCTCCTCAGGATGGATCCATCACCGAAGCCGTCATCCTCAAACCCGGCCAGGAGATCCCCGTGAAACTGGCCTACACCGCAGCAGGCCTCGATCGGTGGACCTACACCTTTGGCGAAGCGGCCCGGGTGCAGGGCGTCGAGTTGAACATGACGACCAACTTCGATGATTTTGACATCCCGGCCGGATCGGAATCGCCCACTTCCCGCAAGAAGACCGATGAGGGCGGATGGGCCCTAACCTGGCAATATTCGGACGTGATCGGTGCACGCGCCATCGCCATGGACATGCCCGCCGTCACCAATCCCGGACCTGTCGCAGCGCGAATCACTTTCTTTGCACCGGTCTCTCTTGTGTTCTTCTTCGCAGTGCTGATCATTTTTGGATCGCTTCGCGAAATCAACCTCCACCCGATGAACTATTTCCTCCTCGCCGCGGGTTGCTTCGCCTTTCAGTTGCTGTTCGCCTACCTCGTGGACCTCATGCCGGTCATGATTGCATTTGGAATCGCCGCTGCCGTTTCTTTGACCCTCGTGACAGGCTACCTCGTCGCCGTCGCGGGAGCAGGATTCGCCAAAATCGCAGCCGCAGCCCAGTTCGCCTACATGGTGCTATTCAGTTACAGCTTCTTCTTCGATGGCCTCACTGGGATCACCATCACGATTGGCGCCATCATCACGCTCGCACTGCTCATGGGATTCACCGCCAAAACCGACTGGGGAGAAGTGCTCGCGAACGCAAAACCCAAAAAGCGCATCAAGAAGAGCTCTCCTGAACCTCCGGCCATGCCACCGGGAAGCCCCAACCCTGCCGGATCGCACTAGAGAATCCCCTCGAAAAACTATGTCGCCACCGTCGCTGGACGGTGGACGGTGGCGCATTCATTTTTCAATACGCCCGCCTGAGACAGGGCATCCGAAATTCAAACGGGTTAGACGCTATGTCTTAGCACCGTTCCAGACCCAGTTAATGATCAGCATGATCTCATCCTGAGTCAGACGCTCTTTTCCTTCAGGAGGCATCACAAATTCATCATCTTCCGGCAACAGAATCGATTCGATCAGATAACTGGTCATGGCATTGCCTTTGGTGATCGGTTCGATTTCACTGTCTCCAGCGGTAAACAATCCTTCCACCGTATCCATTCGGTAATCGCCTTTTTGCTTTTCCTCCCCATGACAGGAATAGCACTTTTCTTCAAAAATGGGCACGATCACCTCAGCGTAAATTCCGGCATTTTCTTCGGCTGATTCGCTTTCATCGTCATACTCTCCCATCACCTTCTGAAACCAATCCGGACCATTTTCAGTCAAGTAGGTCGAACCGTGAGTGAGGTTTCCACCATAGTGACCAGCGACCGCCAGGAGCCCCATGTCGGCAAGAAGTAACACGCGATAGAGAAGCACTAAACGGGGCTTCTGTGATTTGGCTCTAAAAAGGAAGGTATGAAAAATCGCGATGAGCCCCGTCACCACGGACACCGCAATGCCTGTTCTTTCATGCATCTCGACATTATGAGGGTCATAGCCACCACCCTCAGCCAATGCCAACCCAAGAAGTGTCGCCACGAGGGCTCCAGCGAATCCAGCCCACAACGATATACCGATAGCCTCTCGCAATTCCTCGCTTGGTCGCCTCATCGCCCACATTTCCAACAAGATCGCCAACGCTAAAATGCCAATGGGCAAATGCAGCGTCACCGTGTGAAATGGCCCTAAGAATGGCTTTATCTGGAACCCTTCAGCAGTTTCGGCATCGCCAGTCGCAGCAAAGATCGAGGTAGTAAAAAGGAGCAAACAAAAAGCGAGGAGGACTTTGGGCATATTCATAGGGTGGAAACCGATGATATTGACCAGCAATTGACTCAGTCGTCAATTTCTCTTTCCGCAAATCTCAAAGTGGAGAGCCTCTAGCCTGACCGCTATGGTGCTTGACCTTTGCACCGCTACCCCCTTTGATGTGTATCATGTCTCTTGGTAATGGCGTGTTCAAATTTTTGCCGTTATTAGCGGCTCCTACGCATCAATCAAGGCAGCAAATCGGCCAAATAGTTCACCAATACTCAATCATCTTCCATTCCATGAAAATAGAACAAAATCTCCCCCGCCGATCGAACTGGTCCTTTGGGGCAGTTATCATGTCAGCGTTTCTCGTTTCGATCACGGTGAACGCCGCAGAGCGAATTGCTCTGGTTATAGGCACCAATGACTACATCTCGGCACCCGCATTAGGAAATGCCGTGGCGGACTCACGGCTCATTGCCAAAGTGTTGGAAGAGACTGGATTTGAAGTGATTGCCTTGGAGAACCCCGGCATTGACGAATTCTATGAAGGATTAGAAAAGCTGAAACGCCTCTCCGGACTGGCAAAAGTCGGAGTCGTCTACTTTGCCGGGCACGGGGTTGAAGTCGAAGGCCAAAACTACTTACTCCCGGTCGACGCTGAATTAACCAAATCGGCCCAACTACGATCACAGGCAATGGCGCTGGAAACCATTCTGGATGACCTCGCTGATGTTCGTCTGCCTGCAAAAGTCGTCATTCTTGATTGCTGCCGTGATAATCCACTGAGCCGCTCATGGATGGCGAGCCGAAGCATGGGACGCGGCCTTGCCGCAGTGAAAGACGACGACATGCCGGAAGCATCGCTTGTCGTATATTCGGCCGGACCTGGCCAAGTTGCCCTCGACGGGGTAGACGGCAATAGCCCATTCACCAAAGCGCTCGCGATTCAACTCCGAGAGCCCGGACAAAACCTCTTTCAAGCCTTTCTCAAAACCAGTGATGACGTCGTAAAAGCCACCCAACGGCAGCAGGAGCCGTGGGTCAAAATGGACGGAGCGGGTCGCGCGATTCGTGAACTGGTTTTGATTCCAGCGGATAGTGTCCCCTCAGGTTCGACCGGCCTCGCAAATGGCTATCCAATCGAAACTTCGCCCCCTAAAATGCCGGCGCCTCAACCGACGATCCAAACCACCACCACCCCAGTTGGAAACGGTGCGACCCAGGCATATACGCCTAACCAGCGGAACGCTGTCATGAAAGAATCAGCACCTGTGGCTTATCGCGATGCGACCCCTCCTCAAGTTGGAAACAGCCCGGAGCCCGTCGAAATGCCGACTCCTCTCGTCCTCCCAAGCCGAGGCTATTTCAGCAACGATGAAGTATTTCGGAACGGCCCCTATGCCTCCTACAACGATTACACGAGAACAAAGGTTCTCCGCTCTGCTCAGGGAAAGCTAACCGGCTCGGGATCTCCTGACGGAAAGATGGGCGGAAACACCCAGACCGCAATTCAGACCTACCAGGCAGCGAATTCTCTCGCCGTCACCGGGTGCCTCGATACTCCTACCCTGACTTCGCTCGGACTAACCGGGATGCCTGAAGAAACGTATACCAAGCCGACCTACACCAAGAGCCGCTCCAGCACTTATTCCAGCGGATCCACCAGCAAGCCGGCACCAGTAGCAGCCCCACCAGCAAAGAAGAAATCAAGCTTCTACAAGCCACCTTCCAATGATCCCGATAAGATGACCCACGCTAAGAAGAAATTCATGCGGCCCGGCACTTAAAAAGGAAATTCTCACCACTCCATCTCCACGTTCGCCGCCCAGGCGTCGTGCAGTTTGGTGAGGCGTTCGACCAGATCTGGTTTTGCCTTGCTGTAATCCTCGACTTCAGGATTTTCGTCAGCCAAATGGTGCAGGGATAATTTCGCTTTCAGATCCGGGTTCTTCGGCACCTTTGCGATCAATTTCCAATCACCATCCCGGACTGCCCAGTTCGCGCCCCAGGCAAAATGGAGCACTCCGCCATAGCCGGATTCGGCATCAGCAGATTCTATAATTGGCACCAAACTGTGACCATCCAGAACTGGAGCATCGGCCTTTGGCTTCACCCCACAAAGATCCAACACTGTCGGATACCAGTCCATCGCCGTCACAATCTGATCCCGCACTTCTCCCTGAGGTAACTGTGCCGGATAGCTCACGATAGTCGGCACTCGCAGACCGCCTTCAAGGAAAGTGCCTTTGTTGCCGATCCACTTGCCGGTGAAACCGCCTCCACCATTGGCACTGTAGTAGTGTCCTTTTGGGTAGCCGCTCTTATGTTTGTCCACCGTAATCCCCTTGTTGTCTTCTGCAGACGCTCCGTTGTCGCTCATAAAAATGACAATCGTATTTTCACGAAGATCGAGTTCCTCGAGCTTATCAATGACCTGACCGATGTAGGAATCCGTCGTCGAGATCATCGCCGCGTAGGAAGCCCTGACCCGGTCCTCCATCCCTTCATACATCTTCGTGTATTTCGCCAAAGCCTGCTCAGGGTAATGAGGAATGTTAAACGGGACATAGAGGAAAAAAGGCTGGTCCTGATTCTCTTCGAGAAACTTGAGCGAGCGATCCACCATCAGGTCGGGAAAATACTCTCCATCCGCCCACACCTCTTCGGTGCCCTCGTAGAGATCGTGAAATCCATTCCCGTGCAAAAAGTAGTGATTGTAGTTGTCGATGAATCCGTCCCGAATCCCGAAGAATTCATCGAAGCCCTGTTTCATAGGACCATGATCGCGATGTGCCCCGAGGTGCCACTTGCCATACAGCGCAGTCCGATACCCGGCCTCCTGAAGCACCTCAGCCAATGTCACCTCTTCCAACGCCATATTGATCCCCTCGGCGGCATTCATATCACCCTGAGTCCAATGATAGACCCCGCCTCGCTGAGGATGACGCCCAGTCATCAGTGCCGCGCGCGAAGGACAACACACCGTGTGCGCATAAGCCTGAGTGAAGCGCACACCCGTCTCTGCCAACTTGTCGATGTTCGGGGTGATCAAATCATCCGAGCCATAACAATTCGCATCCAGCGTCCCGTGGTCGTCAGTGAAGAGGATGAGGACATTGGGCGGCGAAGACTCGGCCTGAACCCGTGGAATCAGCAAGGTTAAGCCGCAGAGAATAATGGGGAAGATTAGGTTAATCATAATTTAAAATTGAGTCAGGGGTTTCTGATACGAGCATTCTGCTTCTGCTGTGCATTCTTAAAATTGTCCCCCTTCGTTCCGAACGGAATCACCTGATAAGAAGTGTCCGACTGGCGGATCTCCATGAATTCGTCTAGCCGCTTCTGCAAATTTTCGCGGGCTGAGGCATTCTGCTCCACTGCCTCACTAAGCTCCATACTGTAACGCGTCTCATCACTCGTCACCGGAATATCATAAAACCGACCGTCTTCGTGAAGTCGATACCGCTTGTCCCGAACAAAATAACAGTCCCCCTCGAAGGCCATGAAATAATACTCCCGGTCTTTCCCTTCGGTATCGAATAGGTTGTGTGACAGATCCAATCCATCCACCTCGTGATCAAGTGAAATACCCGCAACAGCGGCAAGTGTTGGCAGCAAATCAGTCAGAGTCATGAAAGAGTCCCTCGTCCCCGCCGGAATCTGCCCCGGCCACTTCGCGATGAACGGCACCCGGGTTCCCGCTTCATTCATGGTGCGCTTACCTCCACTCATCGAAAACTCCCCCAGACGATTCGTGATGCTTCCTGACGTTCCATTGTCGCCCGTGAAAATCACCAGCGTATTTTCCGTCAGACCTAGTTTCTCGAGCTTTTCCATCAGTCGACCCACGATAAGGTCGGTGTAGTAAACCATGTGCCCGTTGCTGCGTTCCTTCTTTCCCAGCTCCGTGGGGAAATTCACTTCGCCAGGAGCCAGATTCCCCGGAGGGGTTATCAGAGGACTATGGATCAAATTCATCGGAAAGTAGGCAAAGAACGGCTGCTCTTGATTCTTCTCCATGAAGTCCATCAAAAACTCTGCGTAATAGTCCGGCCCGAAAACTTCCATATCGTGAATGACGTGTTTGCCATTCTCCCAATTGTGAGGTCCAAAGTAGCGACTCGGGCGGACCCCATCCCAGTACTGCACCCAAAGGCAATACTCGTCAAAACCGTGGGAGGCCGGTTGATCCGGGTATTTCTGAAAATCACCGAGATGCCATTTTCCGGCAATGGCAGTGGCATAGCCGGCCTCCTGAAAAACCTGCCCGAAAGTTTTCAGATGCACCGGCAGCCGATTGTTCAGTTCGGTGTCATCCGGGCTATCGAGACGCTCAAGAAATCCAGTCCGATTAGGGTAAAGTCCGGTCAATATCGTCGCACGGGTCGGCGTGCAAACCGGAGTACCATAGGCGTGATCAAACCTCGCCCCTTCTTCCGCCATCCGGTCAAGGTGAGGCGTCGTGTTCACTGAGTTCCCATAGCAGCTCAGGTTCTCGGCACCGAAATCATCGGCCATGATGAGCAGGATATTCGGCTGCCTAGCCTCAGTCGTCACTCCCGAACCCAAGAGAGTGACCAGCAATGAAGCGAATAAGAGTCGATGCATATAAGGATACTACGCCAATGCCGAAAATTGCCCGGTCTATTTTCAGCTAGAGAAAATCTTAGCTGACCGATCACCGCGATCCGATCACCGCGATCCGATCACCGCGATCGAAAAATTTCACTACCAATGACCTCAAATACCAAGGTCTTGAATCCATAATCATCCTGCTTTACTCGCTCGAGAATATCATTGATCTCGAATCGATCGACTGGCTCCATATGTCTGCCCGTCGAGTAAGCCAACAGTTTACCAATCAGATTTCGAGTGAACAGATCTCTTCGGGTTTTCGCCAAGGTGTGCTTAAACCCATCGAAGTCGACATACTCCTCCCCGGAAGAAAACTCTCCGGTCGTATCGATATTGACTGCCTTGGGTTGACCTTTGACTTTGGGATACTGATCACGCCAGCGACCGATCGGATCAAATGATTCGAGGCTGAAGCCGAGAGGATCAATTTTGCGATGACACTCCGCACAAGTCTTGTCAGCGCGATGTTTCTCAAGGCGCTCTCGAATGGTCGTGGCCCCGCGGACATCGGGGTCGATCGCAGGAACTTCGTCGGGCGGCGAAGCCGGCACAATGCCAAGGATATTCTCTGATACCCAGACTCCTCGAGTCACTGGAGAAGTTTCAACACCATTGGCACTCACCGTGAGAACCCCCGCCATGCCGAGCAGACCACCTCGCCGCTTATTGCCGGCCAGACTGACCTGCTCAAAACCATCAGCGAGGCGCAGCTTATCTTTGGTTGGAAGATCGTAAAGATGGGCCAGCCGCTTATCGACAAAGGTGTAGTCCGCCGAAAGAAAATCGGTCACGGGCCGATTCTCACTGAGGACGTAACCGAAAAACAGTCGCGCCTCCCCCTTCATGGAGACAGGTAGATTTTCATAGTAATAAACCCGGGCCGCCGTCCGAGGCGGAGGCATCTGCCCCAACTCCCGCAGGTTGAGCCAGCTGTCGAGAAACCCGTTCACGAATCCTTCGACCTGAATATCTTCCATCAGCCGAATCGCCTGTTTCTTTAATTCGTCGGGATTGATCAAGCTCCCGGAAGCAGCAACGGCCAACAGTTCATCGTCCGGAGGCGCAGCCCAGAGCGCGTAAGACAATCGCGAGGCGAGATCGTAAGCTCCCAGCGTCTCATTTTCGTCCTCGGTGATCTCAGTGAGATAGATAAAGGAAGGCGAGCAGAGAATCAGCTTCAGAGTATCGAGCGCCGCTTGCCGGGGCATTGCCAATTGTTTGATTCCCAGTTGATAGGATTTGTCGATTCGTGAACGATCATATTCGTTCAGCGGACGCCGAAAAGCACGCGACCCGAAGGAGTAAAGTTGCTCGAGGGCCAGATCTTCTTGAAAGCCATTCGGGCCAAAGACGGTCAACTCCTCGGCTCCCCCACCCTTCTCAGAAATCGGCCCGTCAATCTTGATCTCAGAGATGCGGATGTGAGGAAGAGCACCCTCCCTCAACAGATGGGAGCGACTGATGCCGACCTTGGACACGTCACCTTTGAACTCATGCTGGTAACGCTTGTTAATCGCCGACACCGAAGCACGTGATTCGTAGGGCCCATTAGGGAAAATGAAACGCGGCGTCTGCCCTTTCTCCAACCAGACCCGAAACGAGAGCCACTCGGGCTTTGCATCCGGCACGATGGCCTGCCCGAGGATAGGCTCGATCGCCTGAGGGTAATGGATATGACCTTTGGTGACATCGCCGGGAACAACTCCAATTTGAAAAGGCTCCGAGAAATCGATTTTGAAAATATCGGCGTCGTAATGAGTATCGCGATGAAGCGCCTGCGCCAACACCTCAATATCGTAGAGACCCGAAACCGGAACTCCTTCCAGAAAATCCTCGATATGCCCGTAGCCGCCCTGACGAGTATCGGTATTGGGCTGCTCGTAGAGACAGAGGTAATTATAGTTAAAAACCGACTTATGAGGTCCTGACAACTCTTCGTACTGCACAAAATGGTCGGTGAAGTGCCAGGATTTCGGCTTCATTGTTGGCCGACCCAGTCGAGTTTCGACGAGACGGTTCGCTGCCTGAAAATACTGGTCGAGAAGAAATCCTGACGTGATCAGAGACGCACCAATCGTGTCCATGTGATGGCTCGTATTCTCCCTCGGAAAATCGGCGGTAAGACCGAGAGTATCGACTCGCCGCCCAAAGAGAGAGACGAGTGTGTTTTCGTATTCGCGATCTGAGAGCCGACGCATCACAGTGCGGGCAGAGGTGCTCTCAATCTTCCCTCGAGCCGAAGCCACGCTCTGCCGCAGCGCTCGAACCAACTTGAGACGTTCCTGATCCGTAGGCTGGTCGGCCTTCTTCGGCGGCATCTCCTTCAAGGTCACCTGATCGATGATCTCCTGAGCCGTGATCAGATCGAACTCAGCCTTGAGAGGCAATTCAAACAACTCAAAGTCACGCTCCCCTTTCTGGACCGAGGTATCGTGGCATTCGAGACAGTAGTTACCGACGAACTCGTAGACAACTTTCTCACCGGGCAACGGCTTCGCCGGAGGCGCCCCCTCCGCTTTCGTTTCGGCTGACTCGTCTGCCGAAACGCTTAGGCAAACCAAGCCCAGCAAAACTACGATAAAATGAATGCCCAATTTCATGACCAATACCCGCTAGGCAAATGTGCCAGTGCTGGTGCCAAAGGCTTCTTTCTCAATGCCCATGCCTTGAGCGATATCGAGGAAAAGATTGCAAAGAGGCACCTTGTTAGGGCCCTTTGACTCGACCTTCTTGAACTCCCCATGGCGATAGCCTCCCCCGGCAAGAATGATGGGAAGATCGGAATTCGTGTGAGAAGCACCATTGCCCATCCCGCTGCCGAAAATCACCGAAGTCGAATCGAGCAGGGTCCCGCCTCCATCCTGAATCCCGGCGAGGCGAGTCAGAAATTTTCCAAAATGTTCAATCTGATAAGATTCCAAGGTGATGAGATGCTCAATCGCCTCTTCGTCATGACCGTGATGCGAGAGGCCATGATAGGACTTTTCGATTCCGAGATCCTGAGGCAGGAAACACCCCCCGATCTCCAAGGTAGAAACCCGGGTTGAATCCGTCTGCAAGGCCAGAGCAATCAATTCATAAAGCATGGGAAGATCATCCACCGTATTGGCGTTAGCAGGCCGTTCGAAGGGAGCTCCCGGTTTCGGATGGCTCGCCCAACGTTGCCGCAGTTTGAGACGTTTCTCCACGTCGCGAATCGAGGTCAAATACTCGTCGAGCTTGTCCTTATCTTCCTGGTTCACCGCTTTCGAGAGGCGATTCGCGTCTTCCAAGACTGAATCAAGAATGGAAGCCTGCAGCCGATTTTCGCCAACTCGAAGCGCCTTGCGTTCCGCGGAGTCGCTCACGAACAGTTTTTCAAAAAGCTCCGCCGGGCCAGTGATCGGTGGCACCCTCACTCCTGACTTCGTCCAGGCGATCTGGCAACCACCATGAATACCTCCCTCTGATCCAACCGTGAGCGAAGGAAACCGCGTCTCCGCACCCACTTCGTCCGCAATGAACTGATCGATTGAAACATTTCCGTCGGCCCGGTTCTGGGCTTCGGAGTTCAGGACTCCGGAGAGAAAAGAATGCACCGCGAAATGACCACCACGAATTCCGTGGTCAAGCCCACGATAGACGGTCATGTGTTCACGATTAGCCTCAAGAGGCGCCAGCAGAGTTGTCGACTCATACTTCTTGCCCTCCGTCTCCGGAAACAAGTGAGCCAGCTGAAAGCCGAGCAGGTTTCCCACGCCAACAAACCGGCGAGCTCCCACGCCGGCTCCACTGGTCACTGCCACCGCGGAATTGCCACCCACCGATTTGGCCATCAGCGAAGGAAGCCCCGGTAAGGCTAACGTTGCGCCGATTGATTGGAGCACAAATCTGCGTCTGTTGATCTTATCAACCATAAAGGAACGGTCGACGGGTGCCCTCTCTTCGACAAGTCAAAGTCGGGGCGTATTAGCGTGTCAACCAATGGCGTTCAGATCATTCGAGATCCGTTCCGACAATCTGCTCGAACGCTCGTGTTAGCTCTTTCACCTTCTCGGGATGATCTAACCACAGATCATCCGATTCGCTCGGATCGTCTTCGAGATTGAATAGATAGCCCGCTCCTTGAGCGGCCTTAACTCGATTCTCTCCCTGACCAAAAACTATTTTCCATTTTCCACTTCGCATCGCAAAAGCAGTGCTGGAATGGTGGACCATGGCCGGTCGCTCCGCCATATCCCTACCCAACAAAGCTGGCAACACACTAACACTGTCCTCTCCTGAACCATTTGGTAACGGAAAATCCACCAGCTCAGCAATCGTAGCCAGCAGGTCAGTCGAGCAAAACGCATAATCGCTGATTCCTCCCTCCGGGATCCGGCCTGGCCAACGAGCGATGAACGGCACCCGGTGCCCGCCTTCCCAAACGCGTCCCTTTTGGCCACGCAGCGCACCAGCAGCCTGATGACCATTCGTCATCTGGGCAGTGCCCTCCGGTTTCCCAACTTCCAATGATCCTGCCAGAGGCCCATTGTCGCTCGTCACAATAATGAGGGTGTCGTCAGCCAAACCCAGATCGCTTAACTTGGCATCGATCTCACCCACCGCCCAATCCACCAGCCAGACCATATCCCCTCGCGTTCCTGCTTCGGACTTACCCCGAGCAAAGTCCGCGGTGACATGTGGCGAATGCGGTGATGACAGTGGCAAGTAGAGAAAGAAAGGCTCGTCAGGAGTCGCCTCATGATGAGTCTCGATGAAATTCAAGGCGTTCTCCGTGAAACTCACATCCACCGTCTCATTAACCCAATCCGGTGCTGCCATTCCGCTTCGCCAGCTTCCAGCCGGATTGCGATAGGTGGCCTCTTTCATGTTCAGCATCTGGCCATTCTTAATGAAGCAAAACGGTTCCTGATCCGTCGAACAACCGGCCGTGTAGTATGCTTCATCAAAGCACAGTTCCTCCGGTCCTCCAAAAATACGAGCACCAAAATCGATCCTCTCCCCCACTCCTTGATCCGGCAATGGGGTCCCTTCCCAGGGAAGCGGCGCATCAAAATCAATCGACCGGCCCGCTTTGGCAGTGAAGCCCAAACCAAGGTGCCACTTGCCGGAAATCGCGGTGTGGTATCCGGCATCTTTGAGCAAAGACGCGAGAGTCGTACGCCCCCGCTCGATCAAGGGCGGCTCCCAGTTGAACAAAACGGTGCGTTTCAATGGTGTCCGCCAACAGTAGCGCCCCGTCAGCAATCCATACCGCGAGGGCGTGCAAACCGAATCCGCCGAATGGGCATCGGTAAAACGGATCCCTTCAGCTGCCAGCCGATCCATATTCGGAGTCGGAATCCGTGACTCCGGGTGATAGCAACCCACATCGCCATATCCCATGTCATCGGCAAAGACGATGATGATATTTGGTCGCTCTGCCAGCGCTGTGGACAGAATGCCCAGAGAGAGACCGGCTACCATCAGCATCCATTTTAATTTCATCGAATGGATACTACGTGAGTCACTGAAATTGCCCACCAAAATCACAGAAGGACACAACCGCCCCCTGTTTTGACTCGGTCACTATTTCGAACCCGGCCTAATTCCCTTTCCCGGCAGATTCGACGTTTGTTGTTGGTAGCGATTTGGCCAGCTTGGATTTTATGGGCGCGTATTCAGGGATGGAGGCAAGGTTGGTCCATTCATTGGGTCGCTCTCGTGATCGTAGAGCTCCTGCCCTCCATCGTGGTATTGGATATATAGCGCCAGCGTTCCGTCTGAACGGCGTGGTTATTGGTCAGCTTCCGGGGTCAGGCAAGAATGTCACTGTTTTAAGCGGGCCTATTGTGGGAGAACGATTTAAAAAGGGCCAATTCAAGGAGGGGCGACATTCCTTGGTGTTCGTTACAAACGCATACTATCGAAACAGTCCCTGAAAACCGTGCCATTCTTGCCTGACCCGAATGGCACTGTTTTAAGCGGTGGTGTCGTGGCATTGGCCTAAGGAAAATGGCGTAAAAAAAGCATGGAGGTAAGGTCGAAATCTGGACCCGCAGCCCTGTAGCTGGGGCCCAGCGCCTGGGGTCTGTGACCCCGGGCTTTGGTTGAACGCGCAATGAGATCTGAATGCTCTCTCCCGGCCTCACAGAGACCGGGGGCCGGCCCACCGGCTACAGGATGCCCCTACCATTTTGGTAATCCGCTTAAAACCGTGCCATTCTTGCCTGACCCCCTTTTCTCAATCGACACGAAATATCCGAATCTTCCGGGCAATTCGCAATTGAGTGGGAGTTAAGTGTGGAGTGAAACAAAAACGCAGGCCACTCACCGGAAAATTGTGCTTTCTTTGGGTAAACTTTTCCCCGCTTCAACACCATGGCTATGCGACAATCAGATAAATCAGAAGACCCCTTTCATCTAAACATGCGATCATTTATCTATATCATTTTAGTGGGCTGCTTTGCAGCTTCACAGGCTTACAGCCAATCGGACACGGGTTCACAAAAACCGAACATCGTCCTGTTTTTGGTCGATGACATGGGATGGAGGGATAGCTCTGCCTTCGGCTCAACTTACTATGAAACTCCGGAAATGGAGAGCCTTGCCCGTGAGTCCATGGTTTTCACACAGGCGTATGCTCAGCCGCTGTGTTCCCCTTGCCGGGCTTCCATTCTTTCCGGACAACATTCTGCTCGGCACGGTATCCTCACCGCATCCGGTCATATCGCTCCAGCAGAGGAAGGCGCCAGCCCATACAAGAGGCACAATCCGAACTTTCGCTGGACCATGCCGCAGAGTAAAAGCTATCTCGATCCAGAAATAGAAAATCTGGCTGAGGTCCTTGGCAAAGCGGGGTATCAAACGGGTCACTATGGCAAATGGCATATTGGTTTAACGCTACCGCACCGACCTGAGGGGCAGGGCTTTCACAAGAGCTGGCAGGCCGCACCCGATCCCGGTCCACCCAGTTACTTCTCGCCCTACGGCGTCACGCCGGAGAGTGAACCCAGCCCACGCAGTCATGTCGGAAATATCACCGATGGACCCGACGGCGAATACATCACCGACCGGCTCACCGACGAAGCCATTGCCTTTATCGAGCAAAACCGTGATCGGCCGTTCTTTCTGAATCTTTGGCAGTATGGAGTGCACGGCCCATGGGGACACAAACCGGAGTATACCGCTGAGTTTGCCAAAAAGACCGATCCACAAGGCCTCCAGGCAAATCCGATCATGGCATCGATGTTACAAAGCGTCGACGAAAGCCTCGGGCGAGTGCTCGACACACTCGAGTCGCTGGATCTGGCCGACAACACGATCTTTGTGTTCTACTCGGACAACGGGGGCAACGTTCACAGTAACCGAATGGACGACCCTGACATGGCAAAAATCGGCCCCGGGCATGCCCGCTACCCCGCATTGGAAGATTGGCGTCGCTGGGCAGGCGGTCAGGTGCCTACCAGCAATGCTCCGCTGCGTGATGGAAAAGCATCTATCTACGAAGGTGGCACCCGAGTCCCGCTCATGGTGCGCTGGCCAGGTCATATTGAAGCGGCCACCACGACCGAAGCCAGGGTGAGTTCCGTCGACCTTTTCCCTACTTTACTGGCCGCCGCAGGTGCAGATCTGCCAGCCGGGCAGCCGATCGATGGCGAATCCTTTCTTCCTATTTTGAAAGGAAAGAAACCATCACTCGATCGTGACAGCCAATTTATTTGGTTTCCCTATCGCGGGTCATCCATTCACCAGGGCGATTGGAAGCTGGTTCGTCACTATGTCAATGAAGATCCCGGCCTCGCTCACGAACTCTACCGACTCTCCGATGATTTAGGTGAATCGAAAGACCTGGCAAGTGAGCATCCCGAAAAGGTCGCTGAACTTTCCAAACTAATGGACCAATATTTAGAAGACACGGAAGCGCTACCACCCCTGGAAAATCCAAATTTTCAGCAAGCCAAACCAGATCAGTCGAAATCCAAACCAGGCCAGTCAAAATCTGACAAGACGACCCGCGGACTGGTTCCGAAATCTTGTTCCATGGAGCTACGCAAAGGCGCTCTGGAAGTTGACGCTGAATCGGACAAATCATTCCTCGGCACCGCACGAGCCAAATTTACCGGACCGCTCAAGGTAAACCTGCGCATCAGAGGAATGGAAGGCAGCAAAGTCAGTCTCGCCTGGCGCGAGCAAGGCTCCACCGAAATCAAAGCGCTCGATTCTTCAACCTCGCTGATTCAACAAAGCAAGGAGGAGTGGCAAGCGATAGAATTGACCATACCTACCAAAGCGAAAATCGAAATAGTGCGGCTTATGTTGTCCATCGGCGACGGATCAGTCGAGATTGGTTCCTATTCCATCCAGGGAGCTGACGGTGAGGTCGATTGGGATTTTATTGGGGGCAGGTAAAAAAACTGATAGGAATTTGCTTGTTCAAGGATTTTTATCGGGGCGTCGGTCCGGCCGGGTTTGAGGGGGTGCAAGTTTCTCACCGGTGACGAGAACTCCCAACACTCTATAGCGGTCAGGTAGGATCACGGATCACTGCCTTGACTCCAGCCCGTTTTCATGGCCAAATCTCGCTATGAAGCCCCCCCTTTTTATCCCTCAATTCCGGCCGCGGCGATAGGAGTTCCTTCAGAAACCAAAATTCTATCCGTTTGCTAAAAAACCACACTAAATCTCCCTATGCATTTTCTGATGAAATACTCGATTGCTGCGATCTCAGTAGTGGTTGCATTACTTACCACCGTGTCCTCTGAAAGTGCAGAAGATCAGAAGGAAGTTGTAAAAACCATTTCGCTTCTCGGCCTTAATCCAATGCAATTGCAAGGCCTGAAAAAGACGGGGAAGTGCACTTTCGAATTGACCGAACGGCTCTTTGACCTCGATTTCCCCGGTCACTACGATCGCAAGATCAGATCCATAAGCATTTCCATTCCCGCAATGGTTGGCCCCTATCAGAATCTCCAAGCGTCCCTTCGCCAAACCTCTCACAGCAGACTGCTGAAGCCTGACCTCCAAGGAGTCGATTTTCTTCTTGATAAAACGGAAGTGAATCCAGGGGATCAAGTCTTACGATCAAGTTCCACTCCTTCTCAGTCAGTCGCCATATCCAGAGGAGTAAATGATAGCGGGATATTCGAATTGGATTTTGGGGACGAACGCCATATTCCATTTGAAGGGACCGGAGCGGTTTCCAACTGGGAGTTCGAAATTCGGCCCGAGTCGCTCAAAAACATTGATACAGACAGTATCTCGGATCTCATCATAAATCTGAATTACAGCGCTCTAGAAGACGACGCCCTGAAACTATATGTTCAGAAGAAATTAGGGGACGCGTCCGGTAAATAGCTTGCCTCTGCCATCAGCAATTCGCTCTCCTAGCGTTTACCGGGATTAGGCAACATTCCGTGACTTTTGGCAGAGAACAGTGCACTGCAGTGCTTTGGGTCCAAGTCCAAGAAGCAAGAGGCGGAAATGATGCCCAGTCTGTCTCCGGGCTTGAGCGTGCTGAATGGTCAGGAAATGTCGACTGACCCGAATGGCACGGTTTTAAGACCCATTGTCGTAGCATTGCCTATGGAAAGTGGTACGGGAATGTATGGCGGGAAAAGTCGCAATCGGGACCTGCAGTCCTGTAGCTGGGGTCTGTGACCCCGGGCTCCGGCTGAACGCGTAATGATACCCTAATGCTTTTTCCCGGCCGGCTACAAGGTGAAGCGCACAGTCGGTATTCCTCTTAAAACCGTGCCATTCTCGCCTGACACCACTATACGTAAGTATAGCTGAGTCTTCTCCGCTGCCCCTATTTCGATTCCAACAGAAAGAATGCGGCGTCGTCGGGGACGGTGAATTCGACTTCCAGTTCGCCCTGCGGGTTAATCGTCACTGTCGTGCCGACGGCGTCCATCGGAAATGGCGAGAAGCTCATCAGGTCGATCGATTTTTTCACGGCGATGGAGAGGGTAAATTCTCCGCCTGCTCCGCGAGTGAGCAGCGGCGCATCGACGTTCAGCGCCTGCACTTGCGAGAGGTTGTAGAGGCTGAAAGTGTTGGGGGCGTTGACGACGTCGTTTTGGCCGAGAGTGCGGCTGGCGTCGTACTGCGTCTGGTTGAAAAGGCCCGCCAAGCCAGCGTTGTGACTGAGCGTGTTCACCAGCGCGGTCTGATCCGCCTGCCAGTTGAATCCGAGCGGGGCCAGTTGGAATTCGGCGGCGTCAGTCAGTCCGTCGCCATCGGTGTCCAGCACCCGTGATACCGCGTCGTAGATGACCAGAGAGTGATCCGCGGCAGACATCGATCCGGCCAGTCGGTTCACCTTCCAACCCGCGAGCGCGCTGGTGCCACTGACCGTATTCACCAACACCGGCGCATTGCGCTGAGTCGTCGTCGCATCACCCACCCCTCCCTTATTATTGTAACCCCAGGCCGCCAGCGTGCCGTCGGCGCACAGCGCCAGGCTGTGGGACGCGCCCGCCGCCAGGGCGATGATCGACTTCCCTGCCAGTACACCACTTTGCGCCACGTCCACAGGCACCAAGCGCTGAACCGCCGCGTCATCGCCAAGCTGGCCGAGCGTGCCACTGCCCCACGCCGCCGCAGTGCCGTCCGAGCAGCGTGCCAGGCTGTGGTAACCCCCTGCCACGATTCCAGTGACGGTCTTGCCAAACAGCGCGCTCACGCCGCTGGCCGCGTTCACCACCACGGGTGCCGTGCGGCTGGTGGAGGAATCGTCACCGAGCTCGCCAAAGAGGTTTCTGCCCCAGGAAGCGAGCGTGCCATCCTCGCAACGGGCCAGACTGTGGCTGCTGCCCATCGCGATGCCGACCACGGACTTGCCAAACAGCGCGCTGGTTCCGCTCTCCGTGTTGACCGCTACGGGAGCGAGTCGAGTGGTGAGCGAGTCATCGCCCAGTTGACCAAAGATGTTGTAACCCCAGGCGACGACACTGCCATCCGCGCACAGCGCCAGGCTGTTGGACGATCCCGCCGAGACGGTGGCCACGCTCTTGCCAAACAGGGCGCTCACGCCGCTAGCGACGTTCACCGCCACGGGTGCGGACCGGTTCGTGGATGTGTTATCTCCCACGGCTCCATTGAAGTTTTCTCCCCAGGCCGCGACGGTGCCGTCTGAGCACAGGGCGAGATTGTGAAAAGTACCGGCAGCAATAGCCACCACGTATTTTCCGAAGAGGGCGCCGGCGGTGCTTACCGCTACGGGCGCAATACGGTCCGTCGTCGTGCCATCACCGAGCTGGCCATGGCCGTTGGCTCCCCACGCCGCTACGCTGCCATCGGCGCACAGCGCCAGACTGTGGGACTGGCTGCTGGCGACCGCTACGACGGTTTTGCCCGCCAGCACGCCGCTTGCATCCGCGTCCACCGGCACGAGTCGCTGGATGGTCGATCCATCACCGAGCTGGCCATCCGCATTTTCACCCCAGCCCGCGAGGCCGGTGTGAGGCCAGAGCAGCACCAGGTCGTTGCCATCACCGCCGTAGTAGTGGACGATGAAAGGATAACTCAGTCCGTTGAAAGTGAGGTTCACGGTGGCGCCATGGGCCAGATTCCCAAACTCGCCTTCAATGAAACCGAGCCCGGTGTTCTCCACCACGGTGAGATCTCTGACCGTCGGAGCGTGATTCAGAGTCAGGTTCACCGAGTTCCCCGTGGCGGTGAGTCCAGGCGTCGTCAGCGGCACGTCCGCCCCAGTCGTGTAGGTGGCGGTTAGCTCGGTGTCGCTGGCACCGGTGAAGTTGATATCGAAAGGATTTTCGTCACTGTCATTGCTCGCAATGTGCAGCGCCGCCGTCTTCGCACCGCCGCTGACTGGCGTGAACCTCACCGTGAACGTCGTGAACGCCCCTTGCGGAGCCAGCGCCGCCGCCGGAGTCGAGATGAGGGAAAACTCCGACGCATCCGCGCCATCGATCGTGGCCGCGATGTCCTTCAATGGGACGTTGCCGGTATTGCTAATGGTGAAGGTGTATTCCACCGGGGGCGAACCCACGAACGAATACCCAAAGTCCCGGCTGCCACCATCCGTCAGGCTGGTGCCTGCGGGCTGCTCCACGTCAATCTCCGGTACCCCGCCAAGGATCGCCACCGTGTGGGCGGCCGCGCCGGATCCGGCCAGGCGACTGATCTGCTGACCTGCTAGGGCACTCACTCCGGCCGTCGCATTCACCGCCACCGGCGCATGTCGGTCGATGATCGAATTATCGCCAATCTGGCCGTCCGTATTCTGGCCCCAGGCTGACACCGTGCCGTCGGAGCAGAGCGCCGCACTATGGAACGCGCCCGCGGAGAGGCCGATAACCGTCTTGCCAAAAAGCGAACTGGCGCCGCTGGCCGTGCTCACCAGCACGGGCACGAAACGATTCGTCTGCGTGTTGTCGCCGAGCTGGCCATCGACATTGTTGCCCCAGGCCGCCACGGTGCCATCCGCGCACAGCGCCAGGCTGTGGTCGCCGCCCGTTTGGAGGCTCACCACGGTTTTCCCAGCCAGCACTCCCGACTGAAGCAAGGCGGAGGGCTCCAACCGATAGGCGTTCGTATTGTCGCCAAGCTGGCCTTCGAGGTTCAATCCCCAGCCGACCACCGTACCATCAGAGCAGAGCGCCCCGCTGTGGACGCGACCGCCAGTGACGGATGTCACCCTCTTGCCCGCGAGCGCTCCCGTTGTGATCACCGCCACTGGCGCGGGTTGGTTGATGGTCGAGTTATTGCCGAGCTGACCGGAGCTGGCCTCACCCCAGGACGCCACCGTTCCATCGGAGCAGACCGCCAGGCTGTGAAAGCCGCCCGCAACGATGCCCGCCACGGATTTACCAAAGAGCGCGCTGGTGCCGCTGACCGTATTGACCAGGACTGGGGCGTTGCGCTGCGATGTGGCATTATTTCCGAGCTGACCGGAGCTCCCGCGCCCCCACGTCACCACACTGCCATCCGAGCACAAAGCGACGCTGTGGGCGGATCCCGCAGAGATCGCCACCACGAATTTACCAAACAACGCGCTGGTGCCGCTACTCGTATTTACCGCCGTAGGGACGAGGGAGCCGCCACCGCCATTGGTCCCGAGCTGACCTTCGTTATTCGCTCCCCAGGCCGCCACCGTGCCATCGGTGCAAAGGGCCAACGTGTGAGATGCACCCCGCGCCACCTGCACGACCGTTTTCCCCGCCAGCACCCCGCTTTGATCCACACCGACGGGAGCCAGGCGCTGCGCAGTCGAGCCATCGCCGAGTCGTCCATCGCCATTGGCACCCCAGGCCGCCAGAGCCGTATGCTTCCACAGCAGCACCAGATCGTTACCATCACCACCGTAATACCAGGCGACGAATGGGAAGGTTTGCCCGTTGTAATCGATGTCCACCACCCCTCCATTGGCCAGATTGCTAAAGTTGCCCTGGATCAGCTCCGAGCCGGTGTTGTTCACTACCGTCAGTTCCGTGCCGGGGACGGGCGCATAGTTCAGGCTGAACGCGATGGTATCACCCGTGGCCGTGAGGCCGCCCGTCGTCAGCGGCACGTCCTCCACCGCCGCATAGTCAGCGGTGAGCGCCGACTCTCCCACGCCAGTCACGTCGATATCGAACGGGTTTTCATCCTCATCGTTGCTAGAGATGTGCAACACCGCCGAACGGTTCCCAACGGCTAGCGGAATGAATTTCACAGTGAACTCGGTCGAAAGCCCGTAGGTGCCCACACTGGTGGCCGGCTGGGCGGTCACCGAAAAATCTCCGGCATTCCCGTCGATCGTGACGGCGACACCCGTCAGGTCTGCGCTACCCGTGTTGATGATTTTGAAGGTCAACTCCGTCGATGCCCCCACCAGATGGGTTCCGAAACTGGCGACACTCCCGGCATCCGTCAGCTTGGTGCCGACCGGCTGCTCGACGACGATTTCCGAAATCGCAGGAGAATCGCCCGCCATGGAATGAAAGGAGTAAGAGCCCGGCCCCATAAGGAATGTAGCGTTGGCAAGAGTCAGCAGCGGCGCAGAACTATCAAGGGTGGAATCGTTCCCCAACGCGCCGTGCTGGCCGCCACCCCAAGCGACCACCCGGGTATCTGAGCAGAGCGCCAGGCTATGGAAATACCCCGCGGATAGGGCCGTCACCGTCCTGCCGTACAACGCGCTGGTACCGCTGGCCGTGTTCACCGCCACGGGCACCAGCCGGTCGGTCATCGTGAAGTCACCCACCTGGCCGTTTAAGTTGCGTCCCCAGGCCACGACCGTGGCGTCCGAGCACAGCGCGAGGTTGTGAATACCTCCCGCCGCGATGGACACGACGGTCTTTCCGAAGAGCGCACTGACGCCGCTGGCCGTGTTCACAGCAGTAGGCACATCGCGGGCCATCGCGCTGTTGTCACCGAGCTGGCCAAAGCCGCCGGATCCCCATGCCGCCACCGTCCCGTCTGAACACAGCGCTAGGCTGTGAGCAAGGCCAGCAGCCAAATACACCACCGTCTTGCCGGACAGCACGCCGGTCTGATCCACCAGCTTCGGGTAGGAGCTATTCGTCTGGCCCGTCGGACCGCCTCCCAGCTGCTCGGCTGAATTGGAACCCCAGCCGACCACCGTCCCATCGGAGCACAAGGCCAGGCAGTGGAACCCGCCTGCCGTGATTGCCACGACCGACTTCCCCGCAAGCACGCCGACGTTCTGGACCGCCACCGGCGCATTGCGCTGCAAAAAAGTGCCGTCTCCTAGTTGCCCGCTATCGCCGCGCCCCCAGGTTACCACCGTGCGGTCCGCGCATAGCGCCATGCTGAAGTTACGGCCGCCACCGATGGCGACCACCGTTTTCCCGAACAGCGCGCTCGTCCCGCTCGCCGTATTGACCGCCACCGGCGTCAAGCGGTCGGTGGTCGTATTGTCACCCACCTGGCCGTGTAAGTTGTATCCCCAGGCCGCTACCGTGCCATCGGTACACAGCGCCAGCGTGTGGTTGCTGCCGCAGACCACCTGCACCACCGTTTTCCCCGCCAGCGCGCCCAATCGATCCACCGGCACAGGGACCTGTTTAGACGTGGCGTCCCCATCGCCCAACTGCCCGTTCCCACCGCTCCCCCAGCCCTGCAGGAATCGGTCGGGCCAGAGCAGCACCAGATCATTGCCGTCTCCCCCGTAGTACCACGCAACGAAGGTGTAAATCCGGCCATTGTGGGTCAGCTCGACCCGCTCCCCGTTCGCCAAATTGTCAAATACGCCGTTGATGAACCCCGCCCCCGTGTTATCCACCACCGTCAGCGTCGTCCCCAGCAGCGGCACGTAGTTCAGGGTGAAATCCACCGTGTTCCCCGTGGGCGTGAAACCATTGGCGGTCACCGGGATATCCGCCGCAGAGTTGTAGATGGCGGGGTAGCTAACTGACGGGACTATATCAATCTCCAGAGCCCAGGAGCTGATCGTGCCGAATTGGCCACCTCCATCATCACTCACAAACAGCTTCCAGTCCCCGTTCGCGCCGCCCGCAGCCAGTGCCGTGAGGTTCTCGCCGATCACACCCGTCCCGCCCGGCGGCAGCGGTTCGAATGAGTTGTAGTTGGCCGGACGATAGCTGCCTGTGGTGATGGCGGTCGTATCTGGGATCACCACCGCCGCCGCATCATCGAATACGAGGTTCACATTGGAGAGAGATCCTGCGCCGCCCGCGTCAGAAAGGACCACGGAAACCGCCCCATCCGGCGCCATCAGAAACATGTCCACAGTATCTGGAAACGTGTGGGTGAAGCCGTTCAATTTGACCCGCACCGCCGTGACCGCACCCGCGACCCCACTCACCGTGATCGTGGACGGATAAGGGTTCACAACACTGTTATTGATTGTCAGACCGCCGCCGACAAATTCCGTCGTCTGTGCGCTGGCAGGCGGAGTGAATAAAAGGAACGCCGCAGCCAAAAACAACCAGAGAGAGGAGATGCAAGTTGAATGAAGGAGGTGTGTTTTCATGGTGAATTTTGCAATTCGAGGTGAAGAACGGAGGTCTTCGGCTCGGCTTTCACCCCCTGGGCAGAAGATGGGCAAAGCGGGGGCATCAGGGTGCGCAAAGAAGCCGGACCTCCGGTCGGAGAAAATACGGGCACGGAACAACTCCGCACGCACGAGTTGGGTGTGGTCATGGGATAAATCCTCTTTCGAGGAAACCGCAACGACCTTCGATTCAACCCGTCTTCACCGTTGAAACCGGCGAGAAAAAGGGAAACCCGAGACAGCAAAATCAGGGTATACGGAGGATCCCCTGTCGTCCACTCTTTTGATCCTATTGCGGGCTGCTGCACCCCCTCAATCCCGCTAGGACCGACGCACCGATAAGAACTCCTTCTAAGGTCAAAGTGGTCTCTATGGGGTCAGTTAAAAATTCTTGATTTTAATCCATTTCCGGATCTTCGGAGCTAATGTGTTTCCATCGATTCTGCGGAACACATGGATCTGGCGCGAAACATTAGCAGCCGATTTCATCCCCAGGGCATTGGCAATCCAACTCTGCGAGACCGTTGTGTTTTCATGAATCCCGTTTACCGGGGTCAGGCAAGAATGGCACGGTTTTAAGCGGACTACCAACTGGGCACGTTACCCTGTAGCTGGTCTCTCTGAGGCCGGGAGAAAGCATTCGGCCATCATTACGCGTTCAACCAAAACCCGGGGTCACAGACCCCAGCTACAGAGACCGGGGGCCGGCCCACCGGCTACAGGGTGGAAGCGACCATTCTTACCTGATCCCACTAATGACTAAAGACCCTGCTCGTATTGAGCATTTGTTTTCACCGCCACCATGTCATGGAGCGCTTCTTTTGTTTGATTTTCATCAGCAAGGAACTTCTCAAATTCTTGAACAAGTTTCACTTTATCCAACTTCTCTTTTGATCCCGAGCCGATATCAGTCAGATCAATAAAGAACTCATCAAAGAGATCTGAAAAATCTCGAACCGCTTCAAGGTTTAAGAATTGCTCGTGATTATAGATGCTCGGGTAGCCACCTTTTTGCTTATCGACCGCAAAAGAGATTCCTTTCACATTCGTAATCGTGGTGGCCTTGGTGCAGCTCAGCATGCAGTTATCTTCAATGGCCGTCTTGTTACAGCCTACGGTTCTTTGGAAGAAACATTGGCGAGAAGTCATCATCAAGATTGGATGGTAGATACTATAGAGAAGCTTGAAGTTCTTTGGACGTCTGATGTTCTTTATTTGATTGCGATTGATCTCATTCGAAATGAATGCGCCCTTACAATCAAAGACTTCCTGCATCTCCATCAGAGCATGAGAGTTGGTCGTATTGAGAAATGGACCGGCAATCCATTCTATCCCCATCTCAAAGGCCTTGTATGCCACTCCTGAGTTATTAGTGACGATCGTTTTTGGTTTGGTTAATTCCAAAATCCTGACGGCCTCAAGATAATCCTTACCGATCAGCACGGCGGGAAACCATGGAATAAACCTTGGATTTCTAAGCAGAATCTCAGAGTGCTTGTCACAGCCCTTTTTTAAACTTTCTGGAATTTTGAAGTAGATATCCGCATCCGTCACATCACAGAGATGAGCCTCATTTTCATCACTGATGAGAAGGGATAGCTTGGGAGACGCTTCCACTTTTGGATGTTGCGCCAGCGTGGGAATTTCTACCGGCGGCACCTGCTCGACTGATCCGTTCAGAACGAACGCCAGCTCTTTCTTCATCACATTGAGTTCTTTAAACGGAACGCTTAAGCCTTCATTGAGATGGGAGAAATCGACCGCCGCTAAGTGGTAATTTTCGTCATTAAAACTTTTAAAACGCTTCGTCAGAAGATCCGCTGTAATCGAGGAATCTTTAGAGGGGCGCAGGAGAGAAGTTGAAGTCACGACAAACTCACTCCCCCTTGTTTGGGCAGCGAAAACCATTTTCTCACCGAGCTCTGCCTTGATCGAAATCACCAAGTCAGGCTTGTCGATCGTAAGGCCTTCTATTTTATCAGCAAGCGTGTCACCGAGGGCCTGTTTGTCATCACGGAGATTCCATTGAGCCACTTGACGCGCGTGCTCAGTAATCGCGCCACTTTCCCCAATGGCGTGCTGGGCACTGTAATCCTTCGGACTATCGATGAACATGTCCTTAGAGAGATTTCCCGTCAGGAATGAACTGGTGAAACTCCGATTAAACACCTTATGAAGGTTTGAATCGTCCCCCGTAAGGTCTCCCAACTCGACAAAACGATTGATCTTTTTTCGCCACGTCTCAGTGACGGTATAAACGTAGAGCGCCCCTTTGATTCGACCCTCAATCTTGAGAGAATCGACTTTTGCCTCAATCAACTGCGGCAGCTCAAAAATGGCTGAATTATCTTTTAAATTGAGGGGATACTCATTTCCGGCAGCAGTCTCTTCATATTTATCACGGCAAGCCTGGCTACAACGACCACGGTTCCCCGAGTTCCCAACGCTCACCGAACTCGAATAGCATTGTCCGGAAAACGCGATGCAAAGAGCCCCGTGAACAAAGACCTCTGTCAGGATATTATTTTTATGAGCGAGAGCCGTCAATTTAGTGATTTCCGGAAGGTTCAATTCCCGGGAAAGGTTGACCCGATTTGCCCCCAGTTTACCTAGAAATAAGATCTGCCCCTCATTGTGAGTCGTCATTTGAGTCGAGGCATGTATCTCAAGACTCGGGAAATGCTTCTTCACGATATTGAAGACACCCATGTCCTGGACGATCAGTCCATCAACGCCACTGTTCACCACCTGGTTTAAGAGCCTTACCAGAATTGGGATTTCGTGTTCCAAAATCACCACATTGAGAGTCAGGAAGACCTCGCAGTGATATTCATGGGCAAGCCTAATGACGCCATACAACTCATCCATGGAGAGGTTGGAGGCACGGTTTCTAGCATTGAATACATCCAGTCCGCAATAGACCGCATTGGCCCCGGCGACAATGGCAGCCTTAATCGCTTCCACATCACCACCCGGCGCTAGTAATTCTAATTTTCGGCTCATTTTCGATATCCCATTTTCTCGGTTCGATTAGGGAACTCACTCCGTTTTCAATGCTGTTAGTAAAGTGCCTTTTAACCTTTCGAATTCACTTCATCCTGACCGGGCCTTGGCTCAAGAGAGTGAGAATGAGGTCGATAGGTCCTGCTGAATAGCCCAACATGCGCGAAGGGGCAAGACCTTGGCGCTGACTGATTGAAAAATTGCACCCCCTCAATCCCAGCAGGACCGAGGATCTGATAAGAACTCCTTGAAAAAGCAAATTCCTATCAGTTCAGTTCTTGCTTGCCCTTACTTAGCATTTTTTAGACTATTTAGTGTTCGGCGGACTCCGGGCACTAATTCCAATATGTAATCCAAATCAAGAAATGAAATCATTGATCCTACTCACAACTCTCGCCCTAGCATGTACAGCCCTCTTGATGACAGGCTGTGAATCGCTGGATGATTTTGGCGAATCTATAAGCAGTAACAGCGGCGGCGCAGACTGGAATGCCGGAATGGGCATGGTTCGAGGTGACGGAGGGCCGAGGGGCAGTTCCTCGACTCCACAGTACTCGGGGACGCGGACGGCGAATTGACCTTCCGATCATGTTGTTCTCGGGCGTGTTTGCTGCACGCCCGGAATGGACTTCTCCCTGATCAGAATCGTAGACGACTCCGGTCTGGTTTCCCTTTTCCTGTCAGCCTCGCGAAATACTTCTTCCACAGCGCCTGTTGCACCCCCTCCAATCCCGGCTGCCGCCAGCAGCCAAATGTCAGGGTTGAAATTCCTAACCGAAAACTCCCATCACTAATCGAAATGAAATCATCACACTCCATCCCCATCAGTCCACCTGCCTCAATAAAGAAACATTGCGGATTCTCGCTCAAGAATTTATTTTTATGCCTCTGCCTAATTGCAATCGGATCTTTAGTGACGAGCTGTGAGGTACTCGACACGATGGGTGGAGGAATGAGTTCGTCGGGCGGGTCGAATATTGGTGGGACCACGAGACTCTGAAGCGGATTTCCCGTTGGAATTGCCATCCTGGACAGTGGGAGGGAAAAGGGGTCAGAAAAGGGGTCAGAAAAGGGGTCAGGCGACAAATTACAAAATTGCATCACTCGGAAAAGGGGTCAGGCGACAAATTACAAAATTGCATCACTCGGGAAAAAGGAAAAGGGGTCTGGCGAATGATGCGCTGGCAACCCAACTACCACGCCCTGCGCAAGTGGGCGCCGGTGCTAGAGAACCCGAAGGCGAGTGCGGCGGCTCGCAAGAAAGCTGCCGTGGCCGTGGCTCGGCAACTGGCCGTGGATCTGTGGAGACTATTTACTGACCAAACCACCGCCGAGAATCTCGGGCTGACTTACTTGCCGGAAGCGGCGTGAACCCCGGACACCATTGCCTCCCGATTATGAGTTGAATCGCACCCCATCTCTTCCACCACGAATGTCGCGCGTCTGTGAAATTCCTTGGTCGTTCTTCAACGGAACGTCCGGCTGACAGATGAGACCGCTTTTTCTCTCCCCGACTCGAATCCGTCACCTGGCGCTTTGCCGATCAATCAACCAACTAGAGCAAACGCGCGGATAGCAGGCTGTGCCGCTGGAAAAATCTGGCGAGACCCAATACGGAAAGAAAGACCTTCGTTACCCATTAAACCTTCGACCCCAACTCACATCATGAACCCATAATCCTGGCGGAAATTTCACATTCCAATTTGACTAACCCCATAGCAGGAATTTGCTTATTCAAGGAGTTCTTATCGGGGCGTCGGTCCGGTCGGGATTGAGGGGGTGCAGAATCGACCGCGCAAAGCTTTCGCAGCTCAAGTCTGCTGCTCAGCGCCCGGCATCTCTTGATGCCCCTATCGGCGACGACGACAGCACCCAATTCGGCAATATCATCGGCGACGAGAAGGCGCGGACTCCTCTGGAGCTCCTGAGCCACAAGAATATGCAACTCGACGACCTCCTAGAGGTTCTCGACGAGCGTGAGCGAAAAATCGTCGATGCCCGATTTGGCCTAGCCGGTGAAAAGCCTAAAACTCTCGAAGAAGTTGGTCAGGAATTCGGCGTCACTCGCGAGCGAATCCGCCAACTCCAGAACATCGCACTCAAGAAGCTGCGTCGCGCCCTTCAGAAAAAGGAGGACCCCGGACCACGCCCGCTCAGCAAGGCAGGTGAATCCGACGACGACGACTTTTTCCGCTAAGAATAAGAAGAGACTACTTTGGCAATCTGATCAAAGACCGGAGGATTCAATTTCGAAGAACGTGAAGTGAGAGCCTCACGTTTTTTCGTGTCCGCTCGAAATTCGTCTTAGAAGGGAGCCGTCGACAAAATAAGCATCTTCTCCACATGGCTCACAAGGGGCAGGCCACGGAAATTTGGTGGAGCCGTTTGGTCAGGAGGTGAAAGAACGAATCCTTTCACGGTCTGCAAGTTGTGACCTATTGCGTCATGTCGAATCACTTTCATTACTACAAAGGCATTAATTATGTCACGTTCAATTCGATACGTTGGCACTAATTCTTACTCTGCGACAATTTGGATGGATTCCACATTATGTCTTGTTTGGGTTTGTACTCTTGTGAGCAAAGGAACCCCGGCAAAATAACTAGATGTTACGATTCCAAATTTAACGGTATGATTTCGTCCTCTGGCAGAAGCAGGAACATCACACTCCAACCATTTTTCTTTTGCATTTGTGTCGCTTCCCAAAAAATTTGTGCAACCAATTGATACGGTATCAAACCTTCGAATTACTTTATTCACTGAACAAATGGATTCACCATTGTCAGCATCGATGACTTCTAAGAAAGCGACGGCTGTAAAGGATCCCACGCCGCCACAAAGGCTTCCTGCCATTTGGTAAGCTTGATCACTAAATCGCACCACCACCACGTAATCTTGGTCAGCAGCAAAAGGATTTGCATAGGGTTGAGTGACTGTCAAAGCGGCGGCATCTCGAGTAGAGAGATCGGTAGTGAAAACTCCAAACTGGTTGGCAGTTCCACTGCCTTCCTGTGAGCTAACTCCAGTAAAACGCGGAGAAAATTCAAGTTGGGGCGACTTTCGATCAGCCCAACTGCTGATCAGTTCTAAAATTTGGTCAAATCCGTTGGTTAAATGACCGTCTTTAGAAACGTAGTTGTGCTCCCGTGTCGTTCCTTCTTTTGCCACTTGCTTTAAGGAGTCTTTATACTTCGGCCAAACCTGTCCTGTTTTTTTAAATACCGCAGAAGTTTCTGGGAGATACTTCTTCTTAATGTTCTCAATCTGTTTAGCTAATTCTTTTGGGGAGCGGACGCTTTTCAGCGCAGCTAGATCTTTCGTGTAGGCCTTGTATTTTTCCGGAAATAATTTCTCAAATTCTCCATTAAATAGATCGACATGTTTTTTATTAATTCGACTGAGCTTTTGGACTCTTTGTACCTCACTTTGAATTAATTTCTTCGTATTGCCATCAGCGAAGCCAAGAGTAGAAAACAAAAAAGAAATAGCGATTACTGTGAATTGCATGGGTAAAACTGCTCTCATTCCTTAATCCTACTGATTGGTATTTGCTTTCTCAAGGATATTTATCGGGGCGTCGGTCCGGCCGGGATTGAGTTGCTGCAACCACGGCGGGGAGGCCTGATACGAGCGTCTGTTGCCTGGCGCATCTGGAGAGAGACAGGGGTGGCGCACCGCAGGGTGGCGCACCGCAGGGTGGCGCACCGCAGGGTGGCGCACCGCAGGGTGGCGCA